>JAKEFM010000355.1 GCA_022616055.1 Planctomycetota bacterium
CACGCGCAGGTCGTTCGTCCCGCGCCTCACCCTCGTCTCGAACCGGAACAGGCCCGGCTCCCGGTACCGGGCGAGGAGGCTCGCCGCGGCTTCCTCCATCGCCGTCTCGAATCCCCGGCCCGGGAACGCGTCCGCCAGGCAGGCGAGCGCGACGAGCGGCCAGCCGGCGTTGCGCTCGTTGTCGCGGTGCGAGCCCTCACGTAGCACGAGCGCGAGCGTCTCCGCCACCGACGTCGCGTAGGCCCTCGCCGCAGGGTCCCCGGTCAGGCGAGAGAACCCGACCGCCCCCTCCACCCACGCGTGGCCGACGTCCGGCGGCCCGCGGTGATCCCGGCCATGCCGGTGCGGGAAGCCGCGCCACTCCGGCTCCGAGGCGGATCGCACGCGGTCGACGGTCCTGGCGTGGAAGAGCGCTTCCTCCGCCCCCTCGAGGAGTCTCTCGTCTCCCGTCCCGACGAACGCGAGGAGCAGGCCGTAGGGCGTGTCGTACTCGAGGTTCCCCCAGGAGCGCGTCGAGATCCGGAAGTCCCCGAAGTGCCTCCCCCCGATCTCGCGGTCGCGCAGGAGGGCGAGCGCCGCGCCCTCGACGCGCCGCTCGAGAGCCTCGCCGCGCCGGTCCCCTCCCCGCTCCCCCGCGCCGAAAGCGCGGGCCGCGGCGTACCGCTCCGGTTCGAGGTAGGCACGGGACGGACGCTCGAGCACTCGGAGAGCCCTCGCGGAGTCCATCCCCTCCGTCGCGAAACGGATGGCCCCGCGCACGGCGGCCGCCGTCCCCGGCGGCATGGCCTCTTCGGGAAAGAGCGCGAGTCGCAGCCGCCCCGGCTCGTCGGCCGCGATCTCGACCGGCCCCGACTCCCGGAACCGGCGGACGGCCATGAACAGTCGCGAGCGGCCGCGCGCCGCTCCGAGGATTCCCTCGGCCCGATCCTCCTCGACGCCCCGCCTCTCGAGTCGGCTCGATCCGTCCGCCTCCGCAAAGACCGAGAGGGGGTGGGTGTCCTCGGGGAGGCGGACCTCCTTCCCCCGGATGCAGGCGAGCGTCCCGTCCGCGCCTCCCTCCCAGGCGATCTCGATCGCCGCGTCCGCCGGATCCGCGGGCGCTTCGCTCCCGTTCGCGAAGCAGAGTTCGAACTCGCACAGGGGCGGCGACCGGTGAACGCGCAGTCGCAGCTCGATCCCAACCCCGTCCTCCCGCTCCTCCTGCACGCGCGCGTCGGCGAGGAAGGCGCCCCCCGCCTCGAGGAGGAGTCGCCGCCGCGCGGGGGCCCGCCCCGCGCCCGTCCACGTGACGCGTGCGCGGCCGGCCTCGCGTACCTCGAGAAGTGCGAGGGCGTCCCCCGAGGACGGGAGGCGGACCGCCCAGCCCTTTCCCTCGATCCCGATTCCCTCGCTGCCCTGGCCGATCCTGAGACCGAAGGGATCGGGGGAGGAAGGTCCCGGTTCGAACCTGTAGATCCCAGGAGCCGCTTCGGCCTCGACCTCGATCCAGCGGGGCGAGCCGTCGCTCCACCGCTCGGTGACCTGGATGGCGGCGGGGAGGAGCAGCCCCGTGCGGTCGAGGAGGCGGCCCCCCTCTCTCCCCTTCGCCTCGCCCGGAGCGTAGGGGATCCCGAGGCGCACGCCTCGCGGCTCCGTCCCCTCGCCCCGGACGAGGACGGCGATGCCGGCGACCGCACAGGCGAGTAGGGAGGCTCCCATCATCTCTCCATGAGAAGAGACGGCGGCGGTTACACGGCTCGCGAGTCACCGCAGGTACAAGTCGCGGAATGCCCGCGCAACGTCTTCCGCGAACCGGAGTTCGAGGAGGTCGCTCTCCCGGTTCCCTTCCGCGCAGGCGGCACGGAAGTGGACGAGGAACGCCCGGTCCCCCGCGTCGAAGGCCTGGACCGCCACCTCGGCGAGGGCGGACCCTGGCTTGATCTCCGCTTCGAGGAGCCCCCGCACGAGGCCGACGGGAGGGGGCGGCAGCTCGGCCTCGTTGCATCCGAGGCTCGTGAAGAGGGTGGCGTGGACGGGCCCGGCCGAAGCGGGGTCGAACTCGATCGGGATGTCGGGGCCGTCGAGCGCCGCCTGGAGGTCGGCCACCGTGAGGACGGGACCGAACCCCGGGCTCGACACGGCCAGGCGGGGGAGAGGCCGGCTTTGCGGGACCCTCCCGACCGAGCCGTCCGGGCGCACCTCGAGGTGGCAGCGCCCGGCCGGGGCGAGGACGAGGGACTCCCGCGTGGGAACCTGCTGGAACTGGGGGCGCAGGAGGAGGACCCTCGGGCCGTCCAGGCGGAAGGGGGCCTCCATCGCCGACCCGAACCCCCAGTTGAATAGGTATGCGGTCCCGCGGGCCCGGGGGACGTCGGAAACGAAGACGGGGACGCTCTCGCACCTCGCCGCCTCCCGCGCGACGCCTTCGCGGATCGCCGCGACCTCCGCGCCCGCGGCTCGATGATCGTTCACGGAGAGGAGGAGCCCCCCGCCCATCGCCAGGAATGCACCACCGAACAGGGGGATCCCCGCCCCGCGCACCGTCCAGCCGGAAACGCAGCCGAGCAGGAGCGCGAGCCCCGCGTTCGGGAGGTAGAAGTTGCGGAGGTTCGGCCGGACCTGGAGCTCCCGGAGGGTGGCCCAGGCTGGGAGGGAGAAGAGGAGCCACGTCGCGCAGCCGAACGCGGCGACTTTCGGGTTCACGCGGAAGGCGATCCCGATCACGGCCAGGCCGATGAGGCAGGCCACGGACGCCGGCACGCCCGGGAACGCGCAGAGCGTGCGGCCCATCCCCTCGATCGCGCCGATCGCGGCCTCTCCCGCCGACCGGAGGGAGATCTCGATCGGGTACCCCCCCACCCATGCCCCGATCGCGATCCTTCGAACGGCGAGGTAGGCCGCGAGGAGGCCGAAGGCTGGAAGGGTGGAGCGCAGGCTTCCCGCGGGGCGCAGGCGCTCGAAGACGAGGAGGAGGAAAGGGAGGGCGACCGCGACCTCCTTCGACCCGAGCGCGAGCGCGGCGAAGGCGAGGGAGCCGGGGGAAAAGGTGCGGCCGGAGCGACGCGCGCGGAGGTGGAGGAGGAGGGAAGCGAGGGCGAAGAAGGCCGCGAAGGAGTCGACCCGGCCGATCACCCAGGCGACCGCCCCCGGGCCGTACGGGAAGACGGCGAACGCGGCGGCGGAGGCGAGAGCGGGGCCCGGAGGGAGGCCGAGACCTAGGGCGATGGAGCGGAGGAGGAGGACCGAGCCGGCGTGGGCAGCGAGGTTCGTCCAGCGGTAGCCCTCCGGGTCGAGGCCCGAGAGGGCGTGGTTGGCGGACAGGCTCGCGCTGACGACGGGCCGGTAGAAGCGGATCGTCCCAGCCCCGAATTGAGGACCGGTGAGGTCGGCGCGGAGGGATTGCCAGCCGCGGGAGGCGTGCGCGACGGCGTGGTAGTCGTCGGAGAGGAAGGGGAGGCGCCGCAGGGGGAGGTAGGGCCCCACGGCGAGGGCGAGGAGCGCGAGGGTCGGAAGCCGACCGCCGGCCGCGCCTACGGTCGTTCCCTCCGCCCTTTCGCCGCTGCGAGGAAGGCTTCGGCGGCGGGCGAGAGGGTGCGGTCCTGCGAGTGGACGAGGAAGAAGCTCCGGCGGATGGAGAGCCCCCGGACCTGGAGGATCCGGATCCGGCTGTCCTCCTTCCCCACCGCCCGGTCGGAGACGAAGGCGAGACCGATCCCCGCCGCCACCGCCTCGCGCACCGCCTCGCCCGAGGCGACCTCGCAGCAGACATGGAGGTCGCGGCCGAACTCGAGGTCGAGCTTCCGGAGGGCGTTCTCCGCCGCCCGGCCGGTCCCGGAGCCCGCCTCGCGGAGGACGAAGGCCGCCCCCTTCAGGTCGGAGGCCTTGAGGGTGCCGTGGCGCGCGAGGGGGTGGGAGGCGGGCGCGAGCAGGACGACCCGGTCCTCGTCGAAGGGGACCGCGGCGAGCCCGTCGTCGTCGGGGCGACGCCCGACGGCGCCGACCTCGGCCGCGCCCGTCGCCACCCGCTCGATCGCCTCGCCGGAATCGCCGGACCAGAGGCGGACGCGGACGCCGGGGTGGGAGGCGAGGAAGCCCGCCAGGATCGGGGGGAGGAGGTAGGTCGAGGGGACGTTGCTCCCCGCGAGGTCGAGGTCGCCGGCGACGGTCCCGGCGGCGGCGAGGGCCTCGACGATCCCCCGCTCGCGGGCGGCCAGCGCCTCCCGCGCGCGCTGGAGGAGGGCGCGGCCGGCGGGGGTCGCCTGCACGGTCGGCTCCCGGTCGAAGAGCCGGAGGCCGAAGAGCCTCTCGAGGGAGGCGACATGCCCGCTCACCGTCGGCTGCGCGAGGCGCAATCGCTCGGCGGCCCGCGAGAAGGAGCCCGTCTCCGCCACCGCGACGAAGACCTCGAAGTGGCGGAGGGAGATGGCGGTGGAATCGAGCACGGCCGGAGGGGGGGGGATTCTACGGGCGAGGGCTCTCCCCGCGTTGTCCTCGCCTCTCGGCGCGGAGTAGACTTCCTCCCCGGTCCAGCGCGGCGACCGGGGCGGTAGCGGGACCACGGGCCCATGGCCACGGGCCCGGGCCCCAGGCCCCCCGCGGACTCCCCCCCATGGAAAACCACTGCGACGAGCGAGGCTGGGGCCTCTTCGACGTCTTCCCGATGGTCGAGAAGGGGCAGATCAACTACTCGATCGTCTACCCGGGGGTGGTCAAGGCCTGGCACCGCCACCGCCGGCAGTGGGATCACTGGTGCGTCCTCCACGGGAACGCCCGCATCGGGCTCTACGACCCCGAGACGAAGAAGGCGACCACCCACTACCTCGGGGAGCGTCGTCCGGTCGTCCTCTCGATCCCCCCCGGAGTGTGGCACGGGATGACCCCCGTCGGGACCGAGCCGGCGGGCCTCCTCTACTTCGTGTCGGAGAAGTACGACCCGAAGGACCCCGACGAGGAGCGGGCCCCGTGGGACGCGTTCGGCTACTCCTGGACCGTCCAGAACCGGTAGGGACCCGTGGCCGCCCGAGCGCCGGTCCGCGAGGTGAACCCTTGGAGCCCCCGCTTCACGCTTGAGCGGATCGGGCACCTGATCTCGCGGACGATCCTCACGGCCCTCTACGCCGTCCTCCTCGCTCCCGTCGGCCTGATCTTCCGGCTCTTCGCCGACCCGCTGCGGGTCGGCAAGGCGCCGAGCACCTGGAGTCCTTGGGCCTCCCGCAACGACTCCGTCGACCGGGCGCGCGCTCAGGGCTGAACCGTGCACGTCCTCGGCCTCTCGTTCTTCTACCACGACTCGGCGGCGGCGATCGTCAAGGACGGCGTCCTTCTCGCCGCGGCGGCGGAGGAGCGCTTCAGCCGCCTGAAGCACGACCACGGCTTCCCCGCCCTCGCCGTCGAGTTCTGCCTCCGGGAGGCCGGGGTCACCGCGGCCGACCTCGACTACGTCGTCTTCTACGAGAAGCCCTTCGTCAAGTTCGAGCGCATCCTCCTCTCCGCGCTCCAGACCTTCCCGAGGTCCTGGAAGGTCTTCCGCGAGTCGATGCTCACCTGGCTCACGGACAAGCTCTGGGTGAAGGACCTGATCCGCGAGCGCCTCAAGGTCGAGAGGAAGCGGATCCTCTTCGCCGACCACCACATGTCCCACGCGGCCTCCGCCTTCTACTGCTCCCCCTTCGAGGAGGCGGCGATCCTCACGGTGGACGGCGCCGGCGAGTGGTCGACGGCGACGATGGGGGTGGGCAAGGGCTCGACGATCCGGATCGACCGGGAGATGCGCTTCCCCCACTCCGTCGGCCTCCTCTACTCCGCCTTCACCGCCTTCTGCGGATTCGAGGTGAACGAGGGGGAATACAAGCTGATGGGGATGGCTCCCTACGGGAAGCCGAGGTACGTCGACAAGGTGAAGGAGGTCGTGAAGATCGCGGGCGACGGCTCGATCTGGCACGACATGTCCTACTTCTCCTACCACTGGTCGCCGGACTCGACGCTGTCGCGCAAGTTCACCGACCTCTTCGGGCCCGTCCGGGACCTCGCGCAGGTCGACAAGACCCTCGACCCCTACTACGCCGACGTCGCCGCCTCCATCCAGGCGGTGACGGAGGAGATCCTGATCGCGATGGCGAACCACCTCCACCGCGAGACGGGCCTGAAGCGCCTCGCGATGGCGGGAGGGTGCGCGCTCAACTGCGTCGCGAACGACAAGATCCGCCGGGCGACCCCCTTCAAGGAGATCTACGTCCAGCCCGCCGCCGGGGATGACGGGGGCGCGGTCGGCGCCGCCCTCTGGGCGACCCATGCCCTCCTCGGCCAGCCGAGGCGGTTCGTGATGGAGCACGCCTACTGGGGGAAGGAGTACGGGGAGGACGCGATCCTCGACTTCCTCAAGCGCGAGGGGATCCCGCACGTGCGCTGCGCGAGCGACGAGCAGGCGATCGACCGCGCCGTCGACACCCTCCTCAAGGGGGAGGTCATCGGCTGGTACGACGGCCGCTTCGAGTGGGGCCCGCGCGCCCTCGGGGCTAGATCGATCCTGGGCGACCCGCGGCGGGCGGAGATGAAGGACGTCGTCAACGCGAAGATCAAGTTCCGCGAGGCGTTCCGCCCCTTCGCCCCCTCCGTCCTCGTCGAGAACGCGCACGAGTACTTCGACCTCTAGGAGCCGGCCAAGCACTATCCCGCCCGCTTCATGCTCTACGTCGTGCCGGTCCGCGAGAGCAAGCGGGACGTCATCCCTGCGATCACCCACGTCGACGGGACCGGGCGCCTCCAGGCCGTCCGTCCGGACACTTCCCCGCGCTACCACCGATTGATTTCCCGCTTCGGCCAGGCGACGGGCGTCCCCGTCCTCCTCAACACCTCCTTCAACCTGAAGGGGGAGCCGATCGTGACCACCCCCGAGAACGCCTACCGGACCTTCATGCGCTCGGGGATGGACCTCCTCGTCCTAAGGAACACCCTCGTTTGGAAGGACGGCGCGAGGTCGTGAAGCCGCTCGCCGCCCTCCTCGTCGGGGTCGCCCTCCTCCTCCTCGTCCTCGAGGGGGGCCTGCGGATGGCCGGGCGCGCCCCGCAGCCGCGGATCAACCGGTTCCACCCGACGCTCGGCTGGGAGAAGGAGCCGGGGAAGACGTCGAGGAAGGAGACCTCGGAGTTCGACGTCACCTTCGCGATCAACGAGCGCGGGCTGCGCGGGCCGATCGTCCCCTTCGAGAAGGCCGACGGCGAGACGCGGATCGTCTTCGCCGGCGACTCCTTCTGCCTCGGCTACACGGTCGAGGAGAGGGACCTCTTCCTCGAGATCCTCGCGGCGCGGCTGCGCTCGGAGGGGCGCAACCTCTCCGTCGTGAACGGCGGGACGGAGGGGTACTCGACCGACCAGGAGGCGCTCTGGTTCCGCGACGAGGGGCTGCGCTACGCCCCCGACCTCGCGATCCTCTGCTTCTACCCGAACGACGTCTTCTGGTCCGGCGAGGGGTCCTACCTCCGCTACCCGAAGCCCCTCCTCGGCGAGAACGGCGTCCCGACGAACCTCCCTCTTTCCGACCCGGGCCGCGAGTCGTGGTTCGCGACGCGCACCGCTCTCGGCAAGCTGATCGGGGCGCTGCGCTCCCCCACCCCGACCTTCGCCCCTGCCGGCCGCTCGAAGGCGATCCCGAAGGAGGAGGGGGTCTTCCTCAAGGAGGAGCCCCCCTTCATCGCCGCCGCATGGCGCAGGGTCGACGCCGCCGTCCGGATCTTCGCCGACGCCGCCCGGTCGAAGGGGGTCCGCGCCGTCGGCGTCTCGATCCCGCACAAGATCCAGGTCCACGAGGACGCGCGGCGGGTCTTCGAGAGCGTGAACGGCCTCACCGCGGACGTCTACGACCCCAACCGCGCCTCCCGGCGGTTCCTCGAGAGCTGCGCCGCCGCGGGGATGCTCGGGGTGAACCCGGTGAACGAGCTGCGCGCGCGCGCGTCGAAGGGCCATCGCCTCTACTACGAGAAGGACTGGCACCTCACCCCCGCGGGGAACCGGGCCCTCGCCGGGGCCCTCTACGACCGGCTCGAGGAGTTCGGGATCCTCTCGCGCCTGCAGGTCTCCCGCGCGCCCGCCCCTCCCGCCTTGGTCGAACTCTTCTCCCATCCTCCCGCGCGGAAGCCCGTCTGGCCCTACGTCCTCGGCCTCGCGTGGCTCCTCCTCACCGTCGGCTACGCCGTCTCCTACAAGGACGAGCCGACCCTCCTCGCCCCGGTCAAGACCGCCCTCTTCCTCGCGCTCGTCAGCGGCATCATCTTCGGCGTCTCGCGCGCGGCGGCGGCCGTCCCGTGGCTCCCCGCGGCTTTCGTCGCCGCCCTCCTCGGCTTCGTCCTCTGGAAGGCCGCCGGGCGCCTCGGGACGACCGCGGAGCTCCTCGGCTCGTTCAGCCGCCGCGGCCACTGGTATATGCTTCCCTTGCTGGTCGTGATGGTCTCGATCGGGACCCTCCTCGTGGTCGCCGCCTCGAGCCCCCTCGTCGCCCCCTTCATCTACACCCTCTTCTAGGAAGGTCGATCCCGGAGATCCCGCCGATGTCGTTCCTCCGATTCCTCCGCGAGAACTGGATCTGGTGGGTCGCGCCGATCGTGATCGTCATCGGCGGCCTCGCCCTCCTCGTCGTCCTGACGGAACCGGGCGCGATCGCGCCGTTCGTCTACGCGATCTTCTGACGGCCCCGTGAGAGGGGTCCTCCTCGGTCTCGCCTCCCTCCTCCCCGGGCTCCGGCAGCAGCCCGGCGACCACGCGGGGCATTCCCACGAGCCCTTCCCCGTCCCCGAGGGAGACCGCGTGGTGCTCTCCCGGTTCGCCGAGGCGCTCCTCCTCGCCCCGCGCCTCCGCGACGCGCTCTGGCCGGGCTTCGATGCCCGGGGCCTGCCGATCGCCGTCTTCCGTCCCGGGGGGGTCGCCTACGTCTCCGGACACCCGAAGCCCCCCCACGCCTTCCGGGAGCTCGCCCTCCCCGGGGGGGCTCCCCCTCCCCCCATCCTCTACGCCCCGGCGACGGCCGAGATGCGGTCGAACGCGACCCTGAAGATCGACGGCCTCCTCTTCTCCACCCTCGAGGCGCGGGGGTTCGAGCCCCCCTCGCCTCCGGAGGACTCGATCGGGGTCCTCTTCCACGAGGCCTTCCACAATTTCGCGCAGCGGGCCGCGCCGAAGTCGGGGGCCGAGAACCCCCTCGACGGGGCGGAGTTCCCCGACCTCGACCCGCGCCTGCTCGCCCTCGCCGTCCTCGAGGCCGCCTGCCTCCGCGACGCGCTCGGGGAGACCGACGAGGCCCGCACCCGGGAACGCGCCCTGCGCTTCCTCGCCCTGCGGAGCGAGAGGAGCCAGGTCCTCGGCCCGCGCCTCGCCGCCTGGGAGGAGGGAGTCGAGTGGAACGAGGGGCTCGCGACCTACGCCGAGACCCGCTCGATCCTCCTCGCCGGGGAGCGCGGCCTCGGACCGGGACCCCTCCTCGCGGCCTCGGAGCCCAGCTTCACCCGCTATCCGGCGACGGCGGACTACCTCGCCCGGCGCTTCGCCGAGCTCTTCTCGCCGGGCGTCCTGCCCGACCGCTCGCGCGCCCGCCTCTACCTGACCGGCGCCGCGCAGGGGCTCCTCCTCGACCGGTTCTCCCCCGGCTGGAAGGACGCGGCCCTCTCCCGGCCCGCGCCTCCCTCCCGGCTCCTCGCCGAGGCGCTGAAGTTCGATCCCGCCTCGGCTCCGGCCCTCGCCCGGGCGGCGAGGGAGGAGTACTCCTTCGACACGGTCCTCGTGAGCGAGACCCGCTCCGCCCGCGAGGTCGCGGAGAAGCGCGGCCGCGAGGCCGAGATCCACCTCGCCAAGGAGGACGCTCTCGTCGTCCTCGAGGCGGCCGGGGCCGGACAGACCGAGCCGATCTTCGTCGACCCCCCGAGCCTCCGCCGCCTCGACGGGGACCGGATGTTCCACGGCCGCGTCCTGCGGCTGCGGTTCCCCGGCCGGGGCTCGGCCTCCTTCGAGCGGCCCGTCCTCGCCGACGCCCCGCGCTCCGTCTACCGGGCGGCCCTAAGTCTCAAGGCCTTCCGTCTGACGATCGACGGCCGCGACGTTTCTCTCTCCGGCGAGCCAGGCCCCGTCGGTCGCGGCGAGGTCGGCCTCTCCTCCGCCGGGCTCACGATCCAGGGCTCGGACGTCGAGGTCCGCGAGGACCGGGAGGGGACCCGCCGGGTCCTGGTCGCTCGGTTCCTGCCGCGCGGGGCGCCGAAGTAGCGCTCCGGGTCCTGCCCGGGAGCGGCTCCCGCCTCGATCTTTCCAGGCCCCTACGGAATCTGGAAGATGCTTATCCACCGTACTCAGGAAGCCCCCACGGGCAGGGCGGCCTTCCAGACCGTGCTGGGCATCGGCAGCCACATCAGGGGTCCGACCTACAAG
>JAKEFM010000059.1 GCA_022616055.1 Planctomycetota bacterium
AGGCGTCAACCCTCCCGTCGGCGACGGCGCGGAGGACGAGCCCGCAGGCGTCGCGAAGAACTCCCTCCCTTCCTCCGGCGTAGATCGGGACGTTGGCGTCCAAGAAGACAGCGCTCGTCTCCATAGAGGCCCCTCAGGATCTCCCGCTTCAGCTGGGCAGGGGGTGGGGCCGGGACGTGGACGGACTGGATCTGCTCCACGGCCTTCAGCCTCTTCTCCTTCTCGAGTTCGCCGTAGAGGTGGTCGACGGCTTCTCGCACGACCTGGGCGAGCGGCGCCCTCCGCCAGGAGGCGAGTTCCTCGAGACGGGAGTAGGACGCCGGGTCGAGACGGACCTCGACCCTCTTGCGGCCTTCCGGCGCCTCGGAACCCCTCATGCCGGTACGGTACTGCCGGTAGTCGCGACGTCAACCTAGCCGGCAGATTCCGGAGGTTGGGACGTGGCGTCCGGCGAGGAGGCGTTCGACCCCCCAGCTCGGGAGGCCGGGGCTGAGGCGAGAGGCGCCCGGACGACCGGGGCGGACTCTCGGACCCGGGGTCGTTCTCGACGAGCAGTAGGGCCCTGCCGCAACTCGCGGGAACGGGAAAGGTCGTGCGGGGGGCCCGCGGTCGGGGAGTTCGGGCGGACCCCGTCAGGCCCGCCGCGAGCGCTTCCGCGGCGGGCGAGGAGGCGGTTTCTCGACGGGCTCGGGCTCGGCGGGCTCCTCCTCCTCCTCGGAGCCCTCGGGCGCGACCCCCGGCTCGCGGCCCAGGGCGGCGGCCCGCTCGCGGTCGGCGGCGACCACCTCGTCGATCTTCTGCCCGAGCCGGATCGCTCCCTCGATCGACTCGTCGTACTTGAAGAAGAGGTGAGGAGAGACGCGGGTGGCGAGGACGGCGCGGACCTGGCGCTCGAGGAAGCCCTTGGCGTGCTCGAGCATGTGCTCGACGAGGGAGCGGTCCTTCTCGTCGCCGAGGACGGAGTAGAAGACCACGCACTGGGTGAGGTCCTTCGCGAGCTTGGTCCGGGTGACGGTGACGAAGCGCGCGCGCGGGTCCTTCATCTCGTAGGCGAGGACCTCGGCCAGGCGCTCCTGGATCCGGGAGGAGCACTGGGCGAGCCGGATCGGGTTCACAGGATCTCCAGCTGGTGGTCCTCGAGGGAGGCGTCGCGGTACTCCTCGACGAACTTGAGGAGGGCGCGCAGGGACCCCTCCGCGGAGCCCGCGTCGACGCCGACGCTGGAGGCGCCGAGCACGGCGCTCCCCCAGATGTCGTGGTCGTCGACCTCGGCGATCGAGACGTTGAAGCGCTGCCGGGCCCGGTCCTTGAGGGACTTCACGATGCGGCGCTTCTCCTTGAGCGAGCCACAGCCGTCGATGCGCAGCCGGAACTGGAGGACGGCGACGTTCACGGCGCGGCCGGTTCGGGGAGGGGCTAGCCGGAAGGCGCGGCCTTCGCGGTCGCCCGGGAGGTCCCCTCGCCGCCCGAGGCGCCGGCCGGGGCGAGGACGCGGCGCTCGCGCACGACCTGGAAGGACTCGATCCGGTCCCCCTCCTTGATGTCGTCGTACCCCTCGATCTTCGCGCCGCACTCGAAGCCCTCCTTCACCTCGCGGACGTCCTCCTTGACCCGCTTCAGGCTGGCGAGCTTGCCCGTGAAGATGACCCGCCCGTCGCGGATCAGGCGGATCGGCGCGATACGGGCGACGGAGCCGTCCGTGCAGTGGCAGCCCGCGATGTTCCCGATCTTCGAGAAGTAGAAGACCTTCCGGATCTCGAGGTGTCCCGTGATCTGCTCCCGCTCGACCGGGGCGAGGAGCCCCTCCATCGCCTTCCGGACCTCGTCGAGGAGCTCGTAGATGACCCGGTAGGTCCGGATCTCGACGCCGTGCTGCTCCGCGGCGGCGCGCGCCTTTTCGTCGGCGGCGACGTTGAAGCCGAGGACGACCCCTTTCGAGGTCTCGGCGAGGAGGACGTCGGACTCCGTGATCCCCCCGATCCCGGTGCGGAGGACCTTCACGTCGACCTCGGGGACCGAGAGGGCGGGGAGCTCCTTCTTCAGGGCCTCGAGGGAGCCGAGCACGTCCGCCTTGAGGACGATCGCGATCTCCTTCGCCTCGCCGGCGGCGAGCGCCGCCGAGAGGGTCTCCAGGGTGACCTGGGGCCGATCGAGCCGCTGGAGGGCGCGCGCCTTCTTGCCGCGCTCCTCCCCGACCTCTCGCGCCTGGGCGAGATCGGCGACGACGTGGAAGCGGTCCCCCGCCTCGGGGAGGGCGAGGAGCCCCGTCACCTCGACGGGGGTCGAGGGGCCCGCGCGCTCGAGCTCCTCCCCCCGGTCGTTCGAGAGGGACCGGACGCGCCCGTAGCCCGCCCCCGCGACGAAGACGTCGCCCCGCTGCAGGGTGCCGTCCCGGACGAGGACGTGGGCGACGATCCCCTTCCCCTCGTCGACGCTCGCCTCGAGGACGACCCCCGTGGCGCTCTCCTCGGGGTTCCCCTTGAGGTCCATCACCTCCGCCTCGAGCGCGACGCGCTCGAGGAGCTCGAGCACGCCGCGGCCGTTCGTCGCCGCCGTCTCGACGATCCCCGTGTGCCCCCCGTACTCCTCCGGGATCAGCTCGAGCGTCGCGAGCTGGTTCTTCACCCGGATCCCGTTCGCCTCGGGCCGGTCGATCTTGTTGAGGGCGACGACGATGGGGGCCTTCGCCGCCCGCGCGTGGTCGATCGCCTCCTGCGTCTGCGGCATCACCCCGTCGTCGGCCGCGACGACGAGGACGACGATGTCGGTCGCGCGCGCGCCCCGGGCGCGCATCGCGGTGAAGGCCTTGTGGCCGGGGGTGTCGATCACGGTGATCGTGTGCCCCGAGGGGGTCGTCACCTGGTAGGCGCCGATCCGCTGGGTGATCCCTCCGGCCTCCCCGGCGGCGATGTTCGACTTGCGGATCGCGTCGAGCAGCGAGGTCTTGCCGTGGTCGACGTGGCCGAGGAGCGCGATGACCGGGGGGCGCGTCACCTTCTCCCCCGTCGCCGCCGCGCGGGACTTCGCGATCGCCGAGGCGAAGTCCGACTCGACGTCGGCGACGACCTTCATCTCGATCTCGCACCTGAACTCGCTCGCCGCGAGCGCGGCCGTCTCCTCCTCGATCACGGAGTTGATCGTCACCTTCCCGAAGCCGAGGAGGTTGAAGAGGACCCGCATCAGGTCGGGGATCTTGACGCCGAGGGCGGAGGAGAGGGTGCGGACCGTGATCGGGGCCTCGAGCTGGACCTTCGTCGGTCGCTCGGGGGCGGAGGGGGCGCTGCGGCCCATTCCGCCCGGCCCCTCCCTGCCCGGGCCGCCCCGACCGGGGGGGCCGCCGCGGCGCGCCTCGCGCTGGCGCTGGCGGCGGTACTCCTCGCGCTCCTTCAGCTGCGCCCCCGTGAGCGTCCCCCGGGAGGCGAAGTCGCCCCGGGCGAGTGCGCGGGACCGGTCGTGGTGGAGCGTCGGGTGGGGCTCCGACCCCTTCGCGGCGCCCGGGGGCGTGGAGGGTCGACCGATCGCGGCGAGGTCGATCTTGCCGAGGATCTTCGGGCCCCGGCGCGGGGGTCCCGTCGGCCGCGGAGTCGCGGAGGGAGCGGGGGCGCCGGGAGCGGGCGCGGCGGCCGGGGCGGCAGGCGCCGGGGCAGGCGGGGCCGGAGCCGGAGGCGCGGCGGAGGCCGCGACAGGGATCGGAGCGGGCGAGGCGGGGGCGACCTCGAGCGGAGCGGGGGGGAGGACCGGAGGGGCGACCGGCGGAGGAGCGATCGCGACGAGGGGGGCTCCGGCGGCGGCGGCGACCTCGGGAAGCTCGGCCTCCTCGGGAGGGGGCTCGAACGGGGCGGCGGGCTCCGCCTCGGTCGCTTCGGCCGCCGGGGCGAGGACCGACGGTTCCGGCTCGGGCTCGGGCGCGGGGGGCGGAGGCGGAGGGGCCTCGACCTCCGGCGCGGGGACGGCCTCGAGGGAGGGAGCGACCGGCTCCCGGACCTCGTCGACGGGCTCCGCCTTCTTCGCCCGGCGCTTGAGGGGGGCGAGCCCCGGCTCCGCGGGCTCCTCGGCCTTCTCCGGGATGACCCCGTAGGCCTCGAGCCGGGCCTCGACCTCGAGGAGCTCGGAGTCGTCGAGGACGGAGTTCGGCGAGCGGGCCTTCTCGAAGCCGATCTCCCGGAGCTTCTTCGTGAGATCGGCGGGCTTCATGCCGAAGCGCTTCGCGAGCTCGCTGATGCGGGTCTTCTTCAATGGCGGGCGCCCTGTGCCTCCGGGACCCTAGACGACCGGCCGCGCTTCGTCGGCCGGCGATCCGGCCTGCGCGCTCCCGGGCTCCTCGAGCGGGGCCGGCTCGGCCCCCGGCGACTCCTCGACCACGGATTCCGGGGCCTCGCTCGCCTCGGCGGCCTCCGGGCTCGCGGGGGAGATCTCCGCGGACTCCGGCGAGGACGGGGGAGCCTCCGCGGGAACGCCCCCCGTCCGGCGGGCGAGCTCGTCCGTCTCGAACTCCGCCCGCGTCTTGATCTCGATGTCCCACCCGGCGAGACGGCTGGCGAGCCGGACGTTGCGCCCCCCCTTGCCGATCGCGAGGGACTGCTGGTCCTCGTCGACGATGACGGTGACCGTCTTCGTCGCCTCGTCGGGGAAGATGTTGTCGATGTTGATCACGGCGGGCTTGAGGGCGTTCTGGACGAGGACCTCGAGGGAGTCGTTCCAGCGGATGATGTCGATCTTCTCGCCGTTCAGCTCGTCGATGATCGACTTGATCCGGGAGCCGCGCACCCCGACGCACGCCCCGACGCAGTCGATCTTCGGGTCGTTCGACCAGACCGCGAACTTCGTCCTGTACCCCGGCTCCCGGACGATCCGGCGCACCTCGATGATCCCGTCGTTGATCTCGGGGACCTCGATCTCGAAGAGCCGGCGCACGAGGTCGGCGTGCCCGCGGGAGAGGATGATCTTCACCTTCGGGCCGACCTTCTTCACCTCGAGGACGAGGCAGCGGATGCGGTCCCCGGGGCGGTAGAGCTCCCCCTTCACCCGCTCCTCGCGGGGGAGGATCCCCTCCGCGCGGCCGAGGTTGACGATGATCGCCTCCCCCTCGAACCGCTGGACCGTCCCCGTGACGATCCGCCCGGCCCTCGCCTCGTACTCCCCGTAGACGACGTCGCGCTCGGCCTCGCGCAGGCGCTGGATCATCACCTGCTTGGCGGTCTGGGCGGCGATGCGGCCGAGCTCGGCCCAGATCCGGGGGTCCTTCAGGTCGAACTCCTCGCACTCGATCTGGCCGTTCGAGCGGTTGATCGTGAGGGAGATCTCCTCCTCGATGCCGTAGCGCTTGCGGATCGCGGTGGCGAGCGCGGTCTCCAGGCTCTGGAAGAGGATCTCCTTGTGGATCTCCTTCTCGCGGTGGAGTCCTTCGATCAAGCGCAAGAGTTCGCCGTTCATCCGCCGTCCCGTGCCCTCCGAAAAGCACGAAGCCAGGGCCCGGCCCCTCGGCAGGGGACGAAGGCCCGCTCGACCATCATCCGAAGCCAAACAAAAAAGTGGGTCGGCCCCACTTTTCGGATGGCCTTCCGGCCCGCGCCGGCTCGATTAACGCGTGAACTCATAATCCCTTCCGGCCGTCCTTGTCAAGGAGGGAGGAGGGTCGCGTTGAGAGGTCCGGGAGCGGGCGATAGGATCGCCCGGTTCCCCTTGAGGTCCCCCCCGACGACAGTCGAGCTCCAGGTCGCCCTCGACTTCCTCGAGCTCTCCCGGGCGATGCGGGCGGCGAAGGAGGCGGCGGCGGGGGGGGCGGAGGTCCTGGAGGCGGGGACCCCCCTCATCAAGAGCGAGGGGCTGGAGGCGGTCCGCGCCCTGCGCCGGGAGTTCCCCGACCGGCGGATCGTCGCCGACATGAAGACGATGGACGCGGGGAGGGCCGAGATGGAGGCGGCCGCCAAGGCGGGGGCCCACGTCGTCACGGTGCTCGCCGCGGCCTCCGACGCGACGATCCGGGAGTGCGTGGAGGCGGCGCGCAACTACGGCTTCGAGGTGGAGGCGGACCTGATCAACGTCCCGGACCCCTCCGCGCGCGCGCGCGAGCTCGAGGCCCTCGGCGTCGGGATCGTGGGGGTCCACGCCCCGATCGACGAGCAGATGCGGGGGGCCGACCCCTTCGAGACCCTCCGGAAGGTCCGCGAGGCGGTCTCGCTCCGCCTCGCCGTGGCCGGCGGGATCACCGCGGAATCCGCGCCCGCGGCGGTCTCGGCGGGGGCCGACGTCGTCGTCGTGGGGGGGGCGATCACGAAGAGCGCCGACGCCGCCGCGGCCGCGCGGGAGATCCGGGAGGCGATGCGCACCGGCGTCGGCCGCCGGACCGCGCTCTACCGGCGGGCCGTCTCGGACGAGGAGGTCCGCGCCGCCCTCGCCCTCCTCTCGACCCCGAACCTCTCCGACGCCATGCACCGCGCGGGGGACCTCGACGGGATCCGCGCGCTCCAGGCGGGGAAGAAGGCCTTCGGCCCGGCCGTCACCGTCCGGACCTGCGCCGGCGACTGGGCGAAGCCGGTCGAGGCGATCGACCACGCCCGGGAGGGGGACGTGATCGTCATCGAGTCGGGCGGGCGCGCCCCCGCGGTCTGGGGGGAGCTCGCCTCCGAGTCGTGCCTGCAGAAGAAGATCGCCGCCGTCGTCGTCGACGGCGCCGTGCGCGACGTCGACGCGATCCGCGCGATCGGGTTCCCGGCCTGGGCGCGGGAGACGAACCCGACGGCGGGGGAGCCGAAGGGCCTCGGGGAGATCGGCGCCCCGATCACGATCTCGGGGGTCCGGATCATCCCGGGGGACTGGATCGCGGCCGACGACTCGGGCGTGGTCCGCATCCCGAAGGACCGGCTCGGAGAGTTCGTCAACCGCGGGATGGACGTCCTCGAGAAGGAGAACCGTCTGCGCGAGGAGATCCGGCGCGGCTCGACTCTCTCGAAGGTCGGGGAGATCCTCCGGTGGGAGAAGCCGTGAGGGGGATCCTCCTCCTCGCGGCGTCCCTTCTCGCGCCCCTTCCCCTCGCGCCCCTTCCCCTCGCGCCCCT
>JAKEFM010000356.1 GCA_022616055.1 Planctomycetota bacterium
ACGGCGCCGAGGGGAAGTACCGGGAGCGCTTCCTCGGGTTCGTCGAGGGGGCCTACCGGGGGCAGGGCTCCGCGACCGACTTCAAGAAGGCCCTCGGGGAGCGGGAGGACGTCCTGGAGAAGGCCTGGCACGCCTACGCGAAGGGAAACCCCGGGAAGTAGGGGGGGCTTCACGCTCCCCGGCTCCGGAAGGTCCGGCAACCGGATCGCAGCGGGCAGCGCTCGCAGAGCGGGACGCTCGCCTTGCAGGTCGTCTGGCCGTGGCGCCGCAGGAGCTGGTGCGCGCGGACGAGCCACGGGAGGTCGCGGGGCAACTCCTCCTCGAGCGCCGCCTGCGCCGAGCGGTAGGAGGCCGCATAGTTCCCCTGGTCGATCCCGTAGCCGAGGCGCAGGAGCGTCCGAAGGCCGTTCGACTCGAGGGGGAGGAGGGGGTAGGCCCCCGCGAAGAGGAGGATCTTCTCGGCGCCCGGCGCTCCGATCCCGGGGAACCGCATCAGGGCCCGCTTCGCGTCCGGGAGGGGGAGGCGGAGGACGGAGCGGAGGTCGCCGCGGAATAGATCCTTCACGTCCCGGGCGATCTCGCGGAGCTCCTCCGCCCGCATCTCGGGGTGCATCCCGCCGAGCCGGGCGATCTCGACGAGGGTCTTCCGCGGGGCCGCGAGGATCGCCTCGGGGCTCGCGCCGATCCTCTCCTTCAGGGCGGCGAACGCCGCCGCCCGCCGCTCGTCGGGGACGAGGTAGGCGACCCGCTCCCAGAGAAGCATCTCGAAGGGCTCGTCGACCGCCGGGGGCTCCGGCGTCCCGTGGAGCCCCTCGAGGGCGCGGACGACCGAGGCGAAGCTCGGAGCGGGTTCGCGCGGCTTCACCGCGGCGCCCCGGGCCCCGGCCCGAGCGGGAGGCTGACGAGCCGGTGCGGCTCGAAGGGGGTGATCCGACCGCGCCCCTTCGCCTCGGTCTGCGGCGTCGAGAAGAGGAACCGGATCCCGATCCTCCGGCCCGGGTCGGGGAGGAGCCCGCCGGCGGCGTTGCGAGGGAGGGCGAGCTCGAGGACGAGACCCCCCGCCTCCGTCCGCGAGACGGCGCGCGCGATCAGCTCGCTGCGGACGAGGTCGCGGTCCTCGAAGGGCCAGCGGCCGGGCTCCGCGGCGTCGAGGACCGCGACGGAGACCGGGGCGCCCGCCGCGGCGGGATCGACCTCGACGATCCAGTTGTCGCGGCCGACGTACCAGCCGTCGTCCTTCGCGTCGAGCCGCACCTCGACGCGGGCGGGGCGGTCCGTCTCGAACGCCAGGCGCAGCGCCCCCGCGTCGTAGGCGGCGTGGGCGACCGCGCGGAGGTCCTCGTCCTCCACCGAGGCGACGCGCGCGTACTCCCCCGGCGCGATCCGGCCGTCGAGCGCGACGGTGGAGGGGGGGATCGACGCGGGGAGGGCGTAGAGGGGATTCGGGTCGGCGCCGTCGGGGAGGCCGTCGCCGTCGACGTCGGGGTTGCGAGGGTCGGGTCGAGGCGCGCCCCTCGACCAGGACTCCCCCGCGCCGCCCGCCTCGCCCCCCCGGACGAACATCGCCTCGGCGAGGTCGCTCGCGCCGTCGCCGTCCGTGTCCACCTTCGTCGGGTCGGCGCCGAAGCGCTTCTCGTCGAGCGGCAGGCGCGGGTCCTCGTCGGGGAGACCGTCCCCGTCGCGGTCGGGGCTCGTCGCGACGAGGGCGCCGCGGAGCCCGAACCAGCGCGCCGCGGGCCGGCCGCGGAGGATCCAGGCGTTCCCGTCGTAGTGCTCGCCGAACCTCCCCGCGGAGTCCGTCGTGGGAGAGAAGTGGTTCGAGGGGTAGTCGGCGGTCCCGGCCGCGTCGGAGAGGAACGCGATCTGGTGGTGGAACTCGTGGACGAAGAGCCAGGCGTTCCCCCCGGGAGCCGGCGGCGCGAACCACCACGAGAGGGCGAGCCCGCCGCCGGCGAGGGGCGCGGTGAGCCCGCTCGCCGCGCCGAGGAGCCGGTACTCCCTCGAGGCGGCGTCCCACGCGCGCCACCCCTGGATCACGCAAAGACCCGAGTACTTCGAGGGGTCCCGCCCCGCCCGCGCGCACAGCCGGGCGATCTCGGTCACCGAGGGGGTCCCGTTCGGCTGGCGGTTCTCGGCGAGCGCGCCGGGGGGGAGGAAGTCCTCGACGACGAGGAAGTCCACGTCGAGGAGGAGGCGCAGGCCGCTGTTGCGCCAGTAGAAGAGGACCCCGTCCTGGATCTCCCGGCGCACCTCCTCCACCGCCTCGGGTGGGAGCGGCGGCGGGCTCGGGAGCGCGTCGGCGCCCCTCGCCGTCTCGCCGACGTGGGGGAGGAAGAGGACGAGGACCGGCAGGCGGGCGAACATCGTGGCGCCCGCCGCGGGCGGGGCGACGAAGTCGACGGCGGACTCCTCTCCCGAAGGGGGGACGGTCGGGAGGGGGGCGCGGACCCACGCGCGATGCGGGGCGAGCGGCTCGAGCCCGGCCAGTCGCACGGCGTGGGTCGTCGTCGGCGCCGCGGTCGAGCCCTGCCCCGCGTAGTGCCCCGCCGGAGCGAGCCCCTCGCGCCCGAGCCGCTCGTAGCGGAGATCGGTCGGCACCGCGAGGTGGGTCCTCCACTCGATCCGCACCGCGCCCGCCTCCGCGTAGGAGACGACCGGCGCCTCGGAGCCCGGCTCCGGGTCGACGAGGAGGAGGCGGTCTCCGATCCGGTCGACGGCGACGACGGCGCCCTTCCCCCGCGCGAGCCCGTGGGGCTCGATCGGCCCGAAGCGACCTCCCTCGAACGAGCGCAGGAGCGCCCCCTCCGCGTCGAGGCGCAGCACCTTCCCGGGGACCGAGGCGATCCAGGACCCGTCGGGGAGGGCGAGGACGTCGCGGGCCGCGGCTCCGAGGGCGAAGGCGCGCGCGAACTCGAGCCGCTTCTCCGCCCAGCGCAGCTCCTGGGCGCGCGCGTTCCCCGGGTCCGCCACGAGGATCCGCCCCGCGTCCGTCGCGTCGAGCCCGCCCGGGCCCTCGAACTGCCCTGGTCCGGCCCCCCGTCCGCCGAGGGCGGCGAGGAGGTCCCCGTTCGGGGAGAGGGCGACGACGCGGTGGTTGCCGGAGTCCGAGACGAGGAGGGCGCCGTCGGGGAGGAAGGCGAGGTCGGCGAGGGCGCGGAAGTTCCACGGCTCCCCGCCGAACCGGCGAGGAGGTCCCGCCGCTCCGTCGAAGAGGATCACCGCCTCGCGTTCCGCGACGGCCACCGATCCCCCGCGCACCGCGACGGCGCGCGGGTCCTGGAGCCCCTCCGCGAGGACCCTGCACTCCCCCGCCGCGTCGATCCGGTAGACCCTCCCCGCGTCGGGGCAGGCGACGAGCCACGCCTCGCCGAGCGCGGCGGCGGCGCGCGGCCAGCGCAGGCGGGGCCCTTCGGGCTCGACCGACTCGAGGCGGACGTCGTCGAACCGGACGACCCCGTTCGAGGCCTGCAGTCCGGCGCGCCCCGCGCG
>JAKEFM010000357.1 GCA_022616055.1 Planctomycetota bacterium
ATCGGGCCCGGCGCGAGGGTCGTGTCGAGGGTGAGGGCGAGGTACGGGGCCGACAGGCACGCGGGAATCGGGAAGACCGGGCCCGCCGGGAGCGGCGTGCAGGTGAAGGTGCCGACGGGAGGCGCGAGCGCGCTCACGACAGAGCCGAGGAGCGGGCCCGTGAACCAGAGGAGCCCGCTCGTCGAGTCGAAGGTGATGCCCGAGACGAAGGGGGTGAGGGCCAGCGGCACGAGCCCCTGCGCCAGGGGAGGCCCCGGCGCGACGGGGATGAGCGAGACGAGGCCCCCGACGGTGACGACCCACACGGCCCCCGGAGTGGTCGAGTCGCACATCCCGACGATCGGCGCCGCCCCGCCACCGATCGGACCGCACGGGCCCGGCGGCCACGCCGCGAGCGGGACGGTGGGCGAGCCGACGCACCCCGGGTAGGTCGCCGAGACGAAGTCGACGATCCCGTCCGTCGCGTGGACCGTGGCCGTCGCCTCGTCGACCGCCTCCGCGCCGTGGCCGATCGCCATGCTCCCGGGAGGGAAGGGAAGGGGACAGGCCGGGAGACCCGCGAAGCAGGCGGGCGGCGTCGCCGCCGACGGAGCGGGGATCGCGGTCAGGGCGGGCGGCCCGATTCCCTCGACGGAGACGAATCTCTGCCCTACCGCGCGGCCGGAGAGGGATGCGAGGGCGAAGGCTCCGATTCGGAGGAGACGCTCGAAACGCATGTTCGCACCTCCGGAAACGGACCGCCGCTCCGCGGCGACCCTTCTCCTAGGGGAAGCCGACGGCCACCTCGAGGGAGTTCGACAGCTCGAAGCCGGGGGGACCGGCCGGGAACAGGGCCCACTGGAGATAGACGAGGGCGCCCACCAGCCCCGGCGGGCCGGCCGGAACGGGAAGCGGGTAGGCAGCCGTTCCCGGGCAAGGGGGCGGTCCGCCAGGGACGACCGGCACCACCGGCGGAAGGAACAGCACCGGGGGGAGGATGAGGACGGTGCAGCCGGGCGCGATCGGGATCGCCGCCGGCACGACGGAGAGGAAGAGGGCTCCGGCCACGACTCCCGGGCCGGCGCCGCTCGCCGTGATCGTGAACCCCGCGTTTCCGAGGACCGGGTATCCCCCGGCGGTGCCGATCGTCGGCGGACCGCATCCGCATCCCGTCCCGTAGGGTTCGGGGATGTTCGCGAAGTCGATGTCGGTCGTGGGGATCGCGGCCGGCGGCATGACCGGGCAGGTGCACAGCCCCGTCGAGATGTCGGCCGTGATCAGCCCGTTCGACACGGTGAGCGCGGGGATCGGCCCGGGGGCGACCGCCGTGTTCACCGTGACGCCGATCCAAGGCGGCGCGAGGCAGGTGGGGATCGGGAAGACCGGCCCCGGCGGGAGCGGCGCACAGAGGAAGGTCCCCACCGCGGGGGCGAGTCCGCTGACGACCATCGGCAGGACGGCGCTCGTGAACCAGAGGAGGCCAGTCGCCGGATCGAACGTGATCCCCGTGACCGTCGGCGGAGGGATCATCGGGGGAAGGAAGGCCTGGGCCAGCGGAGGGCCGGGGGCGACGGGGATGAGGGAGACGATCCCGAGCGCGTTGACGACCCAGATCGCGCCCGGCGTCGCCGAGTCCGCCATGGCGACGATCGGCGGCCCGCCGACCGGCCCGCAGAGCCCCGGCGGCCACAACGGCAGCGGCAGGGGTGGCGCGACGACGCACCCCGGGTAGGTGGCGAGGATGAAGAGCCCGGCACCGTCCGTCGCGTAGGCGGTCGCCGTCGCCTCGTCGATCGCCTCGCCGCCGAAACTCGGAGGGATGACCCCCGGGGGAAAGGCGGGGAGCCCCGGCAGCGGGCACGCCGGCAGGATCGGGGCGCAGGGCGGACCCATCACCCCCGGAGGGGCAGGGACCGCCGTGAGGGCCGGCGGAGCCGGCGCAAGGCCCCCGTCGAGGGAGACGAACCGCTGCGCGAGCCCCGGAGCCGAGAGCAGAGCCCCCGCCAGGAGCGCGGGGCCAAAGAGCGTCTGGACCTTCATCGCGAACCTCCTCACCAAAGAACGCGCGACGCTGAGCAGGGGACACCGAATGCGCCCGCCGGGTTCCCGAGCAGGAGTCTAGCCCCCCGCCCGGGAATCCACACCCCCCGCCTCGTGGCGCCGACCCGGATGCGCTACTCTCCCTCGTTTCCGTGGAACGAGACGGGAAGATCCGCGTCCGATTCGCCCCGAGCCCGACCGGCCACCTCCACGTCGGCGGGGCCCGCACGGCCCTCTTCAACTGGCTCTTCGCGCGGCACGCCGGCGGCACCTTCATCCTCCGGATCGAGGACACCGACCGCAGCCGCTCGACGGAGGAGTACGAGGCCTCGATCCACGACGCGATGCGGTGGCTCGGGCTCGACTGGGACGAGGGGCCGGAGGTCGGAGGCCCCCACGGTCCCTACCGCCAGACCGAGAGGACGGACCTCTACCGCGCGGCGGCGAACCGGCTCCTCGAGGAGGGGAAGGCCTACCGCTGCACGTGCACTTCCGAGGAGCTCGAGGCCCGCCGCAAGGAGGCCGAGGCGAGGAAGGTCCCCTTCCGCTACGACGGCCGCTGCCGGAACAAGGGGGAGGTCCCGGGCCGCCCCTTCGCGCTGCGGCTCCGCATCCCCGACGAGGGGACGGTCGCGGTCGACGACGTCCTGCGCGGCCGGGTCGAGTTCCCGAACCGCGACCTCGACGACTGGATCGTGCTCCGCTCCGACGGGACCCCGACCTACAACTTCTGCGTCGTCGTCGACGACGTGGAGATGCGGATCTCCCACGTCATCCGCGGGGACGACCACCTCTCGAACACGCCGAAGCAGGTCCACCTCTTCCACGCCTTCGGCCATCCCCTCCCCTTCTTCGCCCACGTGCCGATGATCCTCGGGGCCGACCGGACGCGCCTCTCTAAGCGGCACGCCTCGACCGCCGTCGTCGCCTACCGGGACGAGGGGTACCTCCCCGAGGCGATGGTGAACTACTTCGTCCGCCTCTCCTGGTCCGCCGGGGACCAGGAGCTCTTCACGCTCCAGGAGCTCGTCTCGAAGTTCACCCTCGAGGCGGTCGGCAAGTCGGCGGCGGTCTTCAACCCCGAGAAG
>JAKEFM010000358.1 GCA_022616055.1 Planctomycetota bacterium
CCACTCCCGGACCGCGGCCCGGACCGCTCCCGTCGTGCCCATGGACGCGGATCGTAGCCGGATCGCGCCGGCGGCTCGCGGCCCGGGCGGAGGCGCGACATCCACCGCCCGGGCCGGACGCTGCCCCGGTTGGAGGCCGCCGGCGACGCGGGACGGGTCCGGTACGTTGTGGGTGTCGGGTGCCGTCGGTCCAGAATCAGCAGGTCGGCGGTCCGGAAGACCCGGTCCGACTCGCCGTCGGCGGGAGCACCGATGCCCCCTCTCGAGGACGACCGGCCGCCCGCCCCGGCTCCGGGCGCGCCTCCCATGGCGTCGTCCGACGACCTGGTGCTCCGCCCCCGACGAAGCGAGCACCCCCTCCTGTTGTGCATCTGCTCGACCTTCGCGGCGCTGACGTTCCTCCCGAACATCGGGGAGTCCGAAGCGGCCATGAAGTGGATCGCGCGCTGCGGCTTCGGGTCGGGCGTCCTCGTCTTCGGGCTGCACCTCCTGCCCGGGGCCTCTCACCTCCGGCTCGCGTCCGACGGAATCGAGGTCCGCACCCTCTACCGCAGCGGGTTCATCCGCTGGAGCGACGTGGAGGGTCTCTTCCCGATCCGGATGTTCGGTGCGGCCTTCGTCGGCATGCGGTTCTCGCGGAGCTGCGACCGCATGAAGGCGGTCCGGCGTGTCGCATCCGTGCTCACGGGCGGGGCGCAGGGGGTCCTGCCCGACACCTACGGCCGGAAGGTCGAGGATCTCGCCGCCCTGCTCGAGGACTGGCGGCGGCGGCACTCCACCGCGGGTTGAGGTGCGGGTTCCGTACGCGTCCTCACCTCGACCAGGGCCGGTAGTAGCTCCCCTCGTCCTCCTCGAAGCGCTTGGCGTCGGCGACGACGTCGAACCTCCTCCCGTCCCTCAGGATCGTGAAGGTGGCGGGCCCGCGCTGCTTCCAGCTGAAGAGCGCGGCGTCCATGGAGGCGCGGTCCTTGAACTCGACCCCGTCGAGGGCGACGACGAGGTCCCCCGTCCGGAGGCCCAGCTCGAGGAGGTAGCCGGTGTCGAGGACCTGGAGGAGGTAGGCGTTGTACGGGTTGGGGCGGAAGGCGACGGAGCCCGGGGCGGGGACGTCCACCCACATGTCCCCGGTCCTCGTCAGGAGCCGGTACCGCCCCGCGGCGAGGTCCGTGAACGTCACCGAGCGTTCCCCCTTCTCCGCGCGGTTCCTGCCGACGGAGTGCGGCACCCCGTCGGGGCCGGCCCTCTGGAGGTCGGGGGCCTCCCCCTCGAAGGTGACGAGGAGCTCGCAGAGAGTGGGCAGGGGGATCGTCATCGTCGTCTCCCCGGATCCGAGGCTCAGGGTCTGGCGGGACACCTCCGACGCGTTCCACCGCGCCATCCGGTGGCCCCGTGCGCCGTCGGCGCCGGCGAGCCGCAGGACGAGGTCGTACCTCCCCGGCTTCTGGGGAGGGAAGGAGGCCGTGCCGGCCCGGTTGATCCTGGCCTCCACGTCGTCGCCGCCTCCGGCGTCCTCTTCGTCCTTCGGCTCCAGGGAGAGGCTCGCGCGGTCGCGGTCGGGGCTCTCGGCGTAACCGGCGATGGTGACCCGCAGGAGGGCCGGCGCGAGGAACGCGACCGTCACCTCCCGGTCCCGCGCGGGGTCGTAGATCGCTTCCGAGGTCCCGTAGCGTTCGGACTTGACCTGCACGAAGTAGGTGCGCGGGCCGTCGCCCAGCACCTCGCCGCCGAAGCTCCACCCTCCGCCCCGGCTCGGGGCGTCCTTCTCGAAGTGCTCGACCTTGTAGGAGCCGTCGGGCTCGGGACGCAATTCCAGGTCCGCCGTGCCGTGCCCCTCGGAGCCGCGGCAACCGCACTCG
>JAKEFM010000359.1 GCA_022616055.1 Planctomycetota bacterium
ATCTTTCCCGCCGGCCGGACCATGGGGTCTTCCGGAAGGAAAGACGCGGGTGGTTACACCGACAGGCCTGATCGGGGAAGTTTCCGCAGTCGGAGGGGGGGGCCGATCCACACGGACCCGGGGCAGTTTCGGCAGTCAGCCGGAGCGGGCCTCGCTCCTCGACCCGTCGAAGAGCTCGGCGGCGGCGCCGAGGAGCGCCCCCTCCTCCTCCCCGAAGCCGCCGAAGATCCAGCCGGGGCCGAACTCCTCGGCGAGGTCGAGCGTCATCCCGACCGTCCGGTAGGTGTGGCGCGTCTCCGCGCCGTGGAGGACGGCCGCCGCGTAGGCCTCCGGGGCGAGGCGGATCGCGTAGGCGGTCCCGAGGGCGACGGCGAGGAGGACGCCGCTCTTCGGCGAGACGAGGGCGGGGAGGCCGTAGACGATGCCCCGGGACTTCACGTGGAACGCCGTCCCGAGCCCGTCCCAGAGCCTCTCGACGATCTCCGGGTGGGTCCCGAGGCCGAGGTAGGGGTCCTCGCCCGGGCGGGTTCGGCGGAAGGCGACCTCGGCCGGACTCGCGCCGCCGGCGAGGTAGCGCAGCGCCTTCGTGTTCGCGGGGTGCTTGAGGTCGAGGGGAGGGCGGGGCTTCACGCTCCCCCTCTTCGGCATTCCGGCGCGGTCGGGCGGAGCCCCTCCGTCGAACCGGGGAGACGCGCGAAGCCGGGACCCCGGACGACACAGAGGATGTCCGCCTTCCCTGCCGCTCGGGCGCGAGGCTCGCCCCGTCGCTGGCCCCCTCGGAGCGGGCCGAGGGGGAGAAGCGCTTCGAAAGGATGCGGGATCTCCGGCGAGCTCGGTCCCCCCCTGTCCCCTCCCCACAGGAGTCCCGTCTCCGCCTACACCGGCTCGCATTCCGCTCCGATCGTCCTTCCGATGGCCCGCACGACGTCCCGCATCCTCCCCTGCGAGAGCGATCCGATCGGACCTCCCGCGGTGTCGAGCAGGGCCTTGTCGACCACGGTGACCGCCTCGGCGGCTGCAACGCAGTCCTTCGCGAGCCCGAATTCCTTCGCGCGGAAGGGGACGCTCGTCGGGAGGTTCCTCCGGTCCTCGTAGCGCGTCGAGGTGAACGGCAGGGCGACCACGTGGTCGCCCCGGTTGAGCGGTTCGATGGACACGACGAGAACCGGCCTGCGTCCCCCGTCCTCGAGGGAGGCCCAGTAGATCTCCCCCGGCTTCACATCGGTCAGAAGGGGTTCTCCCGGAGCCAGCCGGTCCGGAGGCGGGGGATGTCACCGAGCCAGGACCGGAGGTCGTCCTCCGGGGCCGGTCCGCCGCCCCGCCATTCGAAGCGGACCGGGGAGGGGCCGGGAAACTCGTTCCCGGCGCCCTGGTCGGCGGTGACCAGGAGAGGCCGGCCTGCCCACAGGGGGGAGAAAGCCGAGCTCCAGTAGACCTCCGTGATCGTGCCCGCGTTCTGCGGGGCCGCCGCACCGCGCGCTTCGAACTGCGTCATGTCGGCTTCTTCGCCTCCGGGAATAGGTTCAGGACTCTCTCCGAGAGGAATCTCATGGAATCCGAGACGAGTTCGCTCGGCCTCGTCGTGCGCAGCTCGCTCGAGCTCGGCGCGACCACGAGTCCGGGGACTTCCGCCACCGGTCGCAGGAGGCTCCACTGCGAGACGACCTCGACGTAGAGGTCCTTGGGATCCTCCCGGAGGACTTCGAGGCTCACGGATCGGGCCGCCGCGTCCTTGACTTCGCGGGGCTCGGCGGGCGGAGCGAACTCCAGTCGCAATCCGGCGAAGGAGAGACGGCCCGGAATCGCCTCGAGCGCTCCCTCGCGAGGCCGCGTCCAGTGGTGGCGGAAGAGGTCGGTGGCGGAGGGAAGGCCGGAGTTGCACTGGGCCAGCATGCGGACTTCTGCGTGGACGACCGCCCACTGGTCCCCGAGAGCCTGCCACAGCGCGTTCGATGCCATGTCGACGTGCTGTTCGGCATGCTCGAGGCTCGCGGGCCATTCCTGGTTCACGAGGAATCGGAGCGGTTCCTGCAATCCCCTCCCTTCGAGGAGGATCGTGAGACCTCCTCGGCCCTCTCTCCTCTCGAGGGCCACCCGAAAGCCGCGCTGCCCGGTCTCCTGACTCGCCTTCTCGAACCGGAAGGAAAGGTCCTCGTAGCCGAGTTCCTTGCAGACCGCGTCGTGCAGTTTCATGCCGGTCTGCCGGTCGAGATCCTTCGTGGGACCGAAGAGGTAGGCGAAGACGACCCCCCGGTGCCTCAGCGAGTTCTCGAACACGGATGGATTGTGCGTCCGCGGTCCGTGCGCCACAAGTTCGCGGCCGGATCGGAACTTCGGCACACGGATCGCGAGCCCCCTTGCGGGGAGCGTCGACCTCCGGTCCGCCGGGGCCGGGGATCCGGCTGGACCTCCCATCCTCGGGAGATCCGAGTCGAGGGCGTCACCGGCGCTCGAACTCGAGGCGCGCGGCCCCGCCGCGCCCGGCCGCGGTGGCGAGCGCCTCGAGGAGGAGGGAGAGGGGGCCGAGGATCGGGAGGGCGAGGAAGGAGGTGGCCTTGGCGGGGAGCGGGATCGCCCGCGCCGAGGGCGCGCGACGGAGCGTGTCGTAGAGCGCGTCGCGCGGCGCGAGGAAGCGGTTGAGGAGGGACTGGTACATCGGGAAGGGGCCCTGGAGGAGGGAGAGGGTGGAGACCGCGCGCGTCGCGAACCCGCAGCGCTCCCCGAGCCGCCGGAGGCTCGAGACGCCGAAGTTGTGGAGGTGCCGGGGGGGGTCGTAGTGGAACCAGCCGGAGCCCCCGAGGCGGGCCTGCCAGGACTGGACGTTCGGGCACTCGACGAGGAGCGTCCCTCCGGGCCGGAGGACGCGCCGGACCTCGCGGAGGGTCTCCTCCGGGTCGCGCAGGTGCTCGAGGACGTGCCAGATCATGACGGAGTCGAAGTGGCCGTCGGGGAACCGGTGCTCCGCGAGGTCCCCCGCTCGCACGTCGGCCCCGCTCTCCCGCCGCGCGCGTTCCGCGGAGCGCCCGTCGCGCTCGGTCCCGGAGCAGGCGTACCCGCGGCGCACGAGCGCGCGGAGGACCTCCCCCCGGCCGCAGCCGACGTCGAGGACCCGGGCGGGAGGCGCGACGCGCCGCGCGACGTGCCGGGCGCGCCGCAGGGCGAGGCGGACCGCCGCCCGCTCGACCCAGGTCACGAATCGCTCGTGGCCCGGTCCGTAGTACGCCTCGTCGTAGGCGGCGGCGAGGACGGCGTCGCTCGGGGGGGGCTCGAGGCTCACGACGCCGCACGCGAGGCAGCGGTCGAGCCGGAATCGTCCCTCCCGGACGGCGACCTCGCCGACCGTCTCGCGGACGGGCGGGGCGGCGCAGCCGGGGCAGGCGGGCGTCCCCCTCTTCACGACCGGAGGATAGCCCGAGGCCCCGATCGGGAAGAGAATGCCGGCGGAGGGATCCATGCACGCCGACGTCCCGATCGGACCGCAGCGCGCGCCCCGCGGCGCGGCGATGACCTGCCGCAACTGGCACGCGGAGGCGGCGCTCCGGATGCTCCTCAACAACCTCGACCCCGAGGTCGGGGAGAGCCCGGCCTCCCTCGTCGTCTACGGGGGGTCGGGGAAGGCCGCCCGCGACTGGGACTCCTTCCGGGCGATCGTGGCGACGCTGCGGAGGCTCGGGGAGGACGAGACCCTCCTCGTCCAGTCGGGCAAGCCGGTCGGGGTCTTCCGCACCCATCCCTGGTCCCCGCGCGTGCTGATCGCGAACTCGAACCTCGTCCCGCGGTGGGCGACGGGGGAGTACTTCCGGCGGCTGGAGCAGCTCGGCCTGATCATGTTCGGCCAGATGACCGCGGGGTCCTGGATCTACATCGGGACCCAGGGGATCCTCCAGGGGACCTACGAGACCTTCGCGGCCGCGGCGCGGAAGCACTTCGGGGGGACGCTGAAGGGGAAGCTCGTCGTCTCGGGCGGCCTCGGCGGGATGGGGGGGGCGCAGCCCCTCGCCGTCACGATGAACGACGGGATCTTCCTCGGGGCGGACGTCGACCCGGCGCGCATCGAGCGGCGCCTGCGGTCGGGCTTCTGCGACGTGATGACCGGGGACGTGGAGGCCGGGATCCGACAGGCCCTCGAGAGCCGGCGCCGGGGCGAGCCCCGCTCGATCGGCGTCGTCGCGAACCAGGCCGATCTCCTCGCCGCGCTGCGCAAGGACCGGGTCGTCCCCGAGATCGTGACCGACCAGACGAGCGCCCACGACGAGCTCGGCGGGTACGTCCCGAACGGCATGACGTTCGAGCAGGCGCTGGCCCTGCGCGAGCGCGACCCGAAGACCTACGTCCGGGAGGCGTACCGGACGATGGGGGAGCACTGCCGCTCCATGCTCGAGCTGCAGCGGGCGGGCTCGGTCGTCTTCGACTACGGCAACAACCTCCGCGGCCAGGCGAAGACGGCGGGCGTCGAGGACGCCTTCGACTTCCCCGGCTTCGTCCCCGCGTACATCCGCCCGCTCTTCTGCGAGGGGAGGGGCCCCTTCCGGTGGGTCGCCCTCTCGGGCGACCCCGAGGACATCGCGCGGACGGACGAGATGGCGCTCCGGGAGTTCCCGGAGGACGAGGCGCTCGCCCGTTGGATCCGGCTCGCGCGGGAGCGGGTGAAGTTCCAGGGGCTCCCCGCCCGGATCGCCTGGCTCGGCTACGGCCAGCGGGCCCGGTTCGGCCTGCGCGTGAACGAGATGGTGGCGAAGGGGGAGCTCAAGGCCCCCGTCGTGATCGGCCGCGACCACCTCGACGCGGGTTCCGTCGCCTCCCCGAACCGGGAGACCGAGGGGATGAAGGACGGCTCGGACGCCGTGGCGGACTGGCCCCTCCTGAACGCGATGCTCAACGCCTCGAGCGGGGCCTCCTGGGTCTCGATCCACTCGGGGGGCGGCGTCGGCGTCGGCTACTCCGTCCACGCCGGCCAGGTCACGGTCTGCGACGGGACCCGGGAGATGGCGGCCCGGATCGAGCGGGTCCTCACGAACGACCCGGGCCTGGGGGTCGCGCGCCACGCGGACGCGGGCTACGGGGCCGCCGGCGACTTCGCGCGCGCGAAGGGGATCCAGATCCCGATGGAGGCGAGAGAGCGTTGAGCGTCGCGCTCCTCCTCCTCGGGCTCCTCGCCCTCCTCGACACCCTCCGGGAGCCCGCGCGGGCGAGGGAGGCGCGGGCGGGGGCCTCGTTCACGGCGGTCGGCGCGCGCTTCGGGTCGGCGAGCGCGAGGATCGTCTGCGGGGCCCTCACGGTCTCCGGGATCTCCCTCCTCCTCCTCGGCACCTGGGCCGCGACCGCCTCGACGGCGGCCCCGGGCGCCGACGGCACGCCCGCCATCGGATTCGGCCTGTTCCTCCTCGCCTGCGGGCTCGGCGGGCCGCCGAGGGAGGCGGACGTCCACTTCGCGCGGACGGAGGTCCGCGTCGGGTTGCGCCGCATCCCCTACCAGGCCTTCCACCGCTTCGAGGTCGACGAGGGTGGCGGGGTGTTCCTGCAGGGGAACGCGGGTCCCGTCCGGGGCTGCGTCGGGCCGGAGGAGGTCGCGCGCCTGCGCGCGTTCCTCGCGGAGCGGGTCGAGCCCCGGCTCGAGCCGCCGCCCGGACCCACCGACGGCACCTGAATTGAAGGACTGCGTCGAGTGGGCCTCCTCTCCCCCGGGCGCCCTCGTCGCGGCGCCACCTCGGCGAAACGCCGCGTTCCGTCGCGCCCACGAAACCCGGAGCCCGTGAAGGGCTAGGAGTCCCCGGCCATGACCATCCCCTACGGATTTCTCCTCTCGGTCGTCGCGGCTCCGTCCGGCCCGCACGGCGGGATCTACGTTCCTCCCGCCCCTCCCCCTCCGGTCGCGGCGGACGCGTCCGGTCCTCACGGCGGGGTCTACCAACCCCCGCCCCCTCCCGCGGGTCCGGTCGCCACCCCCCCTCCGGCCGGGCGGCCGAGCACTCCCGCGCCCGCCGGGGTCTCCCCCCCGACGGGGGGCCCGCGTACGCCCGGCCCCTCGACTCCGGGCTCCCCGGGCCGCGGAGGGGGCTTGGGGGGAGGCCCCCGGACCGGGGGCATCGTCCTCGACGACCGGGCCGAGTGGTCGGTCTGGTGGGAACGGAACAAGCTCGACTTCCTTCGCCCCCGGCGTCCCTGGATCGACATGCCGGTCACGGCCAACGACGACGGGCTCCCGGGCCGGACCGCCACCAGCCAGGAGGGAGCGCGCCGCGCCGAACTGGCGGCCGCGATCGGGGCGCTCCTCCGGGACGGGGACTACAACGTCCGCTCCTCGGCCCTGATCGGGCTCGGCCGCCTCGACGGCGCCGCGCACCTCGCGGCCTTCCGCGAGGGGTTGCGCGACGTCCATCCGCAGGTCCGCGACGCCGCGGTCCTCGCGCTCGGCGCCAGCGGCCGAGGAGAGGCGATCCCCGACCTGCTCCGCCTCGCGTGGGCCGCGCCCGGGGATGGAGGGGACGATTCTCCCTCCGGTGTGCCGGCCCGCACCCGCGCCATGGCGCTCGCCGCGCTCGGCGTCGCGCGGGTTCGGGGAGCGGGGGACCGCGCCTCCGACTTGGCGCGTGCGTGGCTGCGGGACGCTTCCCTCCCCCGGCGCCGCGAGTCGGGCGCGGCGGCGGGGGTCGCGCTCACCCTCTCCCGGGACGTCGGCTCCATCGGGGATCTCCTCGCCGCCGCGCGGGATCGCGAGCAGCCTTCCCCGGTCCGGGCGCGGGCGCTCACGGCCCTCGGGGCGATCGGGGATGCCTCGGCCCGCGAGGTCGTCGAGGGCGCCCTCGAGGATCGGGACCTCGAGGTCCGGCGGGCGGCCGCCGTCGCGATCGGATCGATCGCCCGGCGGGGAGAGGAGGAGGCCGTCTCCCGGCTCCGCTCGTTCCTCTCCGAGGAGAAGGACCACGCCGCGCGGGGGTTCGCCCTGATCGCCCTCGGGAGACTCGGCGCCCTCGAGGCCCTCGTCGACCAGATCGAGCGCGGACCGGACGTCGGCCGTCCCTGGGCCGTTCTCGGCCTCGCGATCGCGACGGCGGACGCGCCCGACGAGGGGACCCGGCGGGTGTTGCGCACGGCGTTCGCGAGGGAGCGCTCCGCCGAACGGCGCGGCGCCTGCGCGATCGCCCTCGGGATGACGAGGGACCCGCAGGCGGGGAACCTCCTGGCGGAGGCCTTCCGGACGGAGCGCGACCCGCGCATGCGCGGCCTCCTCGCGCAGGCCCTCGCGCTCAGCCGGTCGGAGCCGGCGCGCGAGGCCCTCCTCGGGGCGGTCCGGAAGGCGGAGAGCGCCTACGTGCGGGCGTTCGCCTCCTTCGGGCTCGCCTTCTTCTGCGACCCGCGGGACGTCGAGCCCCTCCTCGGGGCGGTCCGCGAGAACCGGATCTCCTCCCTGATGGGCCTCTACTCCCTGGCCCTCGCCTTCCACGGCGGAGAGGAGGCGTATCCCGCCCTCCTCGCGCTCCTCCGGGACCCGGGGACGCCCGCGATCGCGCGGGCGGCGGCGATCGACGGGGCGGTGCTCCTCCTCGAGGAGGACCCCATGCCCGTCCTCCACCGCGTGGCGCGGGAGTCGAACTACCTCGCCGACCCCGAGGTCGTCGACGAGCTCCTGAAGTTCCTCTTGTAGGGGAGCCTCCCCTCGGGACCGGGCGGCCGGGCGCCACGGGCGCCGGCACGGGATATGCTTCCCGTTGAGTGGCGGCCGGATGCGTCGTCGGCCGTCGGGAAAGGACGTGGCTGGTCCCATGGGGAAGAATCTGGGCACTTTCGTTCGCGCGCTCCTCGGGTGCGCGCTTCTCGGGGCGATCGCGGTCGGGGCCTGGCGGGTGCACGACCTGCCCCTCTTCGAGCTCGACCGCAACGCCGTCGACGAGGGGACGGTCGGCGACGACTGGGACAACGTCCTGCTCGCCGGGACCGGCGGCGACTTCCAGAACTCCGGGGTCGTCCCGGATCCCCCCCCGGTCTCGGTCTTCGCGGGAGGGGGGTCGAAGGACCTCCTCGACATCCCGAGCTGGGGGCACGCCGACGGTCCCGTCCCGGACAAGGACGACATCCGGGACGCCTTCGCCGCGGGCTACATCAACTCGGTGGAGGAGGGCTCGAACCACGTCGGGGACCTGATCCTCTACTTCGGGGCCGACCGCTTCGCGAACAGCGGCTCCGCCTCGATCGGATTCTGGTTCTTCCAGCAGCCGGTCTCCCTCGCCCCGAACGGGACGTTCCAGGGGGTCCACGAGATCGGCGACCTCCTCATCCTGAGCGAGTTCACCCAGGGGGGGAGCGTCAGCACGGTCATGATCTACGAGTGGGTCGGCTCCGGGGGGTCCGACGGGACCCTCGACCTCGTCTTCTCCGGGGCCGACTGCGCGAGCGCCGCGCCCGACGACCTCCTCTGCGGGACGGTGAACAGCCAGACCGTGGCGGCCCCGTGGCCCTTCACCCCGAAGACCGGCGCCGCGGGGACGTTCCCGCCGGGGAGCCTCTTCGAGGGAGGGATCAACGTGAGCGCCCTCGTCCCGGACAGCTGCTGCTTCACGGGCTTCCTCGCCGAGACGCGCTCCTCCGCCTCCGTGAGCGCGACGCTCAAGGACTTCGTCCTCGGGAGCCTCAACACCTGCGGACTGCGGGTGACGAAGACCCCGAGCGTGACGGGGGTCTGCGCGGGGGAGGCGCAGGTCGACTACGCCTACGAGGTCTGCAACGACGGGGCGCGCCCGCTCTTCGTGAACCTCGTCGACGACGCGGGCACGCCGGGCAACCCCGCGGACGACGTCGACGTCGACGGGGGGCAGGGCTTCACGCTCGAGCCCGGGGCCTGCCAGTCGTTCTTCCGGTCGGCGACGCTCGTCGCGACCGGGCCCCCTCCGTTCGCGGTGACGGACACGGTGACGGCGACCGCCCAGGGGTATGCCGCCGGCGGTCGAGTCTGCACGAGTTCGGTCGTGGCCACGGCCGGGGCGACCGTCACGTTCTACGACTGCGCCATCGACGTCACGGCGCACTGCCAGGACGCGCCGGCGCCGGGCCAGCCGATCACGGTCACCGGCACGGTCTGCAACTCGGGCCAGGTCGCCGTCCACCTGACGACCCTGGTCGACGACAGGACCGGCGCCCTCGCCTGCTCCGGGCCGGACCCCCTCCCGCCCGGGGGGTGCTGCACGTTCACGACGACGTACGTCCCGACCTCCCCTTCCTCGACGATCACGGTGAGCGCGACGGGGGAGGCCGTCGGAGGGGGAACCGTCGTCGCCGACGCGTCCTCCGCGACCTGCCAGGTCGACTGCGCCCCGGCGATCCAGGTGAGCGCCGCCTGCCAGGACGCGCCGGGTCCGGGCCAGCCGATCGCGTTCACGGGGACGGTGACGAACACGGGGAACGCGGCCCTCTCGGACGTCACCGTCGTCGACGAGCACGCCGGACTCGTGCTCGGGCCGATCTCCCTCGCGCCGAGCGAGACGGCCCTCTTCTCGGGCTTCTACGTCCCGACGGCGAACCCCTCGGGGAGCCTCGTGACGGCGAGCGGGACGGTCGAATCGGTCTGCGCCCTCCCGCCCGTGAGCGACACCGCCTCCTCGACCTGCGCGGTCGAATGCGCTCCGGCGATCGAGGTGACGAGCGCCTGCCAGGCCGCGCCCGCCCCCGGGCAGCCGATCCCCTTCACGGGGACGGTGACGAACACCGGGGACGCGAACCTCACGGACGTGACGGTCGTGGACCAGCACGCCGGGCTCCTGCTCGGGCCGATCGCGCTCGCTCCGGACCAGTCGGCCTCCTTCTCGGGCTCCTACGTGCCGACGGCGAATCCCTCCTCGAGCGTCGTGACCGCGAGCGGGACGGTCGAATCGGTCTGCGCCCTCCCGCCCGTGAGCGACACGGCCTCCTCGACCTGCGCGGTGGACTGCGCCCCGGCGATCGAGGTGACGAGCGCCTGCCAGGCCGCGCCCGCCCCCGGCCAGCCGATCTCCTTCACCGGAACGGTGACGAACACGGGGAACGCGGGCCTCTCCAGCGTGACGGTGGTCGACGAGCACGCCGGGATCGTGCTCGGTCCGATCGCGCTCGCCCCGAACCAGTCGGCCTCCTTCTCCGGCTCCTACGTCCCGACGACGAATCCCTCCTCGAGCCTCGTGACGGCGAGCGGGCAGCCCGCCTCGATCTGCAACCTCGGGCTCGTGAGCGACACGGCCTCCTCCGCCTGCGGCGTGACGTGCGCGCCCGCGATCGAGGTGACGAGCGCTTGCCAGGCCGCGCCCGCCCCCGGCCAGCCGATCTCCTTCACCGGGACGGTGACGAACACCGGGAACGCGAACCTCTCGAACGTCACGGTCCTCGACGAGCACGCCGGGATCGTGCTCGGGCCGATCGCGCTCGCCCCGAACCAGTCGGCCTCCTTCTCGGGCTCCTACGTCCCGACGACGAACCCCTCCTCGAGCGTCGTGACGGCGAGCGGGCAGCCCGCCTCGATCTGCAACCTCGGGCCCGTGAGCGACACCGCCTCCTCGACCTGTGCCGTCGCTTGCGCGCCGGCGATCGAGGTGACGAGCGCCTGCCAGGCCGCGCCCGCCCCCGGCCAGCCGATCCCCTTCACGGGGACGGTGACGAACACGGGGAACGCGAGCCTGACGAACGTGACGGTGGTGGACGAGCACGCCGGGATCGTGCTCGGGCCGATCTCGCTCGCCCCGAACCAGTCGGCGGGCTTCTCGGGCTCCTACGTGCCGACGACGAATCCGTCGGCGAGCGTCGTGACGGCGAGCGGACAGCCCGCCTCGATCTGCAATCTCGGCCCCGTGAGCGACACGGCCTCCTCGACCTGCGCGGTGACGTGCACTCCCGCGATCGACGTGACGAGCGCCTGCCAGAACGCCTCGGGCCCGGACCAGCCGATCGCGGTCTCGGGCACGGTGCGGAACGCCGGGAACACGAACCTGACCGGCGTCACGGTGGTCGACGACCGGGCGGGGCTCCTCCTCGGGCCGATCTCCCTCGCCCCGAACCAGTCGGCGGGCTTCTCGGGCTCCTACCTCCCGACGGCGAGCCCCTCCTCGAGCGTCGTGACGGCGAGCGGGCAGCCCGCCTCGATCTGCGGCCTCGGCCCCGTGAGCGACACGGCGACCTCGACCTGCTCGGTCCAGTGCACCCCCTGCCTCGCGGTCACGAACCACTGCGTGAACGCCTCCGACACCGGCCTCCCCATCGCCTTCTCGGGGACCGTCCGGAACTGCGGCAACGTGCCCCTCACCCAGGTCACCGTGGTCGACGATCGGGCCGGGCGCCTCCTCGGTCCCATCACCCTCGCGCCGAACCAGTCGACCTCCTTCAGCGGGAGCTACCTCCCCACCTCCACCTGCGGGCTCCCCTCGACGAACCGGGTCACGGCGCGCGGGACCCCCGTCGGGATCTGCAGCGCCGGCGGCGAGGTCTTCGGCACGGGGTCCGCGACCTGCACCCATCCCTGCTGGCCGGTCCAGATCTTCGGGGCGTGCTCCCCGGGCTTCTGGAGGAACACCACCCACCTCTGGGACAGCCCGACCGACCCGATCGCCGCCGCGGCGGGGTTCACGACGACCACCTCCTTCAACGCCTTCTTCTCCCTCACCTCGCAGCAGTCGGGCTTCACCGACCGGTTCACGATGCACGACGCGGTGAACGCCAGCGGCGGGAACGCGCGGAGGCTCGCCCGATTCGGGGTCTCGACCCTTCTCAACGCCGCCTCGGGGATGGAGACCCTCTTCCCTCCGAGCGCCCCGGGCGTGGCCGAGCTGATCGCCGCGATCCGGAACGCGATGATCAACGACGTCTACGAGCCCCTCACCACCGAGCTCTCGCACATCATCGACGCGCTCCCCTGCCTGCTCGAGTAGCCGGGGGAGAGGCCCCCTTCCGGGACGAGGCCGCGTCGGGGCTCAAAAGTTTCGCGCCGCGAGCGAGTTCTCCGCGGGGAGGGGGGCGGCGAGCCGCCCGCCGGCCGTCGGGGCCCTCCTCCCCGGTGGGTCCGGCGCGCGGCTTGCGGCGGCCCCGGGCGGACACCCCTTCCCCCCGTCCGCGGCTCGAGTCGCAAGGAGGTCGTCGTGAAGCCCCGGTTGCGGTCGACCCTGTCGGCGGCGCTCGTCCTCCTTCCCGTCTCGGCGGCGACGGTCCAGATCGCCGTCCCCCCCGAGGTGCAGCAGCCCGGGACGCAGCCCCTCGAGGTGAGCCTCCTCCCCGCTCCTTCCCAGTGCGACAACTGCCACGGCGGGTACGACCCGGCCGTCGAGCCGGGGCGGAACTGGCGGGGGAGCATGATGGCGCACGCGGCCCGCGATCCCCTCTTCTGGGCCACCGTCGCCATCGCGGAGCAGGACTTCCCGGGAGCGGGGGACCTGTGCGTGAGATGCCACTCCCCGAGGGGCTGGTACGAGGGGCGCTCGACCCCCACGGACGGCTCGGGACTCACGGCCGCGGACACGGAGGGGATCGAATGCGGGGTCTGCCACCAGCTCGTGGACCCGGACGACTCCGAGCACGTCGGGGTCCAGACGCCGCCCTTCGTGGCGAACGACGAGGGGACGCCCCCGGCGGGCTACTACGGGAGCGGGATGGCGGTCCTCTGGGCGGGAAACGAGCGGCTCGGCCCCTACGCCGACGCGAACGCCGCGCCGCACGCCTTCCTCCCCTCGCAGTTCCACCGGTCGGCCGACCTCTGCGGGACCTGCCACGACGTGTCGAATCCGGTCGTCGGGGACCTCGCGCACAACAACGGCGCCCAGGTCCCCCTCTCCCCGGGCACCTTCAGCGGGGTCCCCGGGGGGCCGGTGGCAGGGAAGGCGGCGTTCAACAACTTCCCGTTCCAGTACGGGATCGTCGAGCGGACGTACAGCGAGTTCCAGGCGAGCGCGCTCTCGACGACGCTGGTGTCGGATTACCTCGCGCTCCCCGCCGACCTGCGGGCGGGCGCGCTCGAATCGGCCCGCCAGCGCGCGCTCCTCGCCGGGACGGGGGGGAACTACGCGGACGGAACGCCCCGGACCTTCAGCTGCCAGACCTGTCACATGGCGCCCGCCGTGGGAGCGGGATGCGACATGGCGTCGGCGCCGGTCCGCACCGACCTGCCCGTCCACGACCTGACGGGGGGGAACACCTGGGTCCCCGACGCCATCGCCTACCTCGACGCCCAGGGGGACCTCGTCCTCGGCGGGGGGCTCGGCGCGCTCGAGCTCGCCGCGCTCGCCGAGGGAAAGGCGCGGGCGCAGGCGCAGCTCGGGCTCGCCGCCACGCTCTCCGTCACCGGGAACACGCTCCGGATCGTGAACCACACCGGCCACAAGCTGATCTCGGGCTACCCCGAGGGGAGGCGGATGTGGCTCCGCGTCCGGTGGCGGGACGGGGCGGGGACGACGCTCCGCGAGGACGGGGCGTACGGCCCGATCCCCGCGACGGTCGGCGGGACCCCGACGCAGGTCCAGACGATCCTCGACCCCGGCGACCCGTACACGAGGATCTACGAGGCGAAGTTCGGGATGACCCAGCAGTGGGCGAGCCAGCTCCTCGCCCTCGGCCTCCCCGCCTCGCTCCCCCTCTCCTTCGACCGGCAGACGGGCGCCGTCGAGACGACCCTCGGGGCGCTCGCCGCCCTGCCGTCCGGCTCGACGCGGGAGACCTTCCACTTCGTGCTGAACAACGTCGTCCTGAAGGACACCCGGATCCCGCCCTACGGGATGCGCCGGGACGATGCGGTCGCGCGGAACATCGTCCCGGTTCCTCCGGACCAGTACGGGTCACCCGGTCCGGGGGGGACGTACGACTACTTCGATCTCGTCCCCCTCGACCCGCCGGCAGGGGCCGCGACCGCCGCGATCGATCTCCTCTACCAGCCGACGAGCTGGGAGTACGTCCAGTTCCTCGCGCTCGCGAACGACGGGTCGGTCTCCTTCCTCGCCTCCGAGGGGTCGAAGATCCTCGAGGCCTGGCTCCAGACGGGGATGGCCGCGCCCCACGTCATGGCCTCGGCGACCTGGACCGGCTGCCCGGCCGAGTGGGAGTCGTACGGATCGGGGTGGCCGGGGACGGCGGGCGTGCCCGCGATGACGTGCAGCGCCCCTCCCGTGCTCGGCACCTCGATCGGCGTCTCCATCTCGAATTCCCGGGGCGCCCCGACGACCGCGATCCTCGTCGTGGGCTCGGCGGAGACGTCCGTCCCGACTCCCTACGGAGGGACCCTCCTCGTGGCTCCGGGCGCGATGGTGGTCCTGCCCCTTCCGTTGGCGGGCCTCACGCTCCCGCTCTCCGTCCCCCTCGATCCTGCGCTGTGCGGCGCGACCCTTCACGGTCAGGCGGTCGAGTTCGACCCCGGCGCGTCGGCGGGATTCTCGTTCACGCCCGGATGCCGGCTGAGGATGGGGACCTGAACCGGCCCGGGATCAGCCGCCGGCGGACGGCGCGAAGAGCTCCCGGGCGCGGTAGGTCGTCCGCACCCTCGGACCCGCGATGACGCGCCGGATGCCGAGCGCCTCGGCCATGCGCCTCCACTCGGCGTACTCCGCCTCGGGGACGGCCCGCGCGGCGGGGGGGTGGCGCTCCGTCGGAGGGGTGTAGGCGCCGATCGCGAGCGTCTCGCAGCCCACGCTCGCGAGGTCGGCGATCGCGGCGACGACCTCCTCCTTCTTCTCCCCGAGGCCGAGGGAGAGGGCGGACTTCACCTGCGCGCCGCCCGGGAACGCCCCCGCGCGGCGGAGCAGCTCGAGGGAGCGGGCGTAGTCGCACCGGGGCCGGACCGCGGGGAAGAGCCGGCTCACGGTCTCGAGGGCGTGGGAGAGGACGTGGGGCCCCTCCTCGAGGACCCGGTGGAGGGCGGCGCGGTCGCCGCCGAAGTCGGGGACGAGGACCTCGACCGTCGTCGCGGGGGAGGCCGCCCGCACGGTGCGCACGGCCGCCGCGAAGTGCGTCGCCCCCCCGTCGGGGAGGTCGTCGCGATCGACGGAGGTGAGGACGACGTGGCGGAGGCGGAGCTTCGCGACGAGCGAGGCGGCGCGCTCGACCTCGCCGGGGTCGGGGGGGGCGGGCCGCCCCTCCCGGAGAAAGCAGAACGAGCACGCCCGCGTGCAGACGTCCCCGAGGAGGACGAACGCCGCGGTCGAGGCGGCGTAGCACTCCTCCCGGTTCGGGCAGGCGGTCTCCTCGCAGACGCTCCCGATCCGCGCCCCCTTCGGGGCTCGCCCGAAGGGGGAGGGCCGGACGCCCGCCGCCCGCCTTCCCCTCACGGAGAAGGACGCCCGGGCCCCGCCTCCTCGGCGACGACGAAGGCGAGCGCGATCCCGGCGTCGTGCGTGAGGGAGAGGTGCAGGCGCGCGATCCCGCGATCCCGGGCGATCCCGGCGCAGACGCCCCCGAGCCGGACCGTCGGCGGGCCCCCCGGCGCTCGGACGACCTCGATGTCCTTCCAGGTGACCCCGCCGCGCCAGCCCGTCCCGAGCGCCTTCATGACGGCCTCCTTCGCCGCGAAGCGCGCGGCGAAGTGGGTCTCGGCGGGCGCGCGGCGCCGGCAGTACGCGCGCTCCCCCTCCGTGAAGATGCGCGCCTCGAAGCGCTCGCCCCACTCCCGGAGGACCCGGGCGAACCTCGGGATCTCGACGAGGTCGACGCCGTTCGAGACGATCACGGGGTCGTCTTACCCGGGGGGGAACCTCCCGGGCAAGCGCCGCGCATGAGCCGGGCCGATCGAGAAGTCTGGGACCGCCGCTGGTCGCGACCGGACGAGCACGCCGGGCTCCCGCCGGACCCGCTCCTCCTCGGGGCGCTGGCGGACCTCCCGCGCGGGAGGGCGCTGGACCTCGGGGCGGGGGAAGGACGCCACGCCCTCCTCCTCGCCTCGGAGGGCTGGCGCGTCGACGCGCTCGACGTGTCCGAGGTCGCCCTGTGCCGCCTCGCGCGGCAGGCGAGGGCGCGGCGCCTCCCGGTCCGCTGCGCGGTCGTGGATCTCGAGGAGTGGAGGCCTCCGGAAGCGACCTACGACCTCGTCGTGAGCGTCGACTTCCACCTCCGCCCCCTGCTCCGGCCCCTGCTCGCCGGGCTGCGTCCGGGGGGCGCCTACCTCGCGGCCCAGCGCACGCTCGGGCACGACGGGGAGCCCCTCCGCGAGGAGTGGCGGCTCGACTCCCCCGACCTCGCCGCGGCCTTCGCCGGCTTCGACGTCCTCGTCGATCGCGTCCGGGGCGGGAGGCGGGAGTTCCTCGCCCTCCACGCGCGTTTGCACCCACCTCGCCGCACCCGCTAGGGTATCCAGGCCGCGCTCCCCCTCCCCTTGGGGTTGTTCGCCCGCTCGCGCATCCCGCGGTCCCACCTCCTCCTCCTCGCCGCCTCCCTCGGGCTCTTCGCCTACGGGACGGCCTACGTCTGGAGGGACAACGAGAGGTTCCGGGAGTGGATCCGCGAGGACGGGCTCGTCGAGTGGCTCACGGTCGCCGGCTTCCTCGCGTGCGCCGTCGTCGCCTTCCGCACGGCGGCGGCGCTCCGGGCCGAGGGAGGGAGGATCGCCGCGGCGCGGTGCTGGACGCTCCTCGCCCTCGTCCTCCTCTTCGCGTGCGGCGAGGAGATCTCCTGGGGGCAGCGGATCTTCGGCTGGGAGAGCCCCCCCTGGTTCCAGATCCACAACAACCAGCAGGAGACGAACCTCCACAACCTCAAGTTCCGCCGCTTCGACGTGAACAAGGTGGTGTTCGGCAAGTTCCTCGCGGTCGTCAACGTCGCCTGGGCCCTCCTCCTCCCGATCCTCTGGCGATGCCTTCCTCCGGTGCGGGGCTTCGTCCGTCGCCTGGGAATCCCCCTCGCGCAGAACCTCCACATCGCCGTGTGGATCTCGGTGGCGGTCGTCAACCGCTTCTCCACGCGCCGGGTGCCGAAGGCGCAGGAGCTGCTGGAGTTCATGGGGTCCGTGATGATGCTCGTCATCCTGACCCACCCCCTCAACGCGGAGGACCTCCCCGCGGCGCGTCGAGGCGCCCCGGCGGGGCCGGCGACCCCCTGAAGGCCTCCGTGCGCCTCCTCGCGCGCGCGTTGCCGCGGACGCTCGCCCTCGCCCTCGGGGTCGCGCTCCTCTACTGGGCGGTCTTCGCGGCGCTGCGCCTCGCCTTCTGGCGCGCGTTCGAGGCGAGCGAGGAGGCGCCGTCCTCCGACCTCGCGCGCGCCCTCGCCCTCGGGTTCCAGTTCGACCTCCGGCTCGCCCTCCTCGTCGCGCTGCCGATCCTCCTCCTCGGCTGGATCCCGGCCCTCGATCCCTCGCGCTCGCGCGGCGGGCGCCGGATCTGGACGGCCTACCTCCTCGGCCTCGCGGCGCTCTTCGCGATCGTCTACGCCTTCGACTTCGGCCACTACGACTGGATGCACGGCCGGATCGACGCGACGATCTTCGACCACCTCCGGGAGGCGGGGACCGCGCTGCGCGTGGGGTGGGAGAGCTATCCCGTCGTCTGGGCGCTCGCGGGCCTCGCGCTCTTCCTCGGCGGCTTCGCCTGGGCGCTCCGGCGGTTCGTCCTCCGCCCGCGACCGGAGGAGGGGACGCCCTTCCCCCGGCCGGCGCGTTTCGCCGCGATCGCCCTCTTCGCCACTTTCTACGCCTGGGGCCTCAACGGGACGGTCCACGCCTACCCGCTCCGGTGGAGCCACGCCTTCTTCAGCCCCAACCCCTTCACCTCCGCCCTCGCCCTCAACCCGGTCCTCTACCTGGCGGACACGTGGGCCTCCGCCGCCGCCGAGCGCCCCCCGGACGCGGCAGCGGTGCGCGGGCACTACGCCGAGGTCGCCCGCCTCCTCCGCGTCGACGCCCCCGACCCCGAGCGCCTCACGTTCGAGCGGAGGGTCGTCCCGCCGGCCCCCGCGGGCCGCAGGCCGAACGTCGTCGTCGTCTTCCTCGAGTCGTTCGGCGCGAACAAGGCGGGCGTCTTCGGCCGCGACCTCGACCCGACGCCGAACTTCGACGCGCTGGCGCGGGGGGGGCTCCTCTTCCGCCTCTTCTTCGTCCCGAGCCTCCCGACGGGGCGCTCGATCTTCTCCGTGATCACCGGGATCCCCGACGTGAACCCGGCCGAGTCCGCGAGCCGCAACCCCAAGCTCGTCCGGCAGCGCACCCTGATCAACGCCTTCGAGGGGTACGCGAAAGCCTACTTCTACACGGGGGACCTCGCCTGGGCGAACCTCCGCGGCGTGCTCGCCCACAACGTGCCGGACCTGCGCCTCTACGAGCAGAAGGACTACGCCTCGCCGCGCAACGACGGGTGGGGGATCTCCGACCTCCACCTCTTCGAGGAGGCGAACGCGGTGCTGCGCGGCTTCGGGGACCGCCCCTTCCTCGCCTTCCTCCAGACCTCGGGGAACCACCCCCCCTACACGATCCCGGACGACCATCGGGGCTTCGAGCTCCGCGAGGCGGACGAGGCGGCGCTCGCCCGCAACGAGCTGCGGTCGAACGAGGAGTTCAATGGGCTGCGATTCATCGACCACAGCCTCGGCCGTTTCTTCGAGATCGCGCGGAAGGAGGCGTACTTCGAGAACACGGTCTTCTTCCTCTTCGGCGACCACGCGAGCCGCGGGCTGAAGGGGGATCCCTGGGAGGGGATCGGCCTCTCCTCGAAGCACGTCCCCTGCGTCCTCTACGCGCCGTCGCGGTTCCCGGAGGGGCGGACGATCGACACCGTCGTCAGCTCCCTCGACGTCCTGCCGACGGCGCTCGGCCTCGCCGGCCTCCCCTACACGAACCACACCTTCGGCCGGGACATGCTCGCGCCGCGGGGCGAGGGGGAGGAGTTCGCCCTCCTGCGGGACGGCCTCGTCGAGCCCGAGTTCCTCTTCTCGGCCCGCGAGGGTCGGCTCTTCCCGTACCGCTCGGAGACGCCGGCGCTCGACGTCGGGGAGCGCCACCCCGAGGTCCTCGAGCGGATGCGGGCGAAGTTCACGGCGCTCCACGAGACGGCCCGCTACCTCCTGCACCACAACCGCGACTGACGGCTCTCCCAGCAGGCATCGTCGGTCGTCCCCCGACCCCAACGGTCCTCCCCCCGAGGGCCGCCCGATACAATGCCGCGCGAGGCCCGAAGCCCATGCGAGCCAACGGAGCAAACGAGGACGAACTTCTCAAACGGATCACGGTGAATCCGGCGATCTTCGCAGGGAAGCCGGTCATCCGGGGACGCCGGCTCGCGGTGGAGCATGTGCTCGGCATGCTGGCCGCCGGGGACACCCCGCAGGCGCTCCTCGGCGAATACCCCTGGCTCGAGGGGGAGGACATCCAGGCCTGCCTCGTCTACGCGCGGAGACTCGTGGCCCACGAGCGCGTCGATCCCGCGCTGACGGGCGCCTGAGTCTTGAAGGTCCTGCTCGACGCCTGCGTGGGGGGCGGCGTGCGAGCGGCGCTCGTCCAGGCGGGGCACGAAGCCGTGTGGGCAGGCGACTGGAAAGAGGACCCCGGCGACGAGGCCATGCTCGCCCAGGCGCATCGCGAGGGGCGGGTCCTCGTCACCCTCGACAAGGACTTCGGTGAGCTGGCGATCGTCCGGAGGAAGGAGCATGGTGGGATCGTCCGCCTCGTGAATCTCTCCTCGTCGGAACAGTCGGGCGCGTGCGCCGCCGTGCTCGCGCGCTACGCGGCGGACCTCGAGCGCGGGGCGATCGTCACGGTGGAGCGCTCCCGCGTCCGCGTCCGTCCGCCGGAGTCGCCCCCGGGGTGACCGACCGCTACCTCCTGCACCACAACCGCGACTGACGGCTCTCCCCGGTAGGGATTCCCCTCGACGAGCCCGGATAGCCGTTCGGGGCGTGCGGAGAGGCTCCGGGTCGAGGAGGTCGAGGCGCTGCTCCCAATGGAGAGGGCCGGGATCCAGGAGGATTCGCCGGTTCCGAGGGGATCGACGAGGGAAAACCTGACCCGTGACGGTCGGAGGAAACGGGAGGTCACCTCCATCCTGAGCCTCCATGAGGAAACAGGACTTCCAGGTTGCGGACTTCGTCCTCCGGACTCGAGATCCGAAGGGGGCCGGCTCGGGGAGAGGCGGCGGGGGAAGGCGGGGAGGTCGCGCAGACCGACCCAGTCTGCACTTCGCCCCACGGGACTGCGGGCCGCCTCCTCCACGACGGCCGAGAGGGACGGGCATCCGCCGCGGCATCCAAGGCGATGCGGGCGACCGGAGTCCTGGGGCCTCCCTACGTCGTCGGTCGGCCCGACTGCGGTCGGCCGAAGCGTCGCGCCCGGCCGGGCTCGAGGATGGTGATCGCCTGCCGGACGGAGGATTCCCCCGCTTGCTTGAGGAAGCCGACGAGCGCTCGGGCCCCCTCTCCGCGAGCCGGTCCCCTGCGGAACCGCAGGACGACCACCCCTCCGTGGGACTCCGGGGGAAACCGGAGTGGATTTGCGAAGTCGAGGTCGCCGGAGATCACGACGGCTCCGGCCGCGGTCGCCTCCGCGAGGATCTCTCGGTCCGTCCGGCCGCGCATGCCGAGGTCCCGAACGTCCCGCGCCTCGAAGCCTCCCTCGCGGAGCGCGACCGCGATGGCTCGGGGGAGCGACTCGTCGATCCAGAGGAGGAGGGTCAACCCGCCCTACCCCGCGCGAACCCGGACCTCCTCTCCCCCGAGCAGGCGGGCGGCGTACGCGAGGGCGGCCCGGACGTCTTCGGGTGCGAGGTCGTATTCCCGGCAGACCTCCTCGACCGTCGCCCCCTCCGAGAGTTCCTCGACGACGGCCGCGACGGGGACCCGGGTGCCGGCGATGACCGGCTTGCCGAAGCAAACGGCCGGATCGACCGTGACTCTGGGTGCGATCTCCGTGGGCATGTCCGTCGGTCAGGGAACGGGGGCCATCCTATCGAGGGGCGGAGCTCCCGTCGCGTCACCGTTCCCGATCCACATCCCGGACTTCGCCTTGTCCACCGCGGACGGCCTCCTTCGCCGTCCGAGACGGACCGAGGTCCAGGCCGTGCCGAATGTCAGAGAGCCCGAGGGCGATCTCCCGGTCGACGAGGAGCGGTGGCTCGCCCGCGTGGCGAGGGTGCGGCACCGGCGCGCGAGGTCTACCGGCGAGGGGGGGAGCATCCGGCGCGGGCACCTCGAACTCGTAGAATCGATCCCGTGGGCCACCGCCTCCTCGAAGGGACGAACGAGCCCCAGCGCCTCGCCATCACCCACGGCGAGGGCCCGCTCCTCGTCCTCGCGGGCGCGGGCTCGGGGAAGACCCGGGTTCTGACGACCCGGGTCGCCTGGCTCCTCGAGGAGCGGCGGGTCCCCGCCCGCGGCGTCCTCGCGATCACCTTCACGAACCGCGCCGCGCAGGAGATGAAGGAGAGGATCCTCTCCCTCGTCCCCCGGGACGACCTCTGGGTCTCGACCTTCCACTCCGCCTGCGCCCGGATCCTCCGCCGCGACGCCGCCGCGATCGGGCTCCCGAACGACTTCACGATCTACGACGAGACCGACCGCGCGGCGCTCCTCCGCGCGATCCTCAAGGAGAAGGACCTCGACCCCGCCCGGCACCGCCCGGCCGCGGTCGCCGCCACGATCTCCCGGTGGAAGAACGCGATGCTCTCCCCCGCCGACGTCTCGCGCGGGGAGGGCCTGGAGGGGCGCTCCCTCGCCGCGGTCTTCGACGCCTACGAGCGGCGCCTCCGGGACCTCGGGGCGCTCGACTTCGACGACCTCCTCCTGAAGGCCATCGAGCTCCTCGAGTCGAGCCCGGAGACCCTCGCCCGCTACCAGGATCGCTTCGAGCATGTCCTGATCGACGAGTTCCAGGACACGAACCCGCCCCAGTACCGGATCGCGAAGGCCCTCGCCGGCTCCCGGAAGAACCTCGCCGTCGTCGGCGACCCCGACCAGTCGATCTACTCCTGGCGCGGCGCGGACATCCGCAACCTCCTCGACTTCGAGCGCGACTTCCCCGGAACCCGCGTCGTGCGGCTCGAGCAGAACTACAGATCGACCAAGCGCATCCTCGCCGCCGCCGACGCGGTCATCCGTCGCAACCGCCTCCGCAAGGAGCGCGGGCTGTGGACGGAGAACCCGGAGGGGGAAGCGCTCGTCCTCCTCCCCTGCGCGGACGAGAACGAGGAGGCGCGCGAGGTCGCCCTCCAGGTCCGCGGCCTCGCCGCCTCGGGCCGGAGGCACCGGGACGTCGCCGTCTTCTACCGCGCGAACTTCCTCCAGCGCGCCCTCGAGCGGGGGCTCCGGGAGGCGGCGATCCCCTACCGGGTCGTCGCGGGGGTGGAGTTCTTCGAGCGCCGCGAGGTGCGCGACCTCCTCGCCTACCTCCGCGTCCTCGTGAACCCCAAGGACGATCTCGCCGCCGAGCGGGTCGCGGGGACTCCCCCGCGCGGCATCGGGGAGAAGACCCTCCTCGCCCTCGCCGAGCACGGCCGCGCCCACGGGCTCTCCCTGCGCCAGACCTTCGCCCGGGCTGCCGACGTGCCGGGGCTCGCGGCCCGGATCCGGAGCGCGCTCTCCTCCCTCGACCGGCTCCTCTCCTCCCTCGAGCCCGCCCTCGACGGGCCGGCGGGCCGGGCCCTCGACGCGGTCCTCCGGGCCATCGAGTACGAGGCGTTCCTGAAGGACCTCGAGTCCTCGGGGGGAGCCGAGGGGGTCGATCGGGTGGAGAACATGCGCGAGCTCCTCGCCTACGCCCACGACTACGACCGGCGCGAGCCGGAGGGGGGACTCCGCGGCTTCCTCGCCGAGGTCTCCCTCGTCGCCGACGCCGACGACTACGAGGAGGAGGTCGACCGGGTGAGCCTCCTCACGCTCCACGCCGCCAAGGGGCTCGAGTTCCCGGTCGTCTTCCTCGTCGGCTGCGAGGAGGGGCTCCTGCCCCACGCCCGCTCCCTCGACGAGCCCGCCGCGCTCGAGGAGGAGCGCCGCCTCTTCTACGTCGGCCTCACGCGCGCGCGGGAGAGGGTCCTCCTCACCTACACGCGCACGCGTTCCCACTTCGGCGAGGGGATCACCTCGGTCCCCTCGCGGTTCCTCGCCGAGGTCCCGGCCGACCTCCTCGAGGGCTTCGAGACGCCGCAGGCGCCCGACGAGGTCGGCGAGTCGCCGCCCGAGTTCGACGGCGATCTCTCGGGCGGCGACCTCGTCGAGCACCCGCAGTTCGGGCGCGGCCGGGTCGTCGCCGTCTCGGGCCGGGGCGTGAACGCGCGCGCCGTCGTCGACTTCCAGCGGGTGGGGGAGAAGACGCTCCTCCTCGCCTACGCGCGCCTCGAGCGGATCGGAGCCGCGGGTTGAGCCGCTTCCGCGAGGAGATCGACCGCCTCCTCAAGGAGGCGGAACTGCAGGGTCGGGACGCCCTGGAGGAGGCGCTCGCCGCCGTCCGTTCCTTTCTCGACGCGCGGGGCCGTGCCGACCTCCCCAGCGACCCTCCCGCTTCGAGGGGAAAGGGCGCGACCCTCCCCCTCGCCCCCCCCGCGATCCTCGACATCCCTCCCGACCGGGGCCGGTACGGGATCGTGGGGCGCGGCCCGAAGATGACCGCCGTCTTCGATCTCCTCGAGAAGATCCTCCCCTCCTCCTACCCGGTCCTCGTCCTGGGCGAGTCCGGCACGGGGAAGGAGCTGATCGCCCGCGCGCTCCACGAGTTCGGGCCGAGGAAGGGGAAGCCCTACGTCTCCGAGAACTGCGCGGCGATCCCGGAGACGCTCCTCGAGAGCGAGCTCTTCGGCCACAAGCGCGGCTCCTTCACGGGGGCCGTCGCCGACCGCAAGGGCCACTTCGTCGCGGCGAACAAGGGGACGATCTTCCTCGACGAGATCGGGGACATGTCCCCGACGATGCAGACGAAGCTCCTGCGCGTCCTCCAGGACGGGGAGGTCCGGCCGGTCGGCGGGCAGGAGACCTTCCACGTCGACGTCCGGGTCGTCGCCGCGACGAACCAGCCGCTGCGCGAGCGCGTCGGGAAGGGGCTCTTCCGGGAGGACCTCTACTTCCGCCTCGCGGTCCTCGAGCTCCGGCTCCCGGCGCTGCGGGAGCGGAAGGAGGACATCCCCCTCCTCGTCGAGCACTTCCTCGCCCGCGCCTCGGCCGAGGCGAAGCGCGAGGTCCGCCTCGCCCCCGAGGCGCTCGAGCGCCTCCTCGCCCACTCCTGGCCCGGCAACGTCCGGGAGCTCGAGAACGAGATCCGCCGGGCGGTGGCCCTCTGCGACGGGACGATCAAGGCTTCCGACCTCACGCCCGAAGTCGCGAGCGGCTGAGGCGCGGCTCGAGGAGCAGCGCCGGTAGAATCCCCGGGCTTCCAGATCGCTCGATGGGGGCCCGTCACCTGCTCCTCCCCGACGGAACGGATCGCGTCCCGCGTGGAGCCCCCGCGGTCGGCCGCCTCGGGGCCGCCGCCGGCCCGAGCTTGTGGATGCGGACCCTCGCGACGGAGGGCGAACTCCTCCGGGAGCCCCACGGGGACTAGGGATGGGAGCCGTCGCCCGTTTCGTCGTTTCCGAGGCGGGACGGAGCAAGTCCTACCGGATCGGGCGCGCGCAGTTCTCCGTCGGCGGCGCATCCGAGTGCACGGTGCATCTCGCCGATCCGGGCGCGTCGGGCGTCCACCTCCGCATCTCCCGCGGCGAGAAGGGGTGGGTCCTGGAGCACGCAGGCTCGCCGGCCGAGGTCCGAGTGAACGGCCACCCGACGAAGCGCTGGTTCCTCCGCCCCGGCGACGAGATCTCCATCGCGGGAGCGAGGATCGCCTTCGAAGGGGAGGAAGCCCCGGCAGCGCCTGCCCCCGCCCCCGCGACCGGCCCACCCGTCGCGCCTGAAGGGGTCGGGCCGAGAGCGCCGGCGGCCGGACACCCCGGCGCGCAACCCGCGGGACACGTGCGACACCACCCTCCCGCGAAGCGGGGCCTGCCGGCAGCCGCGATCTTCGGGATCTCCCTCGGCGCCGTGGGCGTCGGGATACTGGCCCTGTTCCTCCATCTCCGGAGCGGCGCAGGGAGGGAAGAGGCGAAGGCCGCGGGCCCCGGCGAGGCGGAGGAGTTCGTCTCGACGGTCCTCGAGAAGTTCGAGCGGGAGAACCTCGCCCCGCCGTCGCGCCCGGCTGCGCGCGCGTACCTCAAGCTCTGCGACGAGTTCCTCCAGCGGTTCGCCGGGCACCCCAAGGCGGGGTGGGTGAGAAAGCAGCGGTCGACCTACGCCCCCGTCGCGATGGAATGGGACCCCCCGATCCTCGCGGACGCGATGTTCGAGGCGAGGACGAACGTCGGGCGCCATCGGTACGCCGCGGCGAGGCAGGCGCTCGAGGACTTTCTGCGGAGGAATCCGGCGGCCCCGGACGCCGCCGAGGCGAAGGGGGAGATCGCGACGATCGAGTCCAACGCGCGCGAGCGCTTCGAGGATCGCTTCGATCGCTGCCGCGACGAGCTCGCGCGCGCCGCATTCTCGGTCGGGGAAACCCGGCGGAAGTTGCTCGACCAGGCGGTCGCCTACCTCGACGAGGCCGAGCAGGCCGCGACCGGGCTGGAGGCGGCGCTCCTCGCGAAGGTCAGGGACGAGCGAGAGCGGGTCCGCCGCGAGTTCCCCGACTTCGCAGGAAGGGGCAGATGACGACGCCGAAGGGCACGAAGTGCCGCGCCGGGGCGTAGAATCGCCCGACCCCCCCGCGTCGGATGCGGATCCTCCCCCTCCTCGCCGCCGGTCCACTCCTCGCGGGCCCCCTCCAGGCGAGTGCCCGCCAGCGCGCGGAGGGAGCCCCCGCTCCCCTCGTCTCCGCCGCGCCGGTCGACTCGCACCTCGAGGAGGCGCGCTCCCTCGAGCGGGAGCGGAGGTTCGCGGAGGCGCGGCAGTCCTTCGAGCGCGCGCGGCAGGCGGCCTCGGGGGAGGCGACGAAGGCGCGGCTCGCCGGCCTCGCCGCGGACGCGCAGCGCCAGGAGTGGTTCCTCGGCTTCCTCGGGGACGCCGCGGCGTCCGACCGGGAGAGGATGAAGGGGGTCGACCTCGGGACGGAGGTTCCGGGCGACCCGGTCGGCGGGGACTGCGAGGGCCTCCGCGTGGCGGGCCCGGCCGGCGAGACGAGGATCGCGTGGAACGAGCTCCCGGCCGCCGGCCTCGCCCGGCTCTTCGCGCGGACCCGGCCGGGCCCCCGGGACGAGCTGAACGCCGCGGTCTTCTTCCTCCGCGCCGGGCTCGAGCGCGAGGCCGAGCGCGCGATCGCGGTGGCCCTCGCCCGCGCGGCCGAGCTGAAGGGGGAGGTCGACGGCATCCTCGCGCGCGCCCGCGAGATCGAGGTCCCCGAGGGGGGATTCGTCCGCTTCCGCGACCGCTGGGTGAGCCCCGCCGAGAAGGAGTCGGTCCTCCTCCTCGAGCGGATCGAGCGCCTCTTCGACCGGCTCGACGCGGCCGAGGGGAAGTCGCGGGAGGGGATCGTCGCGGAGATCCGGAGCCTGCCGGAGGAGGCGCGGGACCCCCTGGTCGGGGCGCTCCATCGGCGGCGGGAGAAGGTGGTCGAGAGGGTGGTCGCATCCCCCGCGACGAAGCGCCTCCCCCAGTTGCGGGAGGAGCGCCTGGAACTCGACCGGAGGCGGGCCTACGCCCTGGCGCTGATCTTCGACGAGCAGACCTACTTCCACCCCTTCCAGCCCCCGGAGTGCCCTCCGGACAAGGCGGCCCTCTATCCCGCCGTCCAGCGGGAGGTGGACCGGCGGGTGGATGCGGTCCGGGAGGCGCTCGCTGCCTCGACGAGGGTCCCGATCGGGAAGGCGAGGAAGGCGCTGCGCGAGTGGCACGAGGTCGAGCGCTGGATCGCCGAGGCGGCGGGCAAGCCCGCCGAGCCGCCCGAGGGAATCGGGGTCTGGGCCGGCGTCGACCCGGAGGCGGAGGAGGCGACCGCCTCGAACTTCGCCCTCGATGCCCGGGAGCGGGAGGAGGGTCTGGCGCTCGACGCCCGGGTCCTCGCCTTCAACGCGGCGGCACACGTCCGCTACGGGCTCGCTCTCGAGGAGCGCAGGCTGGTCGACGAGACGAACGCGTACCGCCTCCTCCTCGGCCGGCGCGCCGTCGCCGTGAACGCGAAGGTGGTCCGGGCGGCACGGGGGCACAGCACGGAGATGGCCGATCGCGGCTTCTTCTCCCACTTCTCGGAGACGCCCGGACGGAGGACTCCCTTCGACCGGATGAAGCTGGAGGGATACGAACAGGGGGCGTCCGAGAACATCGCCCGGACCGGAGGGGCGGACTCTGCCATCGATGCGTGGAAGCACTCGGCCGGGCACCACCGCAATCTCCTCGGCCCCGCCCACCGGGAGATCGGGGCGGGCGCGGCCGGCGGGCTCTACACCCTCAACTTCGGGACGGGGGACGAGTTCCTCCGGGAGCCGGACTGGAAGTAGGGATGGACCCCCTCGCCCGTGCCCCCCTCGCCGCGGGTGCGGGGAGTCGGTGGAGGCCGCGGCGGGGGACGCTCCTGGGCGGGGGCGCGCTCCTCCTCCTCTGCGCCGCCCTCTTCCTGCGCGACCTCGGGTCGATCCCCCTCTTCGACCCCGACGAGCCGCGCTATGCCGGTCCCGCGCGCGAGATGGCGCGCGGGGGGGACCTGCTCGTGCCGCGGCTCAACGGGGAGCCGCGCCTGGAGAAGCCGGTCCTCTTCTACTGGCTCGTCGCCGGGTCGATCCGCGTCCTCGGGGAATCGGAGTTCGCGGCGCGCCTCCCCTCGGCGCTCGCCGGATGCGCCACCGTGCTCGCCACGGCCGCCTTCGCCGCCCGGCGCTTCGGCGGGAGGGCGGGCCTCCTCTCCGGCGCGATCCTCGCCCTCTCCCCGCTCTTCCTCGCCCTGTCGCGGGTGGCGGTGACCGACATGACGGTGACGCTCCTCGCGAGCCTCGCCTTCTTCGCCTTCGACGCCGCCCGCCGCGGGAGCGGCCGGGCCTTCCTCGGCTTCGCGGGCGCCCTCGGCCTCGCGGCGGCGACGAAGGGTCCTCCCGCCCTCGCGCCGCTCCTCCTCTCCCTCGCCGCGGCCCTCCTCCTCGACCGGGAGCGGACCCGCTTCCGCGCGGGGACGCTCGCCGCGGGAGCGGCGCTCTTCCTCGCCCTCGCCCTCGCCTGGCCCGCGGCGCTGCTCCTGCGCCTCGGGGCGGAGCGGTGGGGGGAATGGGCCGGCGCCGTCGTCGGCCGGGAATCGGTCGGGCGGTTCCTCGGAGGGTACCGCCATCCCCAGCCTCCGACCTTCTACCTCCCCGTCCTCCTCGGGGGATTCTTCCCCTGGTCCCTCCTCCTCCTCGGGGCGATCCCGCTCGCGCTGCGGACGAGGGGGGAGCCCCGCCCGCGGACCCTCCTCGCCCTCCTCGTCTGGGCCGGGACGACCCTCGTCTTCTTCTCCGTCTCGCGGAGCAAGCTCATGCCGTACGTGCTTCCCGCGTTCCCGCCCCTGGCGATCCTCTGCGGCGCCTGGCTGGCGAAGGAGACCGAGGCCCGGGGAAGGGCGCTTCCCTGGAGGCTGTCCGGAGCCGCCGCGGGGCTCGCGCTCCTCCTCGGGGTCCTCCTCGCTCCCCTCTTCGGGCGTGCCGCCGAGCGCGACGCCCTCCTCCGCTCTCCCTGGTTCGCCGCCGGGGCGGCGGGGGTCGCCGTCTTCGCCGTCGCCGCGGGGATCTACCGCCGCGTCCCGCACGCCCTCGCGGCCGCGGGCTTCGCCTTCTCCTCCCTCCTCGGAGCGGCCTCCGACGCCGCTCCGGTCCTCTTCCACGAAAACGCGCGGGTTGCCGAAACAGGGCGCGCCCTGGCGGAGTTCGCGGGGCAACAGGGGGCGCTCGTCGTCGTCGGGAGACTCCGGACGGGGGTCGTCTACTACGCGGACCGGACGGTCGCGAAGGAGAGGGACCTGGGCTCGGCGCTGCTCCATCGGCGCGAAGGGGCGCCCCTCGTCGTGGCGGTCGAGCGCAAGCGCCTCGATGCCACTCCGCCGGAGCTGCGCGGCCGGTTCCGCGAGGTCTCCCCCTCGCGGCGGCTCCCGGGAGCCACGACGGCGATCCTCGTCGCCCCTCCCGCGCCCGGAGGCGTGTGAGCCCCCGCGTCGCGCTCCTCCTCGCCCTCGCCGCGCCGGCCTGCGTCGTCCCGCCCGACCTCGCGCGGGCGCGGCAGGAGTCGAAGGCCGCGCGGGCCGCCTTCGCCCCGGATCCGGAGGAGCGGGCGGGGCTCCTCGAGTTCGTCGGGGCGATCCACGTCCACACCGAGCTCTCCCACGACAGCGACGGGACGCCCGAGGAGATCGCCTCCGCGGCCCGGCACGCGCGGCTCGACTTCGTCGCGCTGACCGACCACTTCACCCGCAAGATCACGCGTCAGCTCTCGGGCGTGCGGCGGGGCGTCCTCTTCATCCCCGGGGCGGAGATCTCCCGCAGGGGCGGGTCGATCCTCGCCCTCGGGCTGAGGGAGTGGTTCCAGCCGCGAGGGCTCGACTGGGACGAGGTGGCGAGCGAGGTCGAGGCGCGCGGCGGGATCCCGTTCCTCGGCCACCTCGAGCACTACCCAGCCGAGCGGGGGCCGGGCCGGTTCCGCGGAGCCGGGATCGTGAACCTCCACGCCGCCCTCCGGGAGGGGCTCGAGGGGTGGGGGAGCGTCGCCTTCGTCCTCTCGGTCGTCGGGTGGCAGTTCGGCTCCTGGACGGGGCTGCGCTACCTCCCCCTCGTCCGACGGCAGGACGCGGTCGTCGAGACCTGGGATCGGCTCGCCCAGGAGAGGCCCTTCGCCGCCTTCGCGGAGTCGGACGCGCACGCCAAGTTGGGGTGGGGGCCGGTCCTCCTCGACCCCTACGACGCGGTCTTCCGACTCGTCCGGACCCACCTCCTCTCCCCGGCCCGCGAGGAGCGCGCCCTCCTCGACTCGCTCGCCGCCGGCCGCGGGTTCGTCGCCTTCGACGCCCTCGCGGACGCGCGGGGGTTCCGGTTCCGCGGGAGGGCCGGGGAGCACCTCGCGTTCCTCGGCGAGACCCTCCCCTTCGGCCCCGACGCCCGTCTCGAGGTCTCCGTCCCGGCGGCGGGGAAGGTCGTCTTCTACCGCGACGGGGTCTTCGTCGCGCAGGTCGCGGGGCCGGAGGTCGTCCTCCCGGTCTCCCGGCCGGGCGTGTGGCGGGTCGAGGTCTGGCTCCAGGTCTGGGGGACGGACCGGCTCTGGATCTTCTCGAACCCGATCCGCGTGGTCCCGGTCGAGCCCGCGCCGCCCGCGGCGGGCCCCTGAGCGCGGTCGAGGGGGGGAGGACGTCTTGCATGTGGGTCAATTACGTCGTAATTTACCCACGTGCGTGACAGGCTCGTTGCGCCCCGGCTCGCCCGCACGAAGGCGAGCGTCCTCCTCCTCGGCCCGCGGCAGGTGGGAAAGTCCACGCTCTGCGCCGGCCTGGGGGCGGTCCGGACCGTCAACCTCGCGGACGAGGGGGAGTTCCTCCGCTACTCGCGGGACCCGGCGATCCTCGGAGGAGAACTGCGCGCCCTCCCCCGGGGGGGACTCGTCGTCATCGACGAGGTCCAGCGGGTGCCCGCGCTGCTCAACGTCGTCCAGGTCATCCTCGACGAGCCCGGGAATCGCTTCCGTTTCGTCCTGACCGGTTCGAGCGCCCGCAAGCTCCGGCGCGGCGGGGCGAACCTCCTTCCGGGCCGGGTCGTCCTCGAGCACCTCGACCCCCTCACCGTGCGGGAGCTGCCGCGCCCGTTCGACCTCCGGCGCGCCCTCCGGGTGGGGATGCTCCCCGGCATCTTCCTCGGCGGCGAGGAGGCGACCGACCTGCTCGGGACGTACGGCGAGGTCTACCTCCGCGAGGAGATCCGCGCCGAGGCGCTGACGAAGAACATCGGCGGCTATGCGCGCTTCCTCGACGTCGCCGCCGTCGTGAGCGGGCACTGGCTCAACTACACGAAGATCGCGTCGGATGCCGAGATGCCGAAGGAGACGATCCGGCGGTTCGTCGAGGTCCTGGAGGACACGCTCCTCCTGTTCCGCGTCCCGTCCTTCCAGCCTCGGCGGCGGATCTCGAGGCGCGTGTCGCAACGGGAGCGCGTCCTCCTCTTCGACGTCGGCGTGCGCAACGCCCTCCTCTCCCTCCATCGGCGCCCGATCTCGCAGGTCGAGATCGGCCCCCTGTTCGAGCAGTGGTTTCTCCTGCAGGCGATCTTCCTGAACCGCGCGCTCCGGAAGGGCTGGAGGATCTCGTCCTACCGCACGGAGTCCGGTGCGGAGGTCGACCTCGTCATCGAGCGCGACGACGACATCGTCGGGATCGCGATCAAGGCAGGCCACGGCGTCGGGAAGTCGGACGCGCGCGGCCTCCGGTCGCTCGCCGAGACGACCGGCCGCGAGGCGCGCCTCGTGAAACGCATCGCCTATCTCGGCGAGACCGCCCGGGTGCTCGAGGACGGCGTGCGGGTCACGCCCTACCTCGACCTCCTCGACGAGGTCTTCGGGAAGGGGTGAGCCGCCGCTCGCCCCGGGTCAGGAGGGGGATCCCTCCGGGGAGGAATTCGCGAGGAGGAGGTGGTCGCGGCCGCGCCGCCGCAGCCGCGCCGGCGTCGTCTTCCACCGCGGGTGGAACCAGGCCCAGTGGTCCGGCCGCTCCCGGATCCGGCGCTCGACGACGTCCGACCACGCGCGCGTGCCGGCGATCAGGTCGGAGGCGCGGTCCTCCGTCCGGGGGACGTCGATCGGCTCCTCGAAGGAGAGGCGGTAGCCATTCCCCGTCCACTCCGTGAACGCCGGGAGGATCGGCGCGCCGGAGAGGCGGGCGAGAGCGGCGGGTCCCGTCGCGGTGTAGGCCGGGCGGCCGAAGAAGGGGAGGAAAGTCCCCGCGATCCGGTCGATGTCCTGGTCGGGGACGACCCCGACCGTCCCCCCCTTCCGGAGGAGGGCGAGGAGCCCGCGGGGGGAGTCTCCCTGGTCGAAGACGGCGACCTGCGCTCTCGCCCGCGCGGCGCGGACGAAACCGTCGAGGCGCGCGTTCGCGAGCCGGGCGGAGACGACGGCCCCGGGGACGAAACCAATGGCGGTGAACCAAGCGGGGATCAGCTCGAAGTTCCCGAAGTGGCCCGTGAGCACGATCAGTCCGCGCCCCCGCGCGTGCGCCCGCTCCAGCCGCTCCCGCGTCGCGTCGGCCCGGACGTAGTCCCCGATCCAGTCGGGCCCCTCCTCGAAGAACCGTGCCGTCTCGAGGGCGGCGCGGGCGAGGTTGCGCGTCATCCGATCGACGATCGCCCGCTTCTCGGCCGCGGCGATCGAGTCCCCGAAGGCGAGGTCGAGGTGCCGGAGGGCGGGAGCGACGATCCGGCGCCGGCCGCCGACTCGGAGGAGGCCGGCGAGCGCGCGAGCGGCGAGCGCGGCGGGGGACCTCCGGGCGAGGAACATCCCCGCCCGCGCCGCGCCGTACTCGAGGAGGTGCTTCCCTCCGCGAACCGCGCGGGCCATCCCCCCGCTCACCCCGTCCCCGTGGCCGCCCAGCGCCGCCGCCGCTCCTCGGTCCGCCGGGCGACCCGTCGGGCGAAGGCCTTTCGGTCGGCCACCGGCCGGCCGAGGGCCTCGCGCGCGGCGAAGTAGCGGGCGAGGAACCGCAGCCTCTGCCGGTCGCTCACGGGCCCACTCCGTTCGAACGAGGCCGAGAGCCGGGAGAGATCGTCGGCGGCCTTCGAGGGGCGACGGAGCCGCCCCACCCCGTCGAGGTCGACGAGGACGGGCAGCCCGTCGGACCGGACGACGAGGTTCTCGGCCTTGAGGTCGCGCAGGCGGACGCGGCCGGCGTGCGCGGCGGCGAGGAGGCGCGGGAGCCTTTCGACCGTGGAGCGGGGGACCCGTCCACCCCGGACCGCCTCCGCGAGGGTCCCGGCGCCTTCGACCCAGACGGCGCCGAGGCACTCCTCGCTCCCGTTCCGGACGGCGAAGAGGGGGGCGGCCGCGAGGATCCCGACCTTGTCGAGGAGGACCCCCGCCGCGCGGAAGGCCCGGAGCGCGCGGCTACCCCGGAGCCATCGCAGCGGGGCGGGAAGAAGTCGATAGCGCGTGAGCGCGAGCGGCGGCCTCCCCTCGAGCCGGTGGACGGACTTGCGCGGCGTCTCCTTCACGACGACGCCGCCTCCCGACGGGCCCAGGGCCCGCCGGATCTCCACCTCCCGGATCGCGGGGTCGCGGATCCCGCGCCAGGGGCCCGACTCGAACGGGATCGAGGACTCCTCTCTCCGGCTCATCGCGCGGGGCGAGATTGTAGCGGGCGGGCGGGGCTTCCGACCCCACCCTGAGGGTCCAGGCCGGTCGGCAGGGAATCGGGGCCTTCGCGATCCCAGTCCTCGATCCGCGTGGAGCGGCGTCGGAGAGCCCGGGAGGCTCTCCCCGGGGTCGACGGCAAGAACCCTGGCCGATGCATTCCTCCGGGAACCGTCGAGTTCCTCTACAGGTCCATGGCGAACCGGAGTCCCTCACCGACGCGGGCGAGGAACGGGTCGGCGAGCAGACCGATCCGGCGCAGGAGCTTCGCCCGATCGAGAGTCGTCACCTGATGGCAGAGCACCGTCGAGTCCCGGTCCAGCCCGCCGACTCCTCGAGGGATCGGCACCGCCGTCGGCCCGCGGCGCGCCTGGAAGGCCGAGGTCGTGATGGGGACGACGAGCGCGCAACGCCACGCGGGCGTCTCGTTGAACGCGTCGTGGGAGACGACGAGTACGGGACGTCGGCCCCGTTGCTCGGAGCCGGAGCGGGGTTCGAGGGCGGCCAGGTAGACCTCGCCCCTCCTCACGATCGTCCCCTTCGACGGTAGACGCGCCGCAGCTCCTCGAGGCCGGCCTTCTCAAGCGCCTCGTCGAGGTCCGCTCGGGACCCGGCCATCGCCCGGGCGTAGGAGGCGATCTCCTCCGCGACGACCTCCCGACGTCGCGCCTCGAGCCACTCCCGGATCGCCTGGCGGGCGATCTCCGTCGCGGGCTTCCCCCTGTCGTGGGCCGCCCGCACGAGGGCCTCGTGAAGCTCCCCCGGGAGGGGGAGGTGGAAATTGCGCAGGGCAGAGGTTCGTGCCATTCCTGCTGCCATGAAGGGTGCCATGCATGTATGGCTCGGATCGGGCCCGTGTCAAGCCCGCCCGTCGCGGGCCGCGTCGCGAGGGCCCCTTCGAACCCGACCGGCAGGGGGGCCTACCGGCGGGGCGCAGGAGGTGTCGGGCCGAAGGGATCGTCGAGGTAGGTCGTCGACCAGGGCTCCGGGACGCGGATGGCCCGGTTCCACCGCGAAGCGGGATCGAAGAACAGGCTCCCGACCTCGCCGCAGGAGAAGCCGAAAGAGACGGCGAAGGGGGAGATCCCGCGGTCGTTCCCGAGGGGGCCGCTGTAGCGGTTGCCGTCGTAGGCGCGGGGGAGCCTCTCGAGGCGGACGCGTCCGTCCTCGTAGGGGCAGGGCCAGTCGAAGAGGGCGCCGTTCCCGAGGATCGTCCCCTCCCGGAGCCCGGGCCAGAGTTTCGCGACCGTCGACTCGAGGCGATAGGGGACGGTCCCCGAAGTGAAGGAGTCGGGCTCGCGCACCTCCTCCCCGTCGCGGGCCGGCCGGAGGAGGAGGCCCGAGTTTTTCCGGAATCGGGTGGCGCCGTCGGTGGCGATCGAGATGCGCGCGCTGCGATCCTCGCTCCCGTAGATCCCGTGACCCTGCGACTCGACGAAGACCGCGACGTGAGTCCCGGCCGGCACGGGACGCCCCTCCCCGTCGAGGGGGAGGAATCCCCCGCGGATCCGTTCCTCCCCGTCGCCGAATCGCGCGCGGTCGTTCGCGTAGGCGCGGCCGCGGTAGTGGGCCTGCGCGTAGAGGAGGACGGGGAGGCCGCTCGCCTTCTCGACGACGACCTGGAGGTTCTCCCCGTCGTTCTCGTGGGTGTCCTGGAGGCCGAGGGGGAAGGGGGACCAGTCGCGCGCGTGGAAGAGGTGGTAGGTGAGGAAGAGGTGGGTCTCCGTCTCGAGGAGGGCGTAGTAGACGGTCGGGACGAGGCGGAACCGCTCGAAGGCCTCCCAGTTGTTGCGCCCGACGAGGTCGCCGTCGAAGTCGAGGTTCGAGGGGAGGTCCTCGCGGCCGCGGCGAGGATGGGTCTCCTGGAGGACGATCGGGGCGTAGCGGCGCGCGACCTCGAGGTGGCGGTCGACGGTGGCCGGCGGGGAGGCGTCGGTCCGGGGGCCCGGCGGCGACGGGGGAGTCGAGCAGCAGGAGACGACGAGCCCGGCGTGGAAGAGGAGCCCCGCCCCGAGTGCGAACGCGCCGGCGCGCAGGAGGCGGGCCCGATGGACATACGAGAGGAGGATGGGCTCTCCGACTGCCCTCCCAACGTACCGTGCGACCGGGGAAGTTCGATAGGTCCGAGCGGGCGGACGTAGCTGCGGGCGGAGGCTCCGTCGAATGAGCATGCTCGGACCAGGGGGCGCAGCGCTACGCCGACCGCCTCGAGGGGATCCTCAAGGAGAAGGAGCGCTCGATCGCCTCGCTCGCGAGGGCCCTCGGGGCGGCCGAGAAGGAGCGGGACCTGCTAGGGGAGAGGGTGAGACTGCTCACAGAGGGTCGCCCTCGAGGCCTGCGGAGGTTCCTGCCGTGGGGGCGGGTCCGGTAGGGGAGGGGACCGAGGACGGCGAGGTGCTCGTACCTGGCTGGCTGGGGAGCAACACGCTCGTCTCGCCGGCGGTCCCAGCGAGTCGCGTGGGAAACGACGGTCCGACCGCAAGACGCGACATCGCAGGGTGTTCGGCCGATCGAGGAGGGCCCTTGACTCCGCTCGGGAGATCGCTACCATCACCCCCGCTGCTCCCATCGAGGTTGATGATGTTTCGGGCTGCAGGCGGTTCGCGTTGCGCTTCCTCGCGTGCGAGGCGAAGGGGAGTGTCTTGCAGGTCCGTGGCTGCGCGCACGCCGAGTGGAGAACGGAAGAACTTCCCTCCGGTCTTGCCTGGGGGGCTAGCCGCGGCGGGGATTGCGCCCAACCACGCTTGAGACGGCTCACCATGCCTCAGCGGGCCAAGTTATTCGCTCTGCTCGCGACGACTTCGGCGTGTGTGGTCTTGGTGGCGATCCTCCTCGTCCACGGACCCCGACCCTCCGCGGGGTCTGCGCCCGGCGAGGGACCGGCCGCTCCGGAGCGAGGGAACGGGCATCCGGTGCAGGTCGACTTGGCGGATTCGAGGCGCGAGGAAGTCTTGGTGGCGAGCCGCCCTGCTTCCGCAAGGGGTCCGGAGAGCATCCCGGCAGGTGAGACTCCAGATATCGGCGAGACTTTCAAGTACGCCGTCGAGGGTGCTCTCCGGGGGATGTTCGATCTCGACGCCTTCCTCGACATGGCCCTAATCCTGGCCCGTCTAGACGTAGATCCGCGCGCGGTCCCTGAGCCCGACCCTTCGGGCGCGATCCGTTTCCCGCTCCGGGGAACCCCGGAGGGTATCCAGGCGGAGTTCTGGGTGCGGAAGACCAGCAATTCGGACCTGGGTCGGGACGTGTTCTCGCTGTATGTAACGACGACCTCGGAGAAGGAACCACCCTTCATTGAAGGAGCCGCAAGACAACCGCCAGGGACAGAGATCACGGTCTGGACGGATCACAATGGAAGGTTAAGGAACTTTGTCGTCCTAGCAACCATGAACCCGGATGGTCGCGCGACCAAGAGACTCGGGATTCCGCTCAGCGAAGGAGAAATCCCGATGAGCCTGTTCTACAGCTACGACGTTGATGATCCTTCGCAGTGCGTACTAAGAATGAGTGGGCTAGTTGATGGAAGACTAGCGAATCTCACGCGCCCCATTGTCACCTCCGGAGATCCACAACGGCGCATGACGGACGTGGTGCAACTCGGCAAGAGCGTGTTGGATCTTCACGGCAAACTGAAACAGTGACACCCGGGAGGACCCAACAAGCGCCTCAGGAGATCGTTTCAAGGAGATGCGCATGAGAACATGTTTCTTGTGGATTGCAGCTGCCGGCTTGGAGCCGGTCCCAAAACCTAGGCGACCTGCCGGAAGGCGATGAGTCCGCATGCCAAGTGCACCATCGCGAGATAGTTGGATGCCTTGCGCTCCCAGCGAATG
>JAKEFM010000360.1 GCA_022616055.1 Planctomycetota bacterium
CAAACGCCTCGCCGACCTTGGACCCGTCGTGCTCCTGAACGACGCCATCGCGATCCGACGCGAGGGGACGGGCATCGGGCTGGTGGGAGAGGAGGATCTTCGGGTCCCCGTTCTCCACCGGCCGCAGGGCCGCGTCGAGGTCGAAGTTCCCGCGCTCCCCGTCGTCGACGCCGAGGATCCAGAGGGCCGCCCCCTCGCGCCGGATCGCGATCGCGTCGTTCAGGAGCACGACCGGGCCGAGGTCGGCGAGGCGCTTCAGGAGCCGCCTCGGGTCCTCGGCGTAGTACTCGTGGTTGCCCGGGACCGCGACGAGGCCGTCGCGCGCCTCGAGGTGGCCGAGAGCGGGGACGAGGGCCTCGAGCTCGTCCTCGAAGTAGTTGATGAAGTCCCCGCCGAGGGCGATGAGGTCGGGGCGCAGCGCCGACACGCGCCGGGCGACCGCGACCAGGTCCTCGGAGCGGAGGAACGAGCCGACGTGGAGGTCGGAGAGGTACGCGATCGTGTACCCGCGGAAGGGCTCGGGCAGCCGCCGGATCGGGATCTCGACGAGGCGGACGTCGAGCCGCCGGAGCGCCGCGCGGTAGGCGCTGTGCGAAGGACGGAACGCCGACCAGAAGCGGTGGAGCCCCCCGTCGAGGACCTTCTTCCAGCGGTAGCGGAAGGGGGTATGTCGGGGGAAAGGATGTCCGTCGCGTCCCACGGTGACGCGCAGGGATCGGCCGCGGGGGGGCATCGGGTGAAGCGCCGCTATCGGGCCGGCCGGGACTCCCCGCCGTTCTCGGGCCGCTCGAGCGCCCTCGTCTTCGCCTCGCGGTGCACCTGCTCGACGACCCGGTCGAGGAGCGCGCGGTCCACCCCCTCGCCGACGGCGATCGCGACGCGGTCGTTCTCGCGCCGCCGCGCGGCGCCGTCCCCGCGGTGCTTCCCCCACTCCGCCTCGAACTCCTCGGCGTCCCCCGGGGTGTCCCAGACCGTGAGCCAGGCCCCGACGAGCGCCGCGTCCTTCGCGTAGACGGCGAAGCGGTCCCCGCCCCATCCCTCGGCGCCCTCGTTCGTCCACTCCTTCGAGAAGAACTCGAGGGCCGCCCGGAGCCCCTCCGGGTCCGCCGGATCGAGGGAGGGCATCTCCTCCATCTCGCCGACGAGGAGGGCGCAGAACATCTCCCCGAGCGTGCTCTGGTCGACCTTCCTCCATTCCGGCCCGAGCGTCGGCGCGAGGTCGGGGAGGGTCACCACGACCGGCTCGTCCGCCGCCCCCTCGTACCAGTACTTCTCCGGATGGAGGATCTGCTCCGCCGACCGGGGGAGCGACCGGAACGCGCGGTCGATGTCCTTCGGCCGCACGCTCGGGATGGGGGACTGGATCCCCTTCTGGAGGAAGGTCATCCCCTGGAGGTAGGGGACGAGGAGCATCCGCTGGAGGTAGGGGGGCGCGCGGCGCAGCTGCTCGGCCTG
>JAKEFM010000361.1 GCA_022616055.1 Planctomycetota bacterium
CACCGTCAACTCGCTCGCTGCGGGCGGCGGTGCCGCCGCACCCGGCCGTCGCGTGGTTCGCTTGCCCTCCGGAGCCGCGACCCACGTGGGTCGCTCCGATTCGGGTCGGCGAGCCGGCTGCGGGAACCTTGCAGGCCGGGGACATCGCGCTCCACGGTCACGGTCCATCGAAGGTCTTCGAGTTCGTCGCGGAGGCGGACGGCCCAGGGATGGTCGCGCTCGAGTCGATCGACTTCGACGCGAGCGTCCGGGTCGAGACCGCCAGGCCCCGTAGGGAACCTCGACCCCTCCGGCTCTGGTCGGCTCGCGCCCTCGCTCAAAGCACGGTCACCGAAAGCGCGTCGGAAGTCGTGAAGGACCCGTTCGGGCTCCCCGGGTCGAGGATCAGCCAGTGGAAGTGGACGACGAGTCCGAGGAGGGAGGCGTCCGGAGGGACCGGGACCCCCTTCAGGCGGAAGCCCGCTCCTCCCGCGCCGGCCGTTCCCCCGAGAGTCGCCGGAGGCTCGACCCGAAGGATCAGACCGCTCAGGAGCTGATCGCAGCCCCCCCAGGAGAACCCCGGGACCAGGGGCGCCGTTCCGAGGAAGAGAAACGCGACCGCTCCTCCGAGTCCGCGGGAGACGGCGAACCCGAACCCGCCGTTCCCCGTGCTCGGCGGTCCGCCGTAGGTCGAGATCCTCGGAACGGCTCCGCCCGTCCCGGCGCAGCCCGAGCCGTAGGCGCTCGCGCCCGGCGGGATCCCGACGAGGGAGAAGACCGTGGCCCTCCCGGCGTCCGCGAGTCCCGAGGGGTCCATGCGCGGCGCTCCAACGACGAAGTCCGACACGCCGTCCGCGTTCGCGTCGCCTGCCCCCGCGACGGAGAAGCCGAACACCGTGATCGGCCCGCTCCCGTTCACCGTGAGGAGCGGCGTCCCGTTCGCCCCGGAGTGGGCCCGCACCTGCCCCGGCCCAGGGGAGAAGGGAGCGTTGAGCAACGCACCGCCGAGGAGATCGGGGATCCCGTCCCCGTCGAGGTCTCCGGGGCCGGCGACGGAGGCGCCGACCTGGTCGTCGCCTGCCGTGCCGTCGAACGTGAAGAGGACGGCACCCGTCCCTCCGGAGAAGGCCCTCGCCTGGCCCGCTCGGATGAGACCTCCGGGCGTGGC
>JAKEFM010000362.1 GCA_022616055.1 Planctomycetota bacterium
GAGGCGGATCGGCGCGGCGGCGGCCTTCCTCGCCGGAGCCGCGCTCGCCTGCGGATGGCTCTTCCTCGGGAACGCGATCCTCTACGGCGATCCCTTGGAGAACCTGACCCTCCACCGCCGCGTCGATCCGCCGATGGAGGCGGTCCCCCCCCCCGCGTGGTGGAAGGACATCTTCACCCCGATCCTCTCCCTCTCGGTCTTCGGGGTCTTCGGATGGGCGCCGGTCGTCCCGGGGGTCGTCGAGACGGCGCTCTTCGGCGTCCTCCTTGCCGCGGCCGCGGCGGGATGGACGCGCCGGGGGAACGGGACGAGGGACGCATGGCTTCCGGCGGCGCTCTCCCTCCTCGGCCTCGCCACCGAGGTGGCGGTCAACACGCACATCCATCAGCCCCAGGGGCGGCACCTCTTCTTCGTCCTCGGAGCGATCGCTCCCACGCTGGTGGGGGGGTGGTGTGCCCTGCATCCGGCGCGGCCCGCTCGGGCCGCCGCGGCCGCGCTCGGCGCGCTCGGCCTCCTGCACGTCGCGTTGTTCGCCGGTCGCCTCCTCCCCGCCTTCCACCCCTTGAACGCGCGGGACGATCCCTATCGCTCGTTCACGAACGCCTCGGACAGACGCCTGCGCGAAGCGGTCTCGATCGAGGTCGAGGGCCCGGAGAACGGGAGCGCCGTGCGCGAAGCCCCGGCCCTGCGCTGGTCCACCTCCACCGGCGCGCGCTACGAGGTCCAGCTCTCCGTCGGCGAGGCCGAGTTCGCTCGGCCCGAGTGGCGCCTCGACCGCGTCGTCCGGAGGACCTACGGTCACCTCGGCCGGACCCAGAACGGGAGCTTCGAGTTCCCGGCGGACGCCTGGAGCGCGCTCCCTCCCGGCGTCCCTCTCTACTGGCGGGTCGTCCGCCTGGTCCGGGTCTCGGAGGTCGAGGAGGGCTCGGGGGTGCTCGAGACGAGCGGGACGCGCCGGGTCTTCCGGTCGGCCCCCTGACGAATGGGAAGTCGGGGGGCCGAGTAGCCTCGGACCCGTCGCGCGAGGGGAGGATCCGAGGGGGCTGGCCCTCCAGGGGACCGACTCCCTACGATCGGGCTCCGGAGGGCTCGACGTCAGGCGTGAAGTCGCATCGGTGGATTCGGATCTGGATCTTCCTCGCTCTCGCCCTCGGAATCCCGTGGCTCATCACGAGCGCGTACCCGACTCGGAATGTCCTCTGGGGAATGAGCCTCTCCTTGCTCTTCTCGTACACCCCGGCCTTCGCGGCCGTCCTGGTTCAACGGTTCCTCTGCTCCGGGCCCTCCCTGCGGTCTCTCGGCATCGTCTTCGGGCCGTCGCGGTGGTTCCTCGTCGCCTGGGTGGTCCCCTTCCTCCTCTCCTACGGCACCCTCTGCGTCGGTCTCCTCTTCCCGGGAGCCCGGTTCA
>JAKEFM010000363.1 GCA_022616055.1 Planctomycetota bacterium
CGTCACTTCGTCGGCCTCCGGCGTGGCCGCTGCTTCGCAGCAGCCCCTCGAATGATGAGTCTGCCCCTCCCTTTGGATGGCAACGGAACCCTCGCCTGATCGATCGCAGCGGCAATCATCGCCTCCACGTCTGGATGCGCCAGCCGGCCGGCCGCGTCCACCCGGACGAAGCGGGTCTGCTTTCCCGATCCCAGCAGAAGCTTCTTCGGGTCGGGCAGCCGAGGTCCCTGATTGAAGTGCAGAGCCACACCGGTGGCACGTGCGGAGATCGCCACGATGCCATCGATCCCGCGGTCCGTCGGCGAATAGCCGATGACGATGGAGTCGTTGTAGTCGTACGCCAGCTCGTTGGCAGTCGGGAATCGCTTACGTACAGCAGCCCGGACCGATCGAATGAGCTTCTGATCCTTCGGATCAAACCTGTCGAGGAAGGACCGGAGCTGGGCCTCCGGCGTACGCTTCCTGCTATCGGGTTTCACTGTCACCGCATCCTCCCGGTCGTTCTCAGCGGTTCCGCCTCAGATCCGCCCAACTCGCATTCGACGGACCCCCGGTCCTGCGTCGAGGGGGGGGCGCCCCCCCGCGTCGCGAGCGCGGGAGTCGGTGTCGTCCCTTTCGCTGCCGGGAAAGCCAGAGCTCACCCCCCCAGCTTCTTCTTCTCGTAGGTCTTCAATTCCGCGAGCAGCCAGCGGAGCGAGGCGGAGACCCGGGGGTCGTTCGCGTGCTGGCCCGACGCCTCCTCGGCGGCCTGCATCATCCGGTAGAAGCCCTCGTCGAGCGCGCGGTTGCCGTAGCCTGCGGCGACGATCTGGCTCGCCGCCCAGACGTAGGACTGGCGGAGGGCGTCGCCCGACTGGCCCGGCAGGGCGCCGAGGATCGACTGGACCGTCTCGAACCGGGCCTCGTCGGAGAGCCCCTTCAGGTTCGTCAGGCCCCAGGCGAGCGTCCCCGCCTGCGCCGGATCGGTGGTCCGCAGGAGGCCGTCGACCAGGTCGCGGGAGAGGAGGTCGTGCTCCGAGGCGGGGCGGTTGCCGACCGCCCAGGCGAGCGAGCCCGTCTTCTTGCGCGTCGCGTCCTTCTCGGTCGCGGTCAGGGCCGGGTCCTCGAGCGCCCTGCGCATCGCCTCGAAGCCCTCCCGGACCTTCTCCCGCACCGCGCTCCCGTGCGCGGCGTCGAGCCTCGACAGGATCGCGGCCACCGTACCGGCTCCTTCCGGACCGGCCGCGGGATCCGAAAGGTAGGCCGCGAGCGTCTCGAGGGCGCGGCCGCCGAGGGCGACGAGGGCGTCCTCCAAGGCCGCGAGGTGCTCCGGCTTCAGGTCCGGATCGCGGAGCATCCCGACGAGGAGACCGACGACCGCTTTCTCGACGTCCGGCCGCTCCCCCGCGAGCCGCGCCAGCGTCCGGCCGATCCGGGTAAGCCTCTCCGGATCCCTGGAGGCGCGGAACGCGGCGATCAGGCTCGGCGCGAGGTCGGTCGTGGACTTGAGCATCGCCTCCTCGAGCAGCCCGATGAGGAGGGGATCGCTCGAAGCGAGGAAGGCGTCGAGCAGCACCTGGACCGCCTCGGGGGTCCCCCGCGCGAGAAGGAGATCGATCGCGCGGATTTGGTCCAGGCGCCGGGGGGAGAGGAGGAGCGCTCGCAGGTCGTCGAGGGAGAGGTGCTCGCCTCCCTCCGCCGCCTGACGTAGGGCCGGCGCCTCGGGCGCCGGGAGTTCCGCGGGGGGGCTCGCGCGCTCCGTTCGAGCCGCCGATTCCTTCTCGGCGGGAGCGCTCCACGGGAGGGCGCGGCCCCCCGATCGAGCGAAGAGGACGACGGCGAATCCGAGGGTCCCGGCGACCAGCCCGCTGCCCAGGAAGAAGGAGGGTCCATGGAGCTTGGACATGCGCGCGTCTCCCTCGCGGTCGGGTCCCGCACTCTACTCCGGGTCGACCAGGTTGGCCCCCCGGCCGTCCTCCCCCCACCCCGGGCCGCCCCCGATGGACCGCGGCGCGCTCCCCCGGTACGCTCCCGGGGCGACCTCGAGGAGACTCCCGCGATGCCCGGGACGAAGACGACGTCGAAGAAGACGAAGGCGCCTGCGCCGCGGATGACGGCGGCCGCGGCGATGCGCGAACTGGAGAAGGCCGGCTCCGCGCAGACGCGCAAGACCTACGCCCGCCACGGCGCCGAGGAACCGATGTTCGGCGTCTCCTTCGAGACGCTGAAGACGCTCATGAAGCGCATCGGCGTCGACCAGGAGCTCGCCCTCGCCCTCTGGGACACCGGCAACTTCGACGCGCGCAACCTCGCCGTGAAGATCGCCGACCCGGCGCGGATGACCCCGGCCGATCTCGACCGCTGGGCCTCCGACTCCCGCGCGCGGATGTGCGGCGACTACGTGGGGATGCTCGCCGCGGAGGGGCCGCACGCCGCGGCGAAGGCGAAGCAGTGGCTCGCGGCGCCGGCGGGCCCCGTGCGCGTCGCGGGATGGGCGCTCCTCGGCCATCTGACCCTGCGCGACGAGACGATGCCCGACGCGTCGTTCCTGGAGCGGCTCGCCTCCATCGAGAAGAACATCCATGCGGCGCCGAACGCGGAGCGCGAGGGGATGAACAAGGCGGTCATCGCGATCGGGTGCCGCAACGCCGCGCTGCGCAAGGCGGCGACCGCCGCCGCGAAGCGGATCGGCAAGGTGGACGTCGATTACGGCGAAACCGCCTGCAAGACGCCGGACGCGGCGGAGACGATCGAGAAGGCGTGGGCGCACTCCACGTCGAGGGGTTTCGAGTCCCCCGCCGCGCACGAGCGCACGCGCGAGGTGCCGCGCCGGCGGTGCTGAGGGGAACGGCCTCGGCTGACCCCGCCGGCCGTCCCCTCCGAGTTCGTCACCGCATCCGTCCTCGGGGGAGGGCGGGCTCCCTCCGGCGCCTCAGGGCGTCACGGAGACCTTCAGGTGGTTGTCGAAGGCGCTCGCCGGTCCGAACCGCGCCGTCTGCGAGTAGACCACCCCCCCGACGAGCGTCGGATCGCCCGGGATGGCAACGGGGAGCGAGTGGACTCCGCCGGGCGGGACGACTCCCGCGAAGAGGACGGAGAAGAGCTGGCCGGGATCGAGATCGAGGGTCCCCGCGAACCCGGGAATCGGGATCGGAGCGCCGAGCGCGGCGCCCAGCAGGAGGAGGACCGCGTCCCCGGGGACGCCCCCGGTCTGCAGCGTGATCGTGCGCCCGACGGAGGCCGTCCCGGCGAGGCGATGGCCCTGCCCGCCGCGGTCGAAGGAGTACGCCTCTCCGCCGTTGCCGAGGGTGTTCGCGTGCACGGACTTCGTGCCGACGACGAGGAACTGCCCGTCCCCCGAGAGGTCGAGGTCGAAGACCGAGCCGGGCGTGTCGAGGGAGCCGACCGGGACGTTCCCCGCCGTCCGGTCGAAGAGGAGCGCCTCCGGATGGCCGCCGAACTCCGCGCCCCACGATCCGACCGCGATCCACTGCCCGTCGTCCGAGAGGGACACCGCCGAGGGGACGTCCTGGAGCGAGCCGCTCCCGTTGTTCACGTAGGTCCACAGGAGGGTCGCGCCGCCGGGGGCGAGGTCGAAGCAGTAGACGCGGAAGAGGGAATTGTTGAAGGCGTCGTAGCCGCCCGCGACGAAGGTCGAGCCGTCCGCGGAGACGTCGGCGGCCGTGTAGACGGGGAACTGGAGGGCCGGGTCGTCGTAGAAGAGGACGGGGACGTAGACCGCCCCGTTCCGGATCCAGGCCCGCAGGTCGAATCCGCCGCGCGCGAAGGTCCCCCCGTCGAAGTTGATGGTGTGGGCGTCGTGCGAGACGGTCGTCGTGTCGACGAAGACCTGCGCGCCGCTCGCCCGGTCGAAGAGGTGGTCCGCCACGTGGGTGGCGAGGACGACGGTGCTCCCGTCCCCGGAGATCTCGACATGCCGGAAGCCGGACGACGTCGCGTCGAGGAGGATCGTCGGGACGCCCGGCGTCGGCGAAGCCGCGTCGAACACCGCCGCCTGCGCCGCGCTCCCGCCGACCGCGTACCCCGCGGCGACCCAGCGGCCGTCGTCCGAGATCGCGATCTCGAAGCCGTTCGGGAAGATGCCGCTCGCCGTGAAGAGGGGGGCGGCCGCGAACGCCGTGTAGTACCGGAGCTCGTGGGGAAGGCCCGAGGCCGGGGGCTGCAGGACGGCGACCGCGCAGGCAGGCCCGTCGTCGGCGGCGCGGACGCGGAGGAAGTCGACGCCGGGGAGGAGGTCCTCGCCGATCGGAAGGGGCGGGGAGCCCGCATCGTCCGTCGTGGAGACGAGCGAGAGCCGCTCGGCGTTCAGGTTCTGTCCGAGCCACGCGAACGCTCCCTCGTCGCCGGCCGAGACCGATTCGGTGATCCACGGGAGGCCGGGAGGGTTCGCGTAGGTCCACCGGAGCCCCATCGGCGAGGGGTTCGGGTTCGCGACGAGCGCGAGGATCCCGGGGTCGGGCGCGATGCGCTCCTCGAGGAAGACTCCGCCGGGAGTCGTCACCGCGCGCGCGAGCCGGGCGGGAGCATTCGGACCGGAGCCGAACAGGGCGGACAGGAGGAGCAGGGCGTGCGTTCCCATCGCGGATCCTCGATCTCGGACGAACCGGCTTACCGTGACGGCCACGATACAGAGCCCTTCTTCCTTCACCAAGAGCGGCGAGGCGCCGCCCGAAGGCCGCCTTTCGATTCTGACGGGCGAAGCCGCCGGGCCTCGAGCCGGGGCTACAATCGCCCCTCCTTATATAGGCGGAGACGCGTTCGCATGCGGAGGCTCCGGTGATCCCCTTCGGCGCGACGGTCGCGGCCTTCCTCCCGGCCTTCCCTCCCGCCGGGGCGGCCGACGTCACGGTCATCGCCCCCGTCGCCGTCATCGACGTCGTCTCCGGTCGGGCCGTCCCGGACCAGGCGGTCGTGATCGAGGGGGAGAAGATCGCGGCCGTCTCCTCATCCTCGTCCTTCACCGCGCCCCCGGGCGCGACGCGGATCGACGGCACCGGGAAGTTCCTCCTCCCCGGGCTGTTCGACGCCCACGTCCATTACGTGGACACCGACACGTTCGGGCCCCTCTGCCTCGCGAACGGGGTCGTGTTCGTGCGCGACATGGGGAACGCGACGGAGGTGATCCTCTCGACGCGGAACCGCCTGAACCGCGGGGACCTCCTCGGCCCCGAGATGATCTGCACCGGGAACATCGTCGACGGCAAGCCGCCGGTGTGGCCCTTCTCCGAGGCGTGCGACACGCCGGAGGAGGGGCGAGCGGCGGTGCGGAAGCTCCGCGCCGCGGCCGTCGACCAGATCAAGGTCTACAGCCGGCTGAAGAAGGAGGTCTACGAGGCCGTCGTCGCCGAGGCGAAGGCCGTCGGCCTTCCCGCCGTCGGCCACATCCCCGAGTCCTGCACGATCGACGACGCGATCGCCGCCGGGCAGGCGAGCAACGAGCACATGATGGCCTTCGGGGCGCTCCTCGATCGCCTGGCGCCGCCGAGCGTCGACCGCGGCCAGGACTGGTCGGGCGGCCTCTGGCCGTCCGGCCGCTTCTGGTTCCTCTATCCCAAGGTCGACAAGGCGGCCCTCGCGACGGAGCTGCGCCGGATCGCCGAGTCGGGGATGGTCCAGTGCCCCACCCTCGTCGTGAGCGCCGGCATCGCGAACGCCGTCGGGAAGAAGGGGGACGCCGACCCTCGCATGGCGTACGTCCCCGCGTCCCTCCGCTCGTTCTGGGCAGGGGACAAGTACGAGGGCTTCGGCCGGTTCATGAAGGCCGCGGGGCCGCACATGAAGGACATGGTCGGCGACATGGCCCGCGCGGGGGTCCCGATGATGGTCGGGACGGACCTCGCCAATCCCTACGTCTTCGCCGGGTTCTCCGTCCACGACGAGATCGGGAACCTCGTCGAGGCCGGGCTCTCCCCCGCCGAGGCCCTGCGCGCCGCCACGACCGTCCCCGCGCGCTTCTGCGGCGTGGATCGCCGCCTCGGGACGATCGAGGCCGGAAAGGTCGCCTCCATGGTGCTCCTCGGGGCGAACCCGCTCGAGGACGTCGGCAACACCCGGAAGATCGACTCGGTCTGGCTGCGCGGCCGGCGGTTCGACCGGGCCGCGCTCGACGGCCTGCTCGTGGAGGCGATGGAGACCGTCGCCGCGGACGAGCCGGCCGGAGAGACGAAGGTCGCCCTCGACCTGCCGGGCGAGGTGATCCTGCGCGGGACGTACGCCGTGAAGTTCGGCCCCTTCCCCGCCGGGACCGAGGATTTCCTGATCACGGAGACGGCCGACGGGTACGAGATGATGGCCCACAACAAGCCGCAGGGCGGGCCGCAGTCCCCCTTCGTCGTCACCTGCGCCGCCGGGCCGGACTTCGCCTTCCGGAAGGCGGCGTACAGGCAGGACACCAAGACCCCCGTCGACGCCGAGTACGTCCTCGAGGGCGGCTCCCTCAAGGCAACGGCGAAGCGGGGGGAGAAGGCTCTCGAGCCGCAGAGCCTCTCCGTCGCGCCGGGCGACGCCGTCGGGACGCCGGCCTACGCCTCGGCCTTCCTCACCCTGAACCGTCTCAAGATGCGCGTCGGGGAGACGCGGGAGATCCGGTCCGTGTCGTTCGGCTACCCCGACTGGAAGCCGCAGGCGGCGCCGCTCAAGGTCGAGCGGAAGGAGGACGTCGACCTCGCGCGCCCGGGCGGGGCGACGACCAAGGCCAGGCTCTTCAAGCGGACGCTTTCCGTCGAGAACATGACCTTCTCCTCCGACACCTGGACGGACGAGCGGGGGATCGTGCTCAAGACCGTGATGACGATGCCCTTCGGCCAGCTGATCGCCGAGCTGCAGCCATGAGAGCTAACGCGACGCCTCCCTCGGGCTCCGGCCGCGACCCGCGCCGTGGAAGGGGGCTCCGCGCGCTCCTCGTCCTCGCCGTGGCCGTCGCGGCGCCGATCCTCGCGGTGATGATCGCCGTGAACGTGCGCGCCGTCCGGACCGACCTCGCCAGATTGACTGACCCCGATCTCCCCATTTCGCTCCCCGACGGCGAGGTCGTCCCTCTCCGCGAGCTGGTCGAGCGCTCCGCTACCGCTCCAGCTCCTGAGGATTCCTCCCGCGTGGTCCGCACCCGCGTCGACCTGCCCAACCGGACCTCGACCCGCCCCCGCTTCGAGGGGAACCCGGACGCCCTTCGCGCCGGGGAGTCCGGCGGCCGCCGGCGGGAGCGTGCCCAGGCCGGCGACCTCTTCGCCCTCGCCGAGATCCAGCGCGAGGAGGGCCGGACCGACGAGGCGCTCGCCCTCTACCTCTCGGTCCCGCGGAGCCATCCCAACTACGCCCTCGCCCGGCGCCGCGCCGGCTGGCACATCCTTGCCGACGAGCGCGGACAGCCCGAGCGCGGCGTCCCCCTCGTCCAGGAAGCCCTGCTCGCCGACCCGTTCAGCGGCAACTCCTGGCAGGACCTCGCCCGCGTCTACGGCCGCGCCCTCGGCGTACCCGTGCGCTGAGCCCTCCTCATCGAAGGGCGGGCCGTCGGATTCCAGCGGAGCCATTCCCCGTCCTCCCTCATCCCCATCCGCCGCAGGCGCCGGCAGAGCTCGTCGAGCCCTCCGCGCCCCAGCAGCACGAGGAAGTCGATGTCGGCCGTCGCCCGAGGGGAGCCCCAGGCCCCGAGCGCCCACGCCCCGATCAGCACGTAGCGCGCCCGCGCCCGACGGAGGCCGTCGACGACGGCCGCGAGGGTTCGGAGGGGTCTACCCTCGAAAGAAACGGCCGAGCTCCCGTCTCCAGCGCGCGCTCCACCGCTCCCTCTCGCGGGCGAGCCGGGCGAGAAGAGAGGTTGGATCGCGACCGCCCGAGGACTCTCGAAGCATCCGGAGGCCGGTCGCGGAGAGAGCGGCGACGAGGCGCAGGCCCTCCTCGGCGCTCCGGGGGAAGATCTCGCCGCGAAGCTCCGCCTTCACGAGGTCCAGCCGACGCAGCCACCAGGGAGGTCGGCGGCGGGCGGCTCCGCCCGGTCGCAGGTGTGCGGGCATTCGAGGTCCGAGTCCCGGGGCGAATCGTAGTCCGGTTTCCGCCCTGCCGGCGAGCCCTTCCGGCCGGCGGCGCTCGAACTTCGCGGTACCGGAATCCAGGGACGAGGTGGCCGTCCACGAAGGCGACTGCCCTCTTCCCTCCGAAGGTCCCCGCTCGAGAGGGGAAAGCTCCGCGCCGCCGACCGACTCCACCCCCCCCGCCGCCCTTCCCGGCCGCCCGGGAGCGGATAGGATTCGTGATCGCTGCAAGGAGTCCGATCATGAAGACCCCGCTCGTGTTGGCCGCGGGTTTGACAGGGATCGCCGCTCCGGTCGCAGTCGCCCAGCCGGAGCCTACGCCCTTCAGGATCCCGGCGCCGGCCGCGCCGACCGCGCTTGCGGAGGGCGCCGCGACGCTCGCACGCGTGCCCGCCGCC
>JAKEFM010000364.1 GCA_022616055.1 Planctomycetota bacterium
CAAGAAGCTTCAGGAACTCGGCCTACGGGCGGCCCAGGCCGTCCCCCGGGCGTGAACCTCCGGGCGGAGAGCGGAAGGGGGATTCTTGCTCACGCTCTGAGGCCCGCCACGTACATCGCTCCGGCGCCGTCGAGCGCGACGTCCAGGGCCACCTCGTTGCCCGGGCCGCCGAGGAACGTCGCGAACGCGATTCCGGGGTCGATGGTGAGGGAAAGCGCCGGGTCCAACCCCTCCGCCTCGAATCCGTATCGGCTTCCCCCGAGGAGCCGGTACCGGCAGGTCACGGGCCGCCGATCCCCCGCCGGCGTCGCCTGCCAGGTCCGCGGCGGCGCCTGCTCGATTCCCCCGAGCGCCGTGCGCAACCGGAGCGAGCCGCGCCCGTCGACTTCCACTCCCTCCACGCCTTCGCACCGCACCGCCACGCTCCGGAGTTCCGTTCCCGGCTCGAGGATCAGGTCGTACTCCAGCCGACCTCCCTCCTCCCGAACTCGCAGGTCCACTCCCTCGTAGAGGCCGCGGTAGACGACCGCGTCGAAGCCCGGGACGCCGACCTTCCACCGGGCCGGATCGTTACCGAGCAAGTAGTGGTGGAGGCCGGGCTGCCTTCCCTCCCCTTCGATCGTCGCCGACCCGAGGGCCCCCTCGAACGCGAGGCGGACGACGACTCCTTGGACGGGGCCATCGTCCTCGCTCCGCCGCTCGAATCGGATGACGAGCGCCTCCGGCTCGACACGGACCGTCATCCCGTCTCGCCGGGCCACGAACGCGGCATCCGTGGTCCACTGACCCCGGTTCTCGACGAAGGACAGCGGGAGTCGCCGCAGGGGCGCCCCGCGTGCCCTCTCCGCGATCTGGGAGGAGGCGACCCCCGCCTCCTCGGCGGCCGCGCCGCGCGGGAGCGAGGCCTGCGGAGGACCCGGGAGGGCGCCCTGGAGAAGGAGAAGGGGCAGCCGATGCAAAGTTGGATCCCCCGAGGTAGCCGGCGCCCGTCGATGATAGGCCCGCGTCGCGAAGGGGCAATCCTCCGCGCGTTCTTGAGGCGGTCGCGCCCCGGCTAGGGGGTGGGGCGATCCCCCGATCAGGGCTGCAGCGTCCCGGAGATCGCGTTCGAGGCGGCGACGCCCTGAGGCGCCGTCGGGTCCACCACCCAGATCTGGAGGAGGAGGGAGAGGTCGACGGGCCACCCCGGGGGCCAGGAGAGGTTCTGGACCAGGGCGCCCAGCTCGTCCGTCTTGAGGCCGAGGAGGATGGAGTCGAGCGCGGGGATCGAGGCGCCCCCGAAGATCGGCACGCAGCCCGAGGAGAACCCGGCCACCAGGACCGAGGGGGCCGTGACGGCGGCGCCGTCGAGCGTCAGGGTGAAGGCCTCCCCGGGGGAGGCCGATCCGGTCGCGGCGAGGATCGGGATCCCGCCGGCGCCCGCGAGCCCCCCGCCGAGATCGACCCATTCCGTGCCCAGGTCCGGCGCGAAGCGGAAGGCGACCCAGGCCTTCGTCGCGTCGACGCTCGCCCCCTCCGCTCCGACGCCGGAGCAGGGATCGGCGTCGGCGAAGTCGAGGCCCCCGAGGACCGTCACCGGGCCCTGCGCGACCGGGCCCGCGATCGTCTTCGCCCGCCGCTGCGTCACGCGGGCGAGGAGCCGGTAGTGCCGCTGCGGCTCGAGGACCCACGAGACGGGGAAGAAGGTGCGGCGGTTGCGGGTGGAGGTCGCGAGGGACGCGCTCGCCCGGCGGAAGGGAGCGCCGGGGACCGTGACGTCCCAGAGGACGACGTTGAACGACTCCGCCGCGCAGGCGACGGGGGCGTCGAGCTGGCCGTCGATCAGGAGCTCCTTCACGCGGAAGGGGGCGGTGGCGGCGAGGGTGTCGAAGTCGAGGCCGACGAAGCGGTCCGGCGTGGGGGAGACGGCGGGGAGCGGGGGCGCGACCGTCGCCGTCGGCAGGACGAGCCCGCCGGTCGTCGTCGTCAGCGCCGGCGAGGCGGGCGGGACCGGCGCGATCTCGCAGCCGTTGATCCGCACGCGCCCGCTGCGGAAGATCCGGATCTCCCGGTCGGTCAGGTCCGCGAGGTTCAGGCTCCCGAGGACCGGGTTCACGAACCGGTCGACCCGGTGGACGCCGGAGCCCGCGGGATTCGGGAAGTCGACGACGACGTCGAAGCGGACGTCCTGGTTCGGGAGGGCCGGGAAGGGGTCGGGCGGCAGCGCGAAGTGGAGCGCGTACTCGTTCTGGTTCAGGTAGCCGTGACCGCTCGCCGTGAACTTCCTCCGCCGCACGCCGGCGGGGTCCCCCGAGACGCGGATCTCCACCGTCGCGGCGAACTCCGTCTCGAGGCCCGCCGGGACGGCGAGGGAGTCGCGCAGGGGCCGGACCCGGACGTAGCGGCGGTTGCCGGGGGCGGTCGCGACCCCGTAGATCGTGTTCTGGTAGAGCCGCCCCTGCTCGAGCCAGTTCCCGAGCGCGCAGTCGAGGTCGCCGTCCCGGTCCCAGTCCCCCCACGCCGGCGTCGCGGAGGTGAGGAAGTTCGCCGGGATCGAGGTCGGGGCGACGAGGAACTGGCGCGTCCCCGTCTCCACGATCATGTTCCGGCGGAAGACGTTGCGGGTCGTGAAGTCGATGTCCCCGTCGTTGTCCCAGTCCTCGGCCGACATCCCCAGGCCGAGCCCGATCAGGGGGTTCACGACGATCGGCGCCTCCGCCTGGAAGAAGGTCGTGTCGCCGCGGTTCTCCCAGATCACGACGCCGGGGGAGGAGATGTAGGCGGCGACGACGTCGACGTCCCCGTCCCGGTCGTAGTCGAAGAGCATCGCCCCCTCGTCGATCAGGGTGTTGAACCCGATCCCCGAGGCGACGGGGGAGAGCGCGTCGAAGTCGATCGCCCCGGGGCTCGACTTGTTCTGGTAGAGGGCCCCGTTGCTGTAGAGGTCGGGGTCGCCGTCCTGGTCGGCGTCCGCGAACTGCGCCCCCTCCGGGCGCGCGTTGCCCGGCGGGTTGTCGAAGCCGGAGGCCGCGCTCGTCTCGACGAACGTGTAGGCGCCGGCCGCGCCGACGGGGCCGAGGTTGGTCCAGAAGAAGTTCCCCGTCGGCGGGTAGACCGGCAGGAAAATGTCGAGGTCGGCGTCCCCGTCGACGTCCGCCCAGCCGATCGTCTCGGAGTCGATCGCGCAGGGCTGGCTGATCACGACGGGCGGGGTGCTCGAGACGTCGGCGAAGTTCGGCCCGCCCCCGAGGTTGTGGAGGAACTGGAAGCAGTTGCCGGGGGGCGTCCCGCCCGAGCGCGGCTCCGTCGGGAGGTCGGGGAGCCCGTCCTCGTCGTAGTCGCCGAAGGAGGCGCCGTAGCGGAGGGCTCCGGGGGGGAGGACGGCCGTCGGCGCCTGGTCGAGGTCGGCGACGAGCAGCCAGCCCGTCCCCGAGAGATTGCGCCACAGGCGCGCCGACTGGGTGCAGAAGACGTCGATCCAGCCGTCGGCGTCGTAGTCGCCCCAGGAGATCCCGTTCGTCTCGCCGAAGACGAGGCCGGCGGGGAAGGCGGGGCTCGTGTACGCGGCGAGGGGGACGAGGGTCGTCTGCGGCTGGGGGATCGCGCCCTCCTCGACGTAGGAGAAGGTGACCGACTGGGTCGCTCCGGGCTGGAGGTCGTCCGGCATCCAGAGGATCCGGGAGACGTCGTGCGGGGCGGGGGGGGCCCCCGGGAGGTCGGTGGGGAAGACCCAGCCGCTCGACTCCCCGGGGCTCCGCCACTCGCGCGAGTAGAGGAGGTTCCGCAGCGGGGCGGGCCCGAGGTTGGAGAAGGTCGTGGTGACGATGAGGTAGGCGCCCTCGAAGCCCCACGCCGAGCGGACCTCGAGGTCGCCGACGCGCGTCGTCGCGGTGGCGGTCCCGGGCGCGGATAGGATCTCGACGCACCGGAGCACGGTCCGGTTCCCCCAGTCGGGAGCCGAGCCGAGGCCCACCGCCTCGATCCGGCCGTGGCCGGTGTCGAAGCCGATGCCGAACCACTCGGCGAAGCCGGGATGGAGCCCGACGATCGGACCGTCGACCGTCCGGAACCCGGAGGAAGGAGCGCCGACCAGGACGCCGTAGGCGTTCACGTCAACGGAGGTCGTCCCGTTCGTGATTGTCACCTGGGGGACGGGAAGGGGCGCGACCTGGAGGAGAAGGGAGGCGATCGGATGCATTCTTGGAACCCTCGATCCGGGCTGGAGCGACCGGAGGACCGGATGCTAGGCGACGGCGCC
>JAKEFM010000365.1 GCA_022616055.1 Planctomycetota bacterium
CCGCGGGCCCGTCCAGGGAGTCGTCCTCGGGCAGTCGCCTCCTACAGGTTCGTGAAGGTCGTGACCTCGAGGTTCGTCAGCCGGAGCGGCAGACCGACGAGGGCCTGCCAGTAGACGGAAACTCCGACGAGGGAGGGAAGGGCGGGGACCGCGAAGGAGACGCTCGCCCGGCCGTCGGGGTCGAAAGGGCCCACCCCGATCGTGAACAGCGTCGCAGGGGCGAGTCGAAGCGTCCCGATGGGGGGGAACGGAAGGCTCGCGGTTCCGAGGGACGCGGCGAGCTGCCAGCCGCCGTTCGTCGGCCCCCGGACGTCGAGGACGAGCGGCTTCCCGATCCCGGGGATCGTCCTCCACGCGAGCTGGCGGGCGAGGTTGAAGACGGGGAGGCGGCTCGGCTCCTCGAAGTTCCCGAAAACGGCGTCGAGATCCCCGTCCCCGTCGACGTCCCCGAGGGCGAAGCCCAGCGTGTAGTCCACGATCGCGGGGAATCCCGCCGTGGCGACCGTGAACACGCCCGATCCATTGTTGAGGAAGGGGCCGGCGCTCCCCGACACGGCGTCGAGATCGCCGTCCTCGTCCACGTCTCCGAGAGTGACGGGGCCGCCGAGCGGCGGGGACTGGTTCGAGGCGTCCGTGAAGGTCCCGGCCCCCGAGTTGAGGAGGAGGCGCGGAGATCCGGCGAGGACGGCGTCGAGGTCCCCGTCCCCGTCCACGTCCCCGAAAGCGAGGGACTGCGCGCCGCTGTTGAGGGCCGGAAGCTGGTTCGTCGCGTTCGCGAGGACGCCCGTCCCGCCGTTGACGTAGAGACGCGTCGGGGGCGGGTAGTTCCCAACCAGGACGTCTAGGTCCGCGTCGCCGTCGACGTCGCCCATCGCGACCGCGTAGGTGAAGTCGATGAACGACGGGACCTGAGTCGGGGCGTTGCTGAAGGTGCCCGAGCCGTTGTTGAGGTAGAGGCGCTCCTGCCCCCCGACGTTGGGGTTGATGCCCGAGTAGTTCCCCATCAGGGCGTCTAGGTCCCCGTCTCCGTCGACGTCCCCGAGGGCGACCGCGCGCGTGAAGGCGGAGAACCCCGGGAGCTGGGAGGTCGCGTCGGCGAAGGCTCCCGGTCCGGAGTTCAGGTAGAGCCGGCTCTGGCCGTCGTTCCCGAGGAGGGCGTCGAGGTCGCCGTCTCCTTCGATGTCCCCGAAGGCGGCGGCGTGGGTGTCGTCGGTGAAGGCCGGAACCTGGGAGGTCGCGTCGGAGAAGATCCCCGTGCCGCCGTTCACGAAGAGCCCGCTCTGCCCGTCGTTCCCGAGGAAAGCGTCGAGGTCCCCGTCCCCGTCGACGTCGCCGAGGACGAGGGCCCGCGTGGGCCGCGCCAAGAGGGGGGGCGTCGAGGTCGCGTCGGTGAAGGAACCCGCGCCGTCGTTCAGGTGGAGCCGCGTCTGCGTTCCGGTGTCGCCGACGGCGGCGTCGAGATCCCCGTCCCCGTCGACGTCGCCGAGGGCGAGGGACCGCGCGGCGTTGAGGGTCGGCGGGAGCTGGGAGGTCGCGTCGGAGAAGACACCGATGCCGCCGTTCACGTACAGGCGGCTCTGGCCGTCGTTGCCGATCAGGGCGTCGACGTCCCCGTCCCCGTCGACGTCCCCGGCGGCTAGGGCCTTCGTGCTTTCCAGGATCGCCGGGAGCTGCGAGGTCGCGTCGGTGAAGGCGCCCGTGCCGTCGTTGAGATGGAGGAGGCTTTGGGAGGCGAGGTCGTTCCCGAGGAGGGCGTCGAGGTCCCCATCGCCGTCGACGTCCGCAAGGGCGAGGGACCGGGTGGTCGCGGAGACGAGGGGGATCTGCCCGGTCGCGTCCATGAAGACGCCCGAGCCGTTGTTCAGTTGGAGCCGGTTGTAGGAAAAGGGGCCGGGCTCTCCGTTCCCCACGAGGAGGTCGAGGTCTCCGTCCCCGTCGACGTCCCCGACGGCGAGGGCGTAGGTGCGGATGAAGACCGCAGGGAGCCGCCAGGTCGCGTCGACGAAGAGACCGGTGCCGTTGTTCTCGTACAAGCGGTTCTGCTGCGCATCGTTCCCGATCAGGGCGTCGAGATCCCCGTCGCCGTCGGCGTCGGCGAGGGCGACGGCTCGCGTCGGGCGGATGAGGGGGGGGAGCTGCGCGGGCGCGTCGACGAAAGTCCCCGAGCCGTTGTTGAGGAGGAGATTGGGCACCTGATCGAAGTTCCCGATCAGGGCATCGAGGTCCCCGTCCCCGTCGACGTCCCCGAGGGCGAGCGCCTTCGCGTCGCCGAAGGTGTTCGCGGGAAGCTGCGCGGTCGCGTCGAGGAACCTCCCAGACCCATCATTCAGGTAGAGGCGATCCTGCGGCGCGGGGTACGGGGAGTACGCATCCGCGGCCACGATGAGGAGGTCGAGGTCCCCATCCCCCTCGACGTCCACTAGGGCGTGGGCGACGGGATTCACCCTGTCCCACGGAAGGGCTCGGTGCAGGTCGGCGAATCCCGGGGTCTGCGCGCCGACGGGCGCCGCCGAGGCGAGCCCCAGGACGAGGAGAAGCGAGCGCGAGCGCATCCGCGGATCTCCCTTCGAAGTGCGGGAACATTCTCGCCCGCCTCCGCTGCCCCGCAAGGGACCTCCCGTTCCTTGACCCACCCCGCGCGATCCCTAGCATCGCGCCCCTTCCCGCGCGTGAAGATCCACGAATACCAGGCGAAGGAACTCCTCGCGCGGTACGGCGTTCCGATCGCGAAGGGGAAGGTGGCGTTCAAGCCCGCCGAGGCCGCCGCGGCCTACGAATCGCTCGGCGGGGGCGTCTGCGCGGTCAAGGCGCAGATCCACGCGGGGGGGAGGGGAAAGGCGGGCGGAGTCCGCCTCGTCCGATCCTCGGCCGAGGCCGCGGCGGCGGCCGAGGGGATGCTCGGCAAGCCGCTGGTGACGGTGCAGACGGGGCCGGGCGGAAGGGTCGTCCGCCGGGTCTACGTCGAGAAGGGATCCGCGATCGCGCGGGAGCTCTACGTCGGGGTCGCCCTCGACCGCCGGCTCGCGGCGCCGGTCGCGATGGCGTGCGCGGAAGGGGGGGTCGAGATCGAGGAGATCGCGGCCCGATCCCCGGAGAAGATCCTGAAGGAGGCGATGAGCCCGACCGCCGGGCTGCGGGCGTTCCAGGCGAGGTCGCTTTCCTTCGGGATGGGGCTCGCCGGGAAGGAGGCGGGGAAGGTCGCCGCGCTCCTGGAGGCGCTCGCCCGCGCCTACCTCGACCTCGACCTCTCGATCGCCGAGGTGAACCCCCTCGTCCTGACGAAGGAGGGGGAGGCGCTCGCGCTCGACGCGAAGGTCGTCTTCGACGGCAACGCCCTCTACCGCCACCCGGAGGCCGCGAAGCTGCGCGACCTCGACGAGGAGGACGCGAGGGAGGTCGAGGCCTCCCGCCACGACCTCTCCTACGTCGCCCTCGACGGGACGATCGGCTGCATGGTGAACGGGGCGGGGCTCGCGATGGCGACGATGGACGCCCTGCTGCTGCACGGGGGAAAGCCCGCGAACTTCCTCGACGTCGGGGGGGGCGCGACGAAGGAGCGGGTCTCCGCCGCCTTCCGGATCCTCCTCTCCGACCCGAAGGTGGCGGCGGTCCTCGTCAACATCTTCGGCGGGATCGTGAAGTGCGACGTGCTGGCGGAGGGGGTCGTCGCGGCGGCGCGCGAGGGGGGACTGAAGGTGCCCCTCGTCGTGCGCCTCGAGGGGACGAACGTCGAGCGCGGCCGGGAGATCCTCGCGGGGTCGGGGCTCCCGATCCGCCCGGCCTCCGGGATGGACGAGGCGGCGGCGCTCGCCTGCGCGGCGGCGGGGGAGGGCGCGCGGTGAGCGTCCTCGTCGACAAGGATTCCAGGGTCCTCTGCCAGGGGATCACGGGGTCGAACGGGACCTTCCACACGGAGCAGGCCCTCGCCTACGGCACGAAGGTGGTGGCCGGGGTGACGCCGGGGAAGGGGGGGACGAAGGCGGTCGGCGGCGTGCCCGTGTTCGACACCGTCGCGGAGGCGGTCGCGAGGACCGGAGCCGACGTCTCGGTGATCTACGTCCCGGCGGCGTTCGCCGCCGACGCGATCCTCGAGGCGGCGGCCGCCGGGATCCGCCTCGTCGTCACGATCACGGAGGGGATCCCCGCCCTCGACATGGCGCGGGTGAGGGAGTCGCTGCGGGGAGGGAAGACGCGGCTGCTCGGGCCGAACGGCCCGGGCGTGATCACCCCGGGGGAGTGCAAGGTCGGGATCATGCCCGGCTACATCCACCGGACCGGACGCGTCGGGGTCGTCTCGAGGAGCGGCACCCTGACGTACGAGGCGGTCTGGCAGCTGACCTCGAGAGGGATCGGACAGTCGACCTGCCTCGGGATCGGCGGGGACCCGATCGTCGGGACCTCCTTCGTCGACGCCCTCGAGCTCTTCGAGGCGGATCCGGACACCGACGCCGTCCTGATGATCGGGGAGATCGGGGGGACCGCCGAGGAGGAGGCGGCGGCCTTCCACCGGGAGAAGGGGAAGAAGCCCCTCGTCGCCTTCATCGCCGGGAGGAGCGCTCCTCCCGGGCGCCGGATGGGGCACGCCGGCGCGATCATCGCGGGGGGGAAGGGGACCGCGAAGGAGAAGGCGGCGGCGCTGGAGAGCGCGGGGGCGAGCGTGGTCGAGAACCCGGCCCGGATGGGGGAGACGCTCGAGCGCGTCCTCGAGGAGCGGGGCGTGCGGCGGCGCTAGCCCGCCGACCTATGGATCCCCCCCCCGCGGGGCTACAATCCGCAGGCCCGCCGCGAGTCCTCCCCGCGGGGGAAGCGCGCGGCCGCAGCCGACCTTGATCCTCCCTTTGCCCTTGCCCCTCGCGCTCTTCTCGCAGATCGGCCTCCCCGAGATCCTGATCATCCTCTTCGTCGTCCTCCTCCTCTTCGGAGGGCGACTCCCGAACCTCGCGCGGAGCCTCGGCCAGAGCCTCGTCCAGTTCAAGAAGGGGCTCCGCGACGACGAACCCTCGGCCAAGGGCTCGCCTCCTCGCGGCGGCGACTCCGACGGACCGGCCCGCTAGGGTGGCCGAAGCGACGACCGGGGTCGTGCTCGCGGGGGGGCAGAGCCGGCGGATGGGGACGGACAAGCGCTTCCTGGAGGTGGACGGGCTTCCCCTGATCGAGCGGGCCCTCGACCTCCTCGACGCGCGCTGCGCCGAGGTCCTCGTCTCCGCGAACGACCCCGAGCGCCTCGCCCACCTCGGGCGGCGCGTGGTCCCCGACCTCCTCGAGGGGGCCGGGCCGCTCGCGGGCCTCCACGCGGGGCTCAAGGCCGCGTCGAACGACCTCGTCCTCTTCCTCCCGGTCGACGCGCCCCACGTCGCCCCCGCGCTCCTCGACCGGCTCGAGGAGGAGGCCTCGGGGGGCTTCGACGTGGTCTGCGGCTCGACGAGGAAGGGGGTCGAGCCGCTCGTCGGCTACTACCGCCGCCGCTGCCTCCCCGCGATCGAGGCGGCCGCGACGGAGGGGCGCTTCAAGGTCACGGACTTCTTCCCGCGCGTGCGGGCGCGCGTCCTCACGCCCGCGGAGACCGCGGCCGCCGACCGCCCCGGCCACTCCTACACGAACCTCAACCGGCCGGCCGACCTGGGCGCCTCCCGCTTCCGCGCCGGGAACGGGGTCGAATGATGGAGCCCCTCCTCCAGGAACTCCTCTCCCCCGTCCGGGACGAGGTGGAGGAGATGTCGCGCTTCTTCGAGCGCGAGCTCGCCGCCCCCTCGGCGGTGCTCCGCGAGCTGGTCGGGCACCTCTCCCGGTACAAGGGGAAGCGGCTGCGGGGGACGGAGGTCCTCCTCGTCGGGAAGGCCTTCGGCCCGCTCGGGCCCGAGCATGTCCCCGTGGCGGCGATCGTCGAGATGATCCACACGGCGACCCTCGTCCACGACGACGTCCTCGACGTCGCCTCGTTGCGGCGGGGCCTCGCCAGCGTGAACGCCCGCTACGGCAACCCGACCGCGGTCCTCCTCGGGGACTACATCTACGCGAAGGCGTTCCACCTCTCGACGGGGCTGCGCTCCCAGGTCGCCTCCCGCCTCCTCGCGGAGACGACGCGGACCGTCTGCCGGGGCGAGATCGAGCAGACGGCGGCGCGCTACGACTTCGACCTGACGGAGGCGCGCTACCTCGAGCTGATCGACATGAAGACCGCCTCCCTCCACGGCGCGGCCTGCGAGCTCGGGGCGCGCTACGCGGGGGAGGGGGAGGAGACGGCCCTCGCCGTGCGGGGGTTCGGGCGCGACCTCGGCCGCGCCTTCCAGATCGTCGACGACTGCCTCGACCTCGAGGGGGACGAGCGGATCGTCGGCAAGTCCCTCGGGACCGACGTGTCCGAGGGGAAGATCACGCTGCCGGTCGTCCACCTCCTCGCGGGGCTCTCCCCCCGCGAGAGGCTGCGGGTCCGGGAGATCTACCTCGCCGAGGGGATCGCGGACCGGGCGGCGACGCTCGCGGCGGAGTTCGACCTCCGGCCGGGGATCGAGTACGCCATCCAGTGCGCGGACGGCTCGAGCCGCAAGGCCCTCGAGTCGCTCGAGCGGCTCCCGGCGGGGCCCTGTCGCGACGCCCTCGCGAGCCTCGCCGAGTACGTGCTCTGCCGGAGGTCGTAGGGGGGAGCCCCCGGGCGGCGCCGGCGAGGTGAGGGGTTTGCCGGACGGGGTTCCGACCGTAGGGTTCAGGCGATGACGGAGAATCCCACCTCCCCGACGCCCCCGCCCCCCGCGGCCCAGGCCGCCTCCTGGGGGTGGCGATCCGCCCTCCTCGGGATCCTCGGCTTCCTCCTCCTCGGGGAGGGGATCGCCTCCGTCGCGCGCCGGCTCGCCTCGGGATCCGCGGGGGTCGGCGTGTGGGGCTCGGCGGTCGTCTTCCTCGTCTCCGCCGGGGTCTTCCTCGGACTGCACGGCCCGCGCCTCTTCGCCTTCTTCCGCTCGGTCCGGGTCGGGGCCCTCACGATCGCCCTCTACGCCGCCTCCTCCTGCCTCGGAGTCCTCGTCAAGCAGCGCGACCTCTACTCCCCCGAGCGCGCGGAGGACTTCTACGCGAAGTTCGCCTACGCGCAGACCTACTTCGTCTACCACCTCCTGCGCCCCTTCCCCTTCATGATGCCGCGGGTCGAGATCCCCCCGCGCGCGGAGGAGGGGATCGAGTGGCGCCGGGAGCGCTACGGGAAGGGCCTCGCCGAGGCGCAGCGGAAGTCGATGCTCGCCTCCCTCTCCTCGATGGAGAAGGAGAAGGAGGTCGCGGCGTGGCAGGAGCACTACGACCCGCTCCTGCGGAAGTTCTTCGCCTTCTGCGAGGCCTCCGACCTGACGCGGGTCTGGAAGTCGGACTGGTTCGCCGCCCTGAACGCCCTCCTCTTCGCGTGCGTCCTCTCGAACGCGTTCCGGTTCGGGTGGCGGGCCTGGTTCACGAAGCGGCGGTTCGGCTTCTTCGTCGCCCACACGGGGGTCGTCCTCCTCCTCCTCGGCTGCCTCCTCGGGAGGACCCTCGAGAAGCGCGGGCGCGTCGACCTCTCGACCGACCCGGCGCACATGCGGTACCCGACCGAGTCGAAGTGGTTCCGCCCCTTCAAGGACCCCACGAAGCCCCTCGAGATGCCCTTCACGCTGCGGCTCGAGGAGTTCAAGGCGGAGTACCGCACCTACCTCCAGGCCCACTTCCTCGACCCGGAGGCGCGCCGCCACGCCGCGGTGAAGCCCCCGGAGTTCCTGGTCCGGAAGGGGGCGGAGTTCCCCCTCGACTACGACGAGCACGGGGATCCCCGGGTGCGGATCCGGGTGAAGGAGGTCCTCCCCCGCTGCGAGGTCCGCCCCGATCCCATCCCGGGCGGCGGCCCCGACGCCTCCCCCGTGATCGCCTACGAGTTCGAGGAGCACCTCCCGGAGGGGAGCGAGCCGCACCACCACCCCGGCCTCCACTGGATCCTCTTCCCCGGCCACGACGACTCGATCTTCTCCCACCCCGACCACGCCTACCGGATCCGGGCGGCGCTCGTCCCGGACGCCGCCGCGATGGCCCGCGTCCTCGGCGAGACCGTCGAGGAGACGCCCGGGAGGCTCCTCGTCGAGGTCGGGGAGGGGGAGGAGGCGGTCCGGGAGGAGGGGGACGCCCGCGTCGGGGCGAGCCTCGTCGCCCGCGCGGCCGGCGACGAGCCGGGGGAGATCACCGCGCGCGTCCTCACCTACGTCCCCGCCTTCCGGTTCGACCGGATCGAGCGCGACCCGGATACGGGGCGGATCCGGACGGAGGAGGACCCCGAGCCGATCGAGCGGCGCATCCCGAACAATCCGGCGCTCGAGGTCGAGATCAAGTCGGGGGAGACGAGCGAGATCCGGTGGGTCTTCGCGAACTTCGACATCGACGAGATCGCGGGCTCGCAGCACCGCGCCCGCTGGAAGATCCCGGGGGTCCGGCTCCGGTTCCGCTGGGACCGCTGGAGGAGCCCGGTCGCGGCGCGCTACGTCCTCCTCTTCCGCGAGGACGGGGCGCTCTTCGTCGGGAAGGCGGGGGAGCCCGACTCGGTGCGCCAGGTGCGGATCGGGGAGCCCCTCTCCCTCGGGGGGGAGGGGAGCTTCACCGTCACGGAGGCGCACCGGAGCGTCGCGCGCCTCGCGGCCGACCTGCGGCCGCTCCCGGCGGGGGAGTTCTTCCACCGCGACGCGCAGGCCGCCGTCCTCGAGATCGAGGGGCCGGCGGGGAAGGAGACCGTCTCCCTCGCCGCCCTCCCCGGGTTCGACGAGTTCGTCTACGACGGGCGGATCGGGATCCGGTTCCTCGAGGGGGGCGCCATGCCCCGGGAGTGGAGGAGCCGGCTCGGCTGCTACGACGAGAAGGGGGAGCGCATCGACGGGGGGGAGATCCGCGTGAACGACTACCTCGAGGTGAAGGGGTACCGCTTCTTCCAGGAGAACGCGAGCGCGCAGGACACGACCTACAGCGGGATCGGCGTCGTCTTCGACCCCGGGATCCCCCTCGTCCTCCTCGGCCTCTACACGATCATCGCGGGGGCGGTCTACGCCTTCTTCGTGAAGCCGGTCCTTCTGCGGCGCGGAGGTGCGGCATGAACGCCGACGGGCTCTTCGAAGCGACCTTCTGGATCTGCCTCCTCGGCGCCCCGGCGGCCCTCGCCGGGGCCCTCGCCCACTTCTTCAGCGTGGCGCGGCCGGGCCTCGAGCGGCCGGCGCGCCGCTTCTCCCTCGTCGCGGCGCTCCTCGGGGGGGCGGCCACGCTCGCCGACGGGGTCTCCCTCGCCTTCCGCTGGAAGGAGACGGGCCACTGGCCGAGCCAGACCCTCTTCGAGGTGATCCAGTTCGGGACCTTCGTCCTCCTCCTCTGCTACTGGATCGTCTTCGGGGTGCTGCGCCTCCACGCCTACAGGGGGGCGCTGCGGGGCCTGACGAACCTCTTCCTCTTCACCCTCCTCGCCGGGATCGCGGGGACCGCGGTCTACGTGCGCGGCGTCGTCAACCGCGCCCCCGACACGCTCCCGCCCGCCCTCCAGTCCTACTGGTTCCCCCCGCACATCTCGGCCCTGATGGTCTCCTACGCGACCCTGACGATCGCGTACGTCGCCTGCCTGGTCTACTTCTCCTTCCGCTTCGCGCGGGGGGTCTTCGAGGGGGGGGTCGGGCGCGCGCGGATGCTCGCGATCGGGACCTTCCTCTTCTTCCCCTGGTTCCAGGCGGTCGTCAACGTCCCCGTCGCCCTCGTCTGCGTCGGGGTCGCGGCCGTCCTCTACCGGACCGGGAAGGGGATGGGGTGGCTCGACGGGTGGATGCAGGGGTTCGACGACTTCTCCTTCCGCATCTTCGCGATCGGGTTCCCCTTCCTGACGGCCGGCTTCTTCATGGGGGCGTTCTGGGCGCAGGAGGCGTGGGCCACCTACTGGGGGTGGGACAGCAAGGAGGTCTCCGCCCTCATCACCTGGCTCCTCTACCTCCTCTACCTCCACCTGCGCTTCGTCGCGGGGTGGCGGGGGGAGAAGAGCATGGCGCTCCTCTCGATCGGCGGGGTCTCGATCTTCATCACCTTCCAGCTCTTCGGCTACCTGCCCGAGTCGCAGAACTCCCTCCACAAGTACACGGAGGGGAGCGACTCGGCGCGCGAGGGGATGCTCGGGTCGATCCAGCCGGAGACCCCCGCGCTCGCGCCGCGGTCCGACCAGCCGGCGAAGAACGACTAGGCGCCCCGCCTCAGCGGGACGGGACCTTCGCGGTCTGAAGGCGCGCGGCCGCGGCGGTGTTGCGCATGAGCATCGCCACCGTCACGGGACCCACGCCGCCCGGGACGGGGGAGAGGAATCCGGCCACGCGCGCGACGCTCTCCTCCTCGACGTCGCCGACCGTCCGGACCTCCCCGCCCGGTCCCTGGACCCGGCTGATCCCGATGTCGATGACGACGGCGCCGGGCTTGACCATCTCCCCCCTCACGAGTCCGGGGCGCCCTACCGCCACGAAGAGGAAGTCGGCCTTGCGCGTGTGGAGGGAGAGGTCGCGCGTCTCGATGTGCGCGATCGTCGCCGTGGCGAACTCGTTCAGGAGGAGGAAGGCGATCGGCTTGCCGACGATCTCGCTGTGGCCGATGACGACCGCCTCCCGCCCCTTGAAGGGGACCGCGGAAGCCCGCGCGAGGTCGACCGCCGCGAGGGCGGTGCAGGGGGCGAGCCGGGGGGTGCCGTAGACGATCAGGCCGAGGTTCGCCGGGTTCATCCCCTCGACGTCCTTGTCGGGGTGGACCTTCGCCTGCAGGCGCCGCGCGTTGAAGCCGGGGGGGAAGGGGCGCTGGAGGAGGATCCCGGTCAGGTCGGGGTCGGCGTTTAGCTCCTGGATGCGGCGCACGAGCGCGTCCTCGTCCGAGTCGGCGGGGAGTTCCATCGGGAGGAACTCGATCCCGAGGTCGGCGCAGGCCCTCGCCTGGTTGCGGACGTAGAGGGAGCCGGTCGGGTGGGAGCCGACGGAGACCGAGGCGAGGCGCAGCCGCATCCCCCGGAGCGGGGGGGAGGCGAGGTCCGCGCGGACCTCCCCGAGGATGCCGGCGGCGCGGGCGGCGCCGTCGAGTCGCTGGGCGGCCATGGCGCGGCCAAGGATAGCCTCCCGGGGGGGTCCTCCGGCCGGGGGGCCTACAATCTCGCCCCTCGCGAATGCGCCGCGACCCGGTCTCCTTCGAGGGTCCCGCCTCGGGAACGTTCCCTCCGCTCACGCGGACGGTCCGGATCCTCCTCCTCGCCAACGTCGCGCTCTTCGTCGCGGTCTTCCTCGCCTCCCTGATCTCCCCGGGGGCCGAGACCCTGTTCGTCCGCACCCTCGGCCTCGTCCCGGGGGACGTGCTGCGGTTCCCCCCCTTCCTGTGGCAGTTCGTCACCTACGCCTTCGTCCACTCCCCGAGCGACCCCTTCCACGTCCTCCTCAACATGCTCGCCCTCTACATGCTCGGCGGGCTCGTCGAGGAGAGGAAGGGCTCGGCGTGGTTCCTCCGCCTCTACGCCGTCTCCCTCCTCGCGGGAGGGCTCGTCCACGTCGTCTACGGCACCCTGCGGTTCGAGGGGCGGTCCCCCTGCATCGGCGCCTCGGGGGCCGTCCTCGGGGTCATGCTCGCCGCCGCGCGCCTCTACCCGCGACTCCCGGTCTTCTTCTGGTTCGTCCTCCTTCCGCTCTGGGTGGTGGCGGCGATCCTCGTCGCCCTCGACGTCCTCCCGATCCTGACGGAGCTCACCTCCCGGGTCCGTCCCGACGGGACCGCGCACGCCGCCCACCTCGGCGGCGCGCTCGCCGGGTTCTTCTGGGCGGGCGCTCCCGCGTGGCTCACCGACCGGCCGCTCCTCCCCGCGGGGAAGATGAAGTCGCTGCGGCGGGCGCTCGACAACCGGCGGCGCCGGGGGGAGGAGAGCCGGCGCAGGCGGATGGACGCGCTCCTCGCGCGGATCTCGAAGGAGGGGATAGGCAGCCTCAGCCATTCGGAGCGCCGCTTCCTGGTGCGGGAGAGCCGCCGCGCGCGGGCCCGCCGGGGAGGACGACCCGGGGGAGAGGAGCCTTGACGTCTCCCAAACCCGCCGTAACGTGGCAAGTCGCAGGTGGGTATGGGTGCACCGCGGTGGCGGGAGCCCGTCCCTCCATTCGGTAGGTTTCGTTCTCGAGTCCCCCAGGTGATGGGTCGGGTCGATCGCGCCCCTTCCGGCGCGCGACGCTCTGCCCGCTTTCCCGCGCGGAAGGCCCGGTGCCCGCGCGGGCAGGCACCGACGCTCGCGCCGGGTCGAAGAGGAATCGCATGATGAGAGTTTCGACGGCAGGGCTCGCTTCGGCGGTCCGGGGGGTCGCGCTCGCCGCGGCCGCCCTCACGGTGGGCGGGATGGCGGCGGCGCAGAATGACGAGTGCGCCGGCGCGATCACCCTGGTCGATGGGCTGAACGCCGGCGTCGGTTTCACGACGATCGGCGCGACGCCGTCGGGGCTTCCCAATCCGACCTGCGCCGGCACATCGGCCTTCAACAGCGACGTCTGGTTCACCTACACGGCCTCGTGCAGCGGGGCCGTCACGTTCTCCATGTGCGGGGCCCCGACGCCGGTCTGGGATTCGCTCCTGGCGGTCTACACCGGGACCTGCGGGACCTTGACGTCGATCGTCTGCGACGACGACGGGTGCCCGACTGCCCCTGCCTTCGCCGACGTGTCGATCGCCACGACGCCGGTCGTGGCGGCGGGGACCGTCCTGATCGTCCGCGTCGGGGGCTTCAGCGCGCTCGACACAGGGACCTTCGAGATCACGGTGTCGTGCGCGGTCCCCCCGCCGTCGACGACGGACTTCGGGGACGCCCCCGCCAACGTCGCGGCGCACACCTCGGCGACGCTCTCCGAGCGACTGGGGACGACGGTGACGGGGGAGGCGGCGACGTCGACTCCCTCCTGGTACGGGGACGGGGGCGACGACGGGATCGTGTCGGTCGCGGACCTCTTCCCCGGCTCGGCCACCGCGACGATCGTCGTGAACGCGAC
>JAKEFM010000366.1 GCA_022616055.1 Planctomycetota bacterium
GCGGGGATCGGGATCGGGATCCTCATGGCGCCGGAGCACACCATCGAGATCGGCCCCAAGGGGGACGTTCCACCCCGGATCGCCGGCTTCGTCGCCATGGCCACGAAGTCGCTCCTCGGGGGGGCAGGAGGCCGCGCCGTCTCCACGGGGAAGCCTGTCCACGAGGGCGAGACCCTCCAGGTCCCCGCCGACGGTCGCGCGTCGCTGATCCTGTCCGACGGGACCGAGGTCCGCCTCGACCGCGGCACGCGCGTCACGCTGGGCCAGGGGACGACGCGGACGCTCGACCTCGCCTCCGGCCGCCTCTGGTCGCGCGTCACGCGCGGGGATCCCTTCCTCATCGGGGCGGGCGAGACCCGGGTGACGGTCCTCGGGACCGAGCTGTCCGTCTCCCGGAGCATGGAGAGCACCGAGGTGCTGCTCTTCTCGGGGAAGGCGCGCGTCGAGGCGGGAGGCGCAGCGCGGGACCTCGCCGCGGGCCAGGAGGTCGAGTTCGCGGAGGGCAGGCTCTCCGACGTCCGGAAGGTGTATTCCGAGGCCATCGCCACGGGCTGGATGCTCGAGCTGTTCGCCTACGCGGGCCGCCACGACCGCGACCTCGCGGAGCACATGGACCGGCTGATCGCCGAGACGGGGCGCCGGAAGATCTCCCACCTCGAGGAGAAGGCCATCGTCGAGGAGCTGGGGGGGATCTGCCGCGTCCCGATCGCGCGGTTCCTCGTCAGCGAGTCCGCGGGGACGGAGACCGAGGCTCGCCGCAAGGCCGCCCGCGTCCTCGTCCGCATCGCCGACGCGTCGGTCGCCGCGGAGCTGGCGGCGGCCCTCCGGGACCCCGACGCCGAGGTGCGGGTCTCCGCGGCGAAGGCGATCCGCCGCGTCTCCGAGGGGGCCGCGTGCGCCGAGCCCGAAGCGTTCCGGGCGTCCTGCGATGACGGCGCCGCGGCCGTCGCGGACGCCTGGGCGAAGACCTGCGCCCCCGCCGCCGGGGGGGACTGATCAGCAGCGCCGCGCCGGGCCGATCCAGAC
>JAKEFM010000060.1 GCA_022616055.1 Planctomycetota bacterium
AGGGGCGCGACCTGGAGGAGAAGGGAGGCGATCGGATGCATTCTTGGAACCCTCGATCCGGGCTGGAGCGACCGGAGGACCGGATGCTAGGCGACGGCGCCGGCAGAGCAACCGGGAACGACCCCACGGGTATCCTCGCGATCCGTGGGCCGGGCGCTCCTCCTCCGCGCGCTCCTCCTCGGGACGCTCCTCGCGACCGCCTGCCTCCGGCCTCGCCGGAGCGAGGCGCCGCTCCGCTTCGTCCTCCTCCACACGAACGACCTCCACGGCCAGCTCCTCCCCCGGGAGGTGCGCTCCCCCTCGGGGGAGGGGACGGCGCGCGTGGGGGGATTCGCCACGATCGGCGCGTACGTCGCCGCCGCGCGCGAGGAGGCGCGGACATCGGGAGCCGACCTCCTCCTCGTCGACGCCGGGGACTGGTACCAGGGGACGCCGGAGGGGGCGCGGACGAAGGGGGGGGCGGTCGTCGAGTGGATGAACCTCCTCGGCTACGACGCCGCCGCGCTCGGCAACCACGAGTTCGACCACGGCCTGGGGAACCTCCGCCGCCTCCTGGACCTCGCGAGGTTCCCGGTCCTCGCGGCGAACGTCTTCGAGAAAAAGACGGGGGAGCGCCTCCCCGGGATCCGCCCGCACGCCGTCCTCGAGAGGAAGGGGATCCGCTTCGCCTTCGTCGGGCTCCTCGCCCACCTCACTCCCGAGCTGACGACGGCGGCGATCGGGGAGGACCTGCGGTTCGTCCGGGAGGAGGAGGCCCTCCCGGGCGCCCTCGCCGCCGCCCGGCGGGAGGCGGACCGCGTCTTCCTCCTCACGCACTGCGGGGTCGAGACCGACCGCGCCCTCGCGCGGCTCGCGCCGGAGTTGCCCCTCGTGATCGGCGGCCACTCCCACACGCGCCTCGCCGAGCCGCAGCGCGTGGGCTCGACCCTCGTCCTCCAGACCGGCGCGAAGGGGGACGCGATCGGGCGCGTCGAGTTCACCGTGGACCCCGCGACGAAGGAGATCGGATCGATCCGGGCTCGGCTCGTCGACCTCGCTCCCGGCGTCCAGGGGGAGGATCCCGCCTCGGCGGCTCTCGTCCGTCGCGAGGAGTCCGCCGTCCGGGCGGAGATGGAGGAGGAGGTCGGCACCCTCCTCGCGGATCTCCCCAGGGGATCCGGGAACGGCTCCAGCCCGGCCGGCAACCTCGTCGCCGACGCGATGCGCGAGGCGGGGGCCGCCGACGTCGCGTTCACGAACAAGGGGGGGGTGCGGGTCTCCCTTCTCGCGGGCCCGGTCACCCGGCGCTCCTTCTTCGAGCTCCTCCCCTTCGAGAACACGGTCGTCGTCCTCGAGATGACGGGGGCGGAGATCGAGGCGGCCCTCCGCTCCTCGCTGCGCGGGGAGGGGCGCACTCCCCTCGAGGCGAGCGGGATCCTCGTGAGGTGGCGGCGCGCGCCGGAGGGGCGGGGGGACCTCGTCTCCGCGAGCGTGGGGGGCGCCCCCCTCGATCCTGGGCGCACCTACCGCGTCGCGGTGAACTCCTTCCTCGCCCGGGGGGGGGACGGGTATCGCGCGTTCGAGGGTCCCTCCAAGCGGGAGGACAAGGGTTTGCTCCTCCGGGACGCCGCCGTCGAGTGGTTCCGGCGCCGATCCCCGGTCCGCCCCGTCCCCGAGGAGAGGTTCGAGGAAACGCGGTAGGGGGAAGACCCGTCTGACAGGGGGTAGGATTCTTGGTGCCCCTTCCCCTCCCCCCCCGATGGCCTCCCCGTCCATCCCCCTCGCCGCTCTCCTCGTTTTCGCGGGTGCCCCCCCCGCCGGCTCGTCCGATCCGCTGAGGGAGGCTGCGGCCGCCCGGCTCGGGGTGCCCTCCGCGCGGCTCGTGGAGATCGCCCGGGCGCAGCGCTCCTACCCCGTCCTCGGGGAGACGCTCCTCGCCGGCTCCTTCCGCGATCCCTCGACCCATCGTCTCGCGACCGTCGCGATCGACGCCTCCGGTCGGGAGCGGCAGCCTTCCGAGCTCGACCTCCTCGAGGAGGCGGCCTCGAGGGCCCGCTTCGGGAAGAAGGAGCCCGGCCTCGCCGCGGCTCTCGAGTCGGCCTCGCCCGAGGCGCTGCTCCCGATCGGAGTCTGGCTCGACACGATCGCGCTCGGCTTCGATCCCCGGCTCGACCTCGTCGCGCGCCTCGCGGGGGCTCGCACGATGCCGGAGGTGAACGCGGCGCTCGCCGCCTCGGCCTCGCTCCACGCCTCCGCCATGCGCGGGGGCGTCACGGGCCCCTTCGCCGCGGCGGCGGCCGCGGAGGGCTTCGAGGTCCGGTTCGTCGGGGACCACGTCCCGGTCGTCTACATGACGGGCCCCGCCTCCCTCGTCCCGTGGCTCGAGGCGCGCCCCGAGGTCGTGTCGATCCACCTCGAGCGCGAGGCGGGCCTCGAGCTCGACCGGTCCGTCGCCACGATCCGCGCCGACCGCGTCTGGAGCGCCCCGAACGGGGTGACCGGAGTCGGGGCGATCGCGACGGACATCGAGGGGGGAGGGATCTCGAACCTCAACCCCTACCTCCCCACGCCGATCCTCTACCAGCAGGCGCCCGGCTCCTTCTCGTCCCACGCCACCGCGATCGGCGGGATGATCGCGAGCGACCACCCGGTCGACCGCGGCGTCGCCTACGGGGCGACCCTCTACTCCGCCAACCTCTCGACGAGCGAGGCGAACACGATCTCGGGGATGAACTGGGCGGTCGCGAACGGGAGCCACGTCGCGAACGTGAGCCTGTTCCTCGGCCAGCTCGACCCCCCGATCCTGAACCTCGGCGACCGCGCGTTCGACTACATCATCCGGAACGCGGGCCGCCTCATGGTGAAGTCCTCCGGGAACCAGGGGAGCGGCACGGGGCTCGTCACGAGCCCGGGGCGCGGCTGGAACGTGCTCACCGTCGGGAACGAGAACGACGCGAACACGGTCCTGTGGGGGGACGACTCGATGTCCTCCTCCTCCTCCTGGGTCGACCCGATCACGGGGGCGCAGAAGCCCGAGGTCGCCGCGCCCGGGACCGCGATCAACTCGACGACGCTCTCCTCCCCGTGGGTCGGGGCGACCGGGAGCGGGACCTCGTACGCGGCGCCTCACGCCCTCGGGACGGCCTGCCTCCTCTACGAGCGCGACCCGCAGCTCGCCGCCTGGCCCGAGGCGATCAAGGCGATCCTCATGGCCTCGGCCTGGCACAACGTCGAGGGGGCGGCCCTCTTCTCCGACAAGGACGGGGCGGGCGCCGTCCACGCCTTCGCCGCCGACCAGGTCGTGCAGCGGGGGACGAACGGCTATGTCCGCGGGATCCTGACCGCGGCGTCCTTCAACGCCTCCGGCCAGTTCGACCTCCCCTTCGCGCTCCAGCGCAACAACCGCGCGCGCGTCGTCCTCTCCTGGGACAGCGCCCCGTCGGGTCCGCCGGGCTACACGACCGACGCGCTCGCCGCCGCCTTCGACCTCGTCGTCCTCGATCCCCTCGGGGCGACGGTGGCCTCCGCCACTCACCCCTTCTCCTCGTTCCGGATCCTCGAGTTCGTCCCGGCCCTGACGGGCACCTACGCGGTCCGGCTCCAGCAGACGCTCTTCACGGGAGCCTCCGAGCCCTACGCGGTCGCCGTGAGCCAGTCCTTCGACACCCACACGAACCGCGTCACGGGCGCCGTCCCCCTCCCGCTCGGCGCGACGACGGCCCTGACCGGCGAGGATCCCTACCACCCCGGCAGCGGAGGGTTCGTGGTCCTCGGCCTCTCGGGGGTCTCCGACGGGAACGGATACGTCGTCGGGGACCGCACCGTCCCGATCGTCGACGACGGGACGATCTTCCTGCCGCTCCAGTTCCCCGCGACCTTCCCGGGGTTCAGCGGGACCCTCTCCGCGGCGGGGACCCAGGCCTTCTCGGTGGCCGTCCCGAACGTCCCCGAGCTCCTCGGCCTCTCGCTCTCTTTCTCGTTCGTCACGCTCGTCGCCGGCGCTCCCCTCGGCGTGGGGGAGATCTCGCCCGGCGTCTCCGCGACCATCGTCCCGTAGCGGAACTCCGCTTCCAGGCGGGGAAGCCGATCGGCACCATTCCCCTCCCCCGCGGGGCGGGGAGCGCTTCCCTCCCCGCGGGAAGGCGCGCACGGGATGGAATTCCGAACCCCTTTCCAGGACTCGCCGGTCGCCGGCGCCCTCGGGGCCCTCGAGGCCTGGATCGCCCCCGCCGGGATCCTCCTCGGCGGGACGCTCGCGGGTTTCGTCGTCAAGGCGATCGTCGTCCGGCGCCTGCGCGTCCTCTCCGCGAGGACGAGGACGCCCTTCGACGACCTCCTCCTCGAGGCGCTTCGCCGGCACCTGCCGATCTGGTTCCTCCTCGCGGCGCTCGGAGCCTCGGTCAAGGCGGCGCCCCTTTCCCTCGACCAGCAGGAGACCGCTCACGACCTCCTCGCCGCCTCGTTCTTCCTCTCCCTCACGCTGGCGGCCTCGCGCTTCTCGAGCGGAGCGCTCCAGGCCTTCGTCGGACGCGGGGCCCGCCCCGGGGGGTCCGCGCTCCTGGCCGGCGTTCTCGGCAACCTCGTCCGCGTCGCCGTGCTCACGACGGGATCGCTCCTCGTCCTCGCGAGCGTCCTCGGCTGGGGGAAGGTCACCCCGATCCTGACGGCGCTCGGGGTCGGGTCCCTCGCCGTCGCCCTCGCCCTCCAGGACACCCTCTCGAACCTCTTCGCCGGGATCCACATCGCCGCGAGCCGGATGGTCGAGGCCGGGGACTACATCCGCCTCGACTCGGGGCAGGAGGGGCGCGTCGTCGACGTGGGGTGGCGGTTCACGAAGCTGCGCGAGCCGGCCGACAACGACGTCTTCGTCCCGAACGCGAAGGTCGCCCAGGCGATCGTCGTCAACTACGAGAAGCCGAGCGCCGAGGTCGCCGTCCCCGTGCCGATGGGCGTCGCGTACGACTCCGACCTCGAGAAGGTCGAGCGCGTGACCCTCGAGGTCGCCCGCGAGGTGCAGGCGGAGGCCGAGGGGGCGGTGCGGGGGTTCGCGCCGGCCCTCGTCTTCCAGTCCTTCGGGGACTCCTCGATCGGCCTCACGGTCGTCCTGAGGGCGGGCACCTTCCCCGGGCGGGGGAAGGTCGTCCACGAGTTCGTGAAGCGACTCCACGCCCGCTACGCGAAGGAGGGGATCGAGATCCCCTTCCCCCAGCGCGTCGTCCACCTCCGCGACGCCCGGGCCTGATCGGCGGGTCAGGTCCCCTTCTCGACGCGGACCGCGAGGGAGCCATCGCGCGCCGGCCAGCGGGCGAGGAGCGCGATCCCCTGAGTCGTCCGATCGAAGTCCTTCTCCGATCGGGAGAGGGTCTGGACGGGGAAGGTCCAGACCTGCGCGGCGGGGGCGAACCCGAGGACGAGGCGCACGCCGAACGACCCCTCGACGAACTCGAGGCGCGCGATCGTCCCCAGATCGCGCGCTTCGCCCCACGCCGCCTCCCTCCCCTCCGCGCGCATCCAGCCGCGGCCTCGCGCGAGGAAGGCGGGGAAGAAGGTCGCCTCGGTCGCGAACGCTTCCGCCCCCTCGATCCGCCACCGGACCTCGAGGGCGGCCCCGTCCCCGAACCGGTAGCTCTTCTCCACCCGGGCCCGCGCGCCCGCGACCGTCCCGTCCCGGGAGAGAGTCGCCCCGTCCGGACGGGTCTCGAAACCGTAGGCCGCCCCCGCGAAATCGCCCCGATCGTCGAGGTTCCCCGCCTCGAACGCCTCCGGCGTCGCTCCCGGCCCGGGGAATCGCTCGAGGAACAGGGCGCGCATCCCCGCGTCGTAGGGCGTGCGACCCGACCGCCGCGATTCGGCGTCGTGGATCGTCGCGATCCCCTCGTGCCCGGCCTCTCGACCCTCCCCGGGCTCGCCGTGATAGGCCTCCGGGCGCCGCGCGAGCGCGGCCGCCCAGTTGTGGGGCGGGTCGAAGGTCGTGAGGTCGACGATCGATCCCCCGCGCGCGGGGGCGAGGACCGCGCTGATCGACGAGGAATGGACCCAGACCTCCTCCTTCCCGTCGAGGTCGAGATCGCCTCGCTCGACCGACAGCCCCTCGCCCCTCCGGAGGAACGCCTCCGCCCGCGCGAGCGAGGTCCACGCCGCCCCGCGGAGGTGGGGGAGGTAGAGCCCCCCGAACACGCCGTGCCAGTAGGGGTCGTTCCCCTGCGCGCCGTAGAGGTCGCCGAGCGCCGCCTCGTCCCGGACGCCGCGCGCGTGGAACGCCCGCGAGACGGCGAGCGCCTTCTTGTGGAGGAGGTTCGACTCGGGATACCGGACGAGAAAGTTCTTCCAGTGGCTGCCGCGGAGAAAGGCGCCGTCGGCTCCCTCCCGCTCGGCGCGCTCGCGGGCGCCTCGAAGCGCCCTCGCCTTCCCCGGCGGGAGGGTCCACTCCTCCATCTCCGCGTAGGAGGCGGTCGGCAGATAGGCGAGGCCCTTCGTCCCCGCCGCCCGCAGCGCCCCGCCGAAGGTGTCGAACTCGATCCCGCTCCGCGCCAGATCCTCCACGGCCCGGAGGAAGTCCCGCAGCCAGCCCTTCCCGTAGACCCACTCCTGCGTGCCGGGCCATCCGCCGAACTTCTCCCCGTCGTCGGCGTAGACGAGCATCCCTCGCCCCTCCTCGCGCGCGGCGAGGACCTCGCGCTTCAGCTCCTCGACCGGGCGGAAGGGGATCAGGTAGCGCAGGCGCTGCGAGATCGGGAAGAGCGCGATCCGCCCGCCCGACTCCTCGGTCAGGTACGGGCCGTCGAGGTCGCGGGGCTCGAACCC
>JAKEFM010000367.1 GCA_022616055.1 Planctomycetota bacterium
CGACTCCCTCGAGAGTTCCGAATCTGCAAGTGACGCCCTCGCGTCTTCCCTCGGAAGCAGGCCCCGAACAGGCCCCTTTCGCGCATTTTTGAGGTTCATCGTCAGTGTCAGCGGCAGGAGGGAGGCGAAGTCCCGAGCCGCCGGGCTGTCGACCAGCCGAGCCTCGAGCGCCTTGCCGTTGACCGTCAGCCGGATCTCCATGGTGCCCACCTCCCCGGGAGGCCCGCGGCGTCCCGCTTCCGTCGCCGGGGACTCCGTCGCCCCCACGCCGTACTCCTCGTCGGTGACGTGCTCCATCCACTCCACGACCTGCCCGTCGAGGCGGTCTTGGACCGCGATGTGGGTCATGCCCGTCGTGGCCGTGGCTCCATGCCAGTGCTTCACGCCCGGCGGGGTCCACACGACGTCTCCCGGCCGAACCTCCAGGACGGGCCCGCCCCGCCCCTGCACCCAACCGACGCCGTCCGTCACGATCAGGCTCTGGCCCAGCAGGTGTGTGTGCCACGCCGTTCTCGCGCCGGGTTCGAAGGTGACGCCCGCGGCCGTCGTGCGCGACGGGGCGCTCGCCGCGATGAGGGGCTCGATCCGCGCGGAGCCGGTGAACCACTCTGCCGGCCCGAGGCTCGACGGTCGCGACCCGCTGCGGGTGATGACGATCCCCTGCGAAGGCCCTCCGGGGGCGGCCGGGCCGACCTCGGCTCCGGGCTGGGGACCGCTGGAGCAGGCCGCACCGAGAAGGGCCAGCGAGGCGAACTGCGCCTTGGGCGACTTCACGTCTCCTCCTTCCACCGTGTGAGAGGGGCCTCGGCTGCGCTCCGGGGCCCTCCGTCGGGCCAGGCGGCGGGTCACTTCCCGGACTCCTTCGCCCGCCCCAGCGAGCCCATGTCGATGACGAAGCGGTAGCGCACGTCCTTCTTCACGACGCGCTCGTAGGCCTTGTTGATGTCCTCCGCGCGGATGAGCTCGATGTCCGCCTTGATGCCCCGCGCCGCACAGTAGTCGATGACCTCCTGCGTCTCGGCGATGCCCCCGATCATCGATCCGGCGATGTTCCGGCGCGCGTACACCAGGTCGATCCCGTGGACGCCCTCGAGGGGCTCCATGGCCCCGACGTTGACCAGCGTGGCGTCGGGCTTGAGGAGGTTCACGAAGGGCTGCATCGGGTAGGCGCGGGGCGCCGAGGAGATCAGCAGGTCGAACGGGTCGGCGAGTCGCTTCATCGCCTCGGCGTCGGTGGACAGCACCGCCTCCCTCGCGCCGAGGCGCTTCGCGTCGGCGACCTTGCCGGGCGAAGTCGTGAACACGGTCACGACCGCGTCGCGCGCGGCCGCGAGCTTCACCGCCACGTGGCCCAGTCCGCCGAGTCCCACGACCCCCACGCGCTGCCCGCGCGAGAGCCTCCAGTGCTGCATCGGGGAGAAGGTCGTGATGCCGGCGCACAGCAGCGGCGCCGTGGCCGCCAGGTCCGCGCCCGGCGGGATGCGGACCACGAAGCGCTCGGAGACGACGAGCTTGTCGGAGTAGCCGCCCAGGGTGTGCCCGCCCGTCGCGGGATCGCGCGAGTTGTAGGTGAAAGGTGGCGGTCGCGAGGCAGTTCTGCTCGCGATCGGCGCGGCAGTTGTCGCACTCGCCGCAGGAGTCGACCATGCACCCAACGCCTCCGATGTCGCCGACCTTGAACCTCGTCACGGCGTCGCCGACGGCCCGGACGCGGCCGATGATCTCGTGCCCGGGGACGCACGGATACCGGGTCGGGTTCCACGACGACCACTCGTCGCGCGCTTGGTGGATGTCGGAGTGGCAGATCCCGCAGTACAGCACATCGAGGAGCACGTCCCGCGGGCCGACGGGACGGCGCTGGATCTCCAGCGGGCCCAGGGGACTGGTGGCGGACGCGGCACCGTAGCCCCGGGCGGGGATCGGACCCCTCCCGCCGGCCTGCCGGTCTTCGCCGGCGTTCGCGCGGGGGGCCCATCGGGCCAGCAACGGCGCGGCGACCAAGCCCGCTCCCGCGGCGAGAACGCCGCGACGGGCCATCAGGGCGGAGGGGCGATTGGGCAGAGCGTCGATATCGTGTTCGGGCATGGCAGGCCTCGCTTCCCAGGGGCCCGATCCGCGGGCGGATGCCCGCTCGTCGAGTCCGTCCCTTGGAGCCGGGTCCCCGTCGAACCAAGCAGTTGTCGTGCGCATGCCCGGAACCTATCCCTGGCCGAGGAACCGGCCAATAGCGGATCACGCCAAAAGACTTGCGAAACGCGCCAGCGCGCGGACTCCGCAGGGCTGCTTCTGGCCGCGGGTCTCGATGGAGGCCCGGAGCTCGGCGACCTCGGCCTCGCTGGGGCGGGACCCTCATCGCCGGAGCCCCACGTACGAGGTCGAGGCGCACGACCGCGGGACCCCGCCAGAGGGGGTCCCCATCATCGAGGTCGCGGCTCCCCACGAGAAGGCGCGCGACAGCGTCGGCCTCTGGGGCGTGCCCGGCGTGCCCGCCGGCCTACGCGGCGGTCCTCTCTTCCCTCGGGATCGGCTTCCAGCGGCGAACGCCGGCCCTGTTTTCGATCTCGGCCGCGCTACTCGCCGTCGCGGTCGCGTCCCCCGGCTGGAGGGCTCGTCGGCGGCATGGGGCGCGGGCTCTTCGCTGCCGGACGGGGCGTGCGGGGAACGCCCCGCAGGCCCCCCGCGCCCTGGGGCGTCCCCGGGGCGCAGCGTCGCGACGAATCCCTCCCCACGGCAAAGGAACCCTCAAGCCGCCCGCCTCCCGCGTTCGAACATCGAGCACGTGAAAGAGCGCGCCCGGCTCGCCGACCTCGCGACGCTCGTCCTGCTCGCCGATCTGGCGAGACAGAGCGCCGGGGCCGACCTGGACGAGGTGGGGCTCGCGCGCGGCTTCTGGGCCCTGCGCCGCCACCTCCCCGACGCCGCCGACCTCCTCGTCTCGATCGGCGCCGGCCGGTTCACTCGGGGGCAGTTCCACGCCCGCCGGATGGCCCTCCGGAAGACCGGGATGTTCCTCGGCCGGCTCGCGCGGTGGCTCTCGCCCGATCCGCCGGGACCCCACCTGCGGACGATGGCGGCGGCCGTGGGGATCCGGACCCTCCGGAGCGTGATGGCTCCGAGCCGCGAAGCGACTCCGAAGCCGAATCGCAAGCGCCGCGCCCCCGCGCGCCGCCCGCGACGCAAGCCCTAGGATCGCCGCGCCGGCCGGGGGGGGAGGAGGGAGTCCTCTCCCGGGATCACGGCCGCACGACCATGAGCTGGACTCCGGGAGGGAGGTACTTCGTCACCCTCTCGAGGACGTCCCCCTTGAAGAGCTTCCAGAGCTTCGAGCGCCTCGACGTGCCGACCATCAGGAGGTCGATCCCGAGGCTCGCCGCCGTCTCGAGGATCAGGTCCTCGGGGACGTCCGTGCACCCGTAGAGGGGGAGCACGGTGACCTTCCTCTCGGTCCCCATCCGCTCCGCCTCGGCGAAGACCCGGGACGCCTCGGGGTCCTCCTCGGGGGTGAGGGGCCGCGCCGCGGGGTCGTGGATCGAGATCGCGAGCTCGCGGACGAACAGGACGTAGAGCGCCGCGCCCCGGCGGGCGGCCTCGGCGAGCGCCGCGGGAATCAGGCCGGAGCCGCGCGTCGACACCATCATCCGCGCCGTCCCCTCCGGCACGACGATCGCGGCGGCGGGGACGAAGGGGACGGGCGCGGCGGGGAGGGGCTCCGCCGCCCTCGGCCGGCGCGCGAACCACCGGAGAGTGAGACCGCTCGTCAGGACCGAGGCGGCGAAGAGGAGGGCGTGCGACTTCTCGACGGCCACCGTCACCTCGATGGCGCACATCACGACCGCGAGGACGCCGATGGCGGCCCTTTCGCCGCGGCTGATCGCGAGCCCCTTCCCGAAGACGCAGGTCCCGAGGTTGATCGCGATCGCGCCGACCACCCCGATCGCGTAGAGCGCGGCGAGGGAGGCGAGGTCGTCCTCGAGGAAGAGGACGAGCATCGGGGCGGCGGTGGCGACGAGGATCGGGATCCGGGGGACGCCGAAGCGGTTCAGGTGGGCGAACGACCTCGGCACCTCCCCGTCGCGGGCGAGGAGGTACTGGATGCTCACCAGGCCCACGATCGCGGTGTTCGCCGCGGAGAGGAGGAGGATCCCGAAGACGAAGCCGGCCGTGCCGGCGAAGGTCGGCCCCACGAACCGCTCCGCGAGGACGCGGAGCATGTCCTCCTTGTGCTCGTCGGGGGACAGGCCCGGGATCGCGTTCATCGCGAGGCCGAAGACGAGGTTCAGCGCGACGACCTCGAGGGCGACGGGCCAGATCGCGCGCCTGCTCGTCCGAGCGACCGGGGGGGCCATGACCCCCGTCATGTTGGCGACCGCCTCGACCCCCGAGAGGGCGAGGACGATGTCGACGAAGTGGCGCCAGTTCTGGAAGGCGGGCCCGTGCGGCCGCTCGAGCCGAGCCTCGCCGAGGTGGGGGAGGACTCCGATCGCGAGGACGAGGTTCAGGGCGATCGCGGCGAGGGCGATCGCGAGCGCGAGGAGGCCGACGCGCCGGGGGCCGAAGAAGTTGAGGACCCCGATGCACGCGAGGCTCAGGATCGCCCCCCTCGCCGCGGCCGCGCCGTCGAGCCCGAAGTAGTGCCAGGCGTCGAGCGCGGAGAGGGAGGCCGTCACGACGTAGTCCGCCCCGAGGAGGAGCGCGCCGACCACGGCGAGGTTGTGCGAGACCCGCTTCGCGGCGGAGTAGACCCCCCCTCCGTCCGGATAGAGCCGGCAGATGACCGTGTACGCCCAGGCGACGGCGAGGACGAGGGCCCCCATCGCCAGGAGGAAGTAGAAGGAGGAGTGCCGGGTGAAGAGGAAGGCGAGCCCGAGGACGTAGAGTCGGGAGGTCCCCCAGTCCCCGTAGAGGAGGGGACCCGCGTGGAACCACCGGACGTCGCGCGGGCGTTCCAGGGGGGCGGTCATGGGAGAGATCGGGCCGGGGGGAGGGGAAAGGGCGGGAGTCTAGCGAGACCCGAGCGACCGCTCGGACTCGCGCGAACTCCGCGTCCCGAACGTCGGGTTAACCGTTCCGAGCCGGACGGGTTGCGCGCGGGGCACCCGCTTTGCCGGAACCCGGCTGGCAGGCCGCCGGTCCCCTCCGGTAGAAGGGTGCGATGCCCTCCGCCGGAACGACGCCGCTGCGTCCCGAGACCCTCCAGGCCCTCCCGAAGGTCGTCCTCCACGACCACCTCGACGGGGCGTTGCGCCCCCGGACCCTCGTCGAACTGGCGCGCGAGACGGGCTACCGCGACCTCCCGACGAACGACCCCGACGCCCTCGCCGCCTGGTTCCGGCGACCCGAGAGCCGCGGCAGCCTCCGGGAGTTCCTGAAGGGATTCGTCCACACGATCGGGGTGATGCAGACGCCCGAGGCGATCGAGCGGGTCGCCTACGAGCACCTCGAGGACTGCGCCAAGGAGGGGATCGTCTACGTCGAGTCCCGCTTCGCCCCCTGCTTCCTCACGCAGCGCGGCCTCACGCTCGGGGACGCCACGCGGGCGGCGCTGCGCGGCTTCCAGCGCGCGAGCGGGGACTTCCGCATCGGATTCGGGGCGATCCTGTGCGGCCTGCGCGACCGGGCCGACACCCTCGAGACGGCGGAGCTCGCCGTCGACCTCCGCGATCAGGGGGTCGTCGGGTTCGACCTCGCCGGCGAGGAGGCTGGATTCCCGCCGAAGCGCCATCTCGAGGCCTTCCAGTTCGTCCAGCGGGCGAACTTCTCGAACACGATCCACGCCGGGGAGGCCTTCGGCCTCGAGAGCATCTGGCAGGCGCTCCAGTACTGCGGCGCCCACCGGATCGGCCACGGCATCCGCCTCGCCGACGACATCGCCGTCGCCGACGGCCGGATCGTCAAGCTCGGCCGCCTCGCGCAGTACGTCCTCGACAAGCGGGTGCCGCTCGAGGTCTGCCTGACGAGCAACCTCGTCACCGGGGCGGTCCCCTCCCTCGAGCGCCACCCCTTCCCCCTGTTCTTCCGCGCGCACTTCCGCGTGACCCTCAACCCGGACGACCGGCTGATGTGCGACACGACGATGACGAAGGAGCTCGACCTCGCCGTGCGGACCTACGGCCTCACCTTCGACGACGTCGAGAAGCTGACGATCAACGCGATGAAGAGCGCCTTCATCCCCTACGACGAGCGCTGCCGCTACATCTTCGACGTACTGAAGCCCGGCTTCACGCGGCTTCGGAACGGGGGGCGCTCGGAGGGAGGTGCGGGGCTCCCCGCGACCCCCTCGCGTTCCCTCGGCGGCGCGGGGAGGTAGGATGCCCCTGCTCACGCCGCCCCTGAAGGCGCCAAGGAATGGTCGAGCACCCTGATCTCGTCACGCTCGAGCGCGCTCCCACGCGCGAGGCGGGGACCGTGGTCCTCGAGATCCTCCGCGACGAGGGGATCCCGGCCTTCGCCCGAGTCACGTTCCCTCAGGACGACTACCTCCTCGACCAGTGGTGGCAGGTCCTCCACGCGGTCGAGATCCAGGTCCCGCGCGACCGCCTCGACGAAGCGCGGACTGTCCTCGCGGCGGCGCGAGAGGCGGGCCGCGAGCTCCCGGAGTAGGAGGCGTTCACCGCCACTCGTCCTCCAGCTCCCGGTGGATCTGGGAGATCGGCGTCGACCCCTCCGAGAGAAACCAGTCGCCCAGCCGGGCCCGGAGGGAGTCCCGCAACTCCCGGATCTACGGTTCTCCGACCAGCCGTCCGACGTCGCCGAGCGGAAAGGCCAACTTCGACGTGCTCAAGCCCGACTTCGCGCGGGTCCGGGAGGCGAAGGCGACGGCGCAACCCTCCCCGCGGCGCTGACCGGACGTCCTCCGGTGGGACGTGGCAGAATGCCGCCGCGTAGGGATTCGCCCTCGAGACCCGGAGGCGGTTCGATGCCCGAAGACTCCGAGATCGCGATCCTCGAGAAAGCCCACACCCCGATGGAGGCCACCGTCATCACCGCGGTGCTCCGGGCCGCGGGGATCCCGGCCTACGTGAACGGGACGCTCCTTCAGGACGAGTTCGCCGTCACCCAACGCCTGCTCAACCTGGGAGCCGTCGAGGTCCAGGTCCCCCGACGCCGCCTCGAGGAAGCGCGGGAGGTCCTGAAGGCCGCCCTCGAGGCGGGGACGGGGGCGCTCGACTGAGAACCCCGCACCCCCTCATCTCGGCTGGCGCCAGAGTTCCCGTCGGATCAAGGCCACCGGCGTCGCTCCCCATGAGAGGAACCAGTCGTGAAACCCGAGCCGACCGAGCTGGGGCCCCCACTCGGAACGAAGCCGGAGGATGTGCTCCTCCCCGAGGACGTAGCCGAGTGTATGGAGGGGGTTCTCCGTGATTCGGGCGAGATCCAGGCGTATGGCGTCCGGTTCCTCCACGTCGCCATAAGCCTTCACGATCTCCTCCTCCGCGACCGCGCCCGCGCAGTAGGCGAGCTCGACGAGGGCCCAGAACGCGACGGCGCCCCGTCTCCTCCGGAAGTCGTCCCATCCTTCCCTCCCGTCGAGGAGCCCTTCCTCGAGCGCGAGCCTCTCCGCGTAGGTCCCCCACCCCTCGACCGTCCACGCGCTCGGGTACGCCGTCCGGATCCACCCCGATTTCCGGGAGGCGAGAAAGAAGGCGTGATGGCCCGGATAGGTCTCGTGAAAGGTCCCCGAGGCCAGGTAAGTCGAGTCCGATCCGCCCCACGAGGGGCCGGCTCCCCCCTCCCCCGGGGTCATGTACATGCGTGCGTCCCCCTTCGGGGAGAGGAGGAAGAAAGAGTAGGCGGCGTCGGGAAGCCAGGTGCGAAGGTGCGGCGGCGTCTCGACGACTCGGACCGGAGCGTCCTCGGCGAGCGTGAGGAGGGCCCGCTCGACGGTGAAGCGGCGCGCCTCTTCCACGTGGTCCTGGGCGCGCTCGAGGATCTCCGAGAAGGGGGGGGTCGCGACGTCGGTGTGCTCCGCGCTGCGACCCGCCTTGGCCGCGTCCCCCTCTTCGACCGCCTTGTCCAGGAGGCGGACGATCTGGGGAAACGTCCAATCCGAGAACTCGACACCCCCGATCATGAACCGGGCGAGCGCCGGGCCCGCGCCCCAATCCGTCCGCGCCGTGGCGCGAACCCGGACGAGTTGGTCGCCCAACCCTGCCAGGGCCCCATCGGCCGCCCGCGCGGCCCGGTCGACGCGCGTGCGCAGCGATTCGGGTAGGGACGAAGCGCCCTTTCGCCACTCCTCGAGCAGCGCCCGGTAGCCGGGGAGCGCATCGAGCGCGAGCAGGGCCTTCGCGCGCGTCGATCCCTCGATCCCCGGCAGGACCTCCTCCACAACCGAGGGGACCTGCTCGAGCCGCGTGGCGAGCCACGTGAACCTCTCCTCCTCGCTACCATCCTTGAGGAGCAGGAGGTCGTAGGTCGCATTGAGTCCCACGAAGGCGCAGTCGGGAGTCGCCCGGCCGGGATCCCGGGGATCCTCGAACCCGATCCCGAATCCGAGGGCGAGGTCCCTCTCGAGCATCCGCTCGAGGAGCGTGGCGTCGAGGGACGGTTCTCCCGGCAGTCCTCGCAGCCGCCGCAGCGTCGCCGCGTAGACCCACGCCTCCCGGCGAATCGAGCGGGGGTCGAAGCGCGTCAGCGTGGGATTCAGGCGGAACCCCGTCTGGACCTCGAAGTCGGGGTCGATCGATCCCGTCGCCTCGAACCACCGATCACTCAGTTCCCGGAGGTCTCGGGCCTCGTCGATCCGCGCCGTGATCTCCCTCGCCGAGGGTTCGAGCAGAGGCTGGAGGAGACCGAGGATCCGGTCGGCGTCGATGCGGGGGACGGGAACCGCGGGGATCCCCCGACATGCCGCGACGACGCGCTCGTAGAAGGCTTGACCCCGCGGGGCCGCCCTCCACGGCGGGTTCCGCCAGGCGAAGAGGAGGCCGATCCCGAGGAGGAACCCGACAAGGAGGACCGCCGCCCGCCGCGGCCCTCGTGGGAGGAGCCGGGGAGGAGACGCGACCTCGGACGCGCCCGGCTCCGGAGTCTCCGCTCGCGGCGAGGCCGCCGGCACCTCGACGGTCGCCTCGCACCACGGACACTCGATGGCGGTCCCGGCGGTGGAGTCCGGGCTCTCGAGGAGGCGGCCGCAGGCGCAGCGGAACGAGATCATCGGCGCGGCGCCGACCGAATCGGGGGGCGGGGCCGGCGGACGGGGGAGAGCCCGCCGCGCCCGCCCGCGGTCGTCACAGCGCCTTCAAGGCATCGAGGACGCGCTCCGCCTTCCCCCGGTCGATCGCCTCCGTGGCGCGGCCGACCCCTTCGCTGATCGAGGGGACCGTCCTCGCGGCGTACTGCAGGAGAGCGGCGCAGAGCAAGGTCGCGTCGCGCGCGGGGCCATGCTCGCCGAGGAGGAGCGCGCGCACGGACGCCGCCGCCGCCCTCGGTCCGGGCGACGCGGCGAGCGGCTCCCGGGAGGTAAGGAAACCGTAGTCCTCGGGATCGACGACGAGCGTCGTAAGGGCATCGCCGTCGATCTCGAGCCCCTTGGTGGGAGCGATCAGGCTCGGCACGACCGAGCCCTCGGGAGCCTGGAGGAGGATCCCCCGGCGGTGACCCAGCCCGCGCAGGACATCGGCCGCGACGCCGAGGACGGGCCCCGCCGCCGCCCCGACGAGGACCGGGCATTCCCCGATTGCGAGGAGTTTCTCGACCGTGTGCAGGGCGGTCCGCACCTCGACGTCCTCGCGCAGCGAGTCGAGGCGGCGCATCCCGGGGAGGACCTTCGCCGCCGAGAGGACGGCGAGTCCGGGGCCCTCGAGCATCCGCTCCGCCCTTCCGACGTCGTCGGTGAACCCGACGCCGAGCTCCTGGAAGACGTCGGCCGCCGAGACGCCCTCCCCCTCGAGGGGCGCGGGATCTCCGACGAAGAAGACCCGGGCCCCGCAGGCGGCCGCGACGATCGCGCCCGACGCCTCGAGGGGAAGGGCCTTCTCGCGCCCCGCGAGCGGCGTCCCCACGCTGACGAGGGAATCCACCGCGCCCGGAGCGGGGAGATTCGCCTCCGCGCGTGCCGCCCGCGTGAAGCCGATCAGCTCGTCGACCGTCTCCCCCTTCCAGCGGAGGGCGACGAGGAACGCGGCGACCTGGGCGACCGGCGCCCGGCCGGAGAGGACGATCCGGAAGGCCCGCTCGGCCTCCTCCGCCGAAAGGTTCCGGGCCGTCCGCCGGCCCGAAGCGACGATGCGGAGGAAAGGCCGGAGCGGCACCTAGCCCGTGCCGACCGCGGGGCGAGGGGAGGGAGCGCGGGGATCGGTCGCGGCCCCCATGCGCCCCTCGTCCCGGTCCCTCCCGGATTCCTCCGTACCTACGGGCGTCCCGCCCATCGGCCCGCAGCCCGGCATGCCTCCGGGCGAGCACTCGCCCATGTCGCCCGTGGCAAGGCCGGGTGACGGCATCGGGGTGGCGCAGGGCTCGCAGGTCTCCACGGCGGCGGGGGCCCGACGGATCACGCTCGAGCTCTTGGCGACGGCGCGGCGGACCGTCTTCCGGCGCGCGGAGCGCGTCGCCTTCCGTGTGGTCTTGCGACGGGTGCTCCGCTTCGTGCGGCGCGCGGTCGCCCGCTTCGCGCGCTTCGCCCTCTTCTTCTTTTTCATGTCGTTTCCTTCTGTTCGTCCACTCTCGGCGCTTGGGGAGCGGACCGCCGATCCCCGCGGACAGGCATGCTCCGGAGGAAGCGCCCTCGACGCAAGATTCCCCTTCGGCGAGATCCGAGGACGTCCACCGTCGTCCTAAGATATTATGTGCAGGTGTGTTGCATCATCGCCACGAACCGGGATTCGGCGCCCTGGGGACCTCGCCGACGAGGCGCGGGATTCTCCCCAGCGGCGGCTCAGGCCGGCGTCTGGGACGGGACTCGTTCGACGAGGGCCGCGATCCGCTCGCGCACGACGGCGACGACCGCGCTCCAGGCCCTGTCCTCGAGCACGCTCTTCCGCGCCGTGACCGCGCGGGCGCGAAGGGCCGCCCGGTCCGAGCAGAGGGCGCGGAGCTTGCGCGCGAGCGCACCGGCCTCGGGCTCGAGGACCCAGGCCGGCGCCAGGGGATCGACCTGCGGGGAACCCCGACGGTCGGCCGGGATCGTGAATGCGCCGAGGCGCTCGAACTCGCTCGGGTGCGTCGGATCCGACGGAAGGAGCACGGCGCGGCCGGCCGCCATCGCCTCGGCTGCGGAGCCCGAGACGCGCTCGTCGCGGTAGGGGAGGACGAGGAGGTCGCAGGCCGCGTAGAGCCGGGCCCGGTCGGCCGGGCGCGGCGAAGGCTCGAGCAGGATGACGTCCGGCGCCCCGGGCGTGTCCTGGAGCGTCGCCAGTCGCGTGGTCGCCGCGTCGCTCGTCGCGCCGTCGCTCGGGGAGATGAGGAGCGCCACGTCGTCCTGCTCCGTGAAGCCCGCCGCGTAGGCGGTCAGCAGGATGTCGAATCCGCCGGACCGGTCGGTCGGCCCG
>JAKEFM010000368.1 GCA_022616055.1 Planctomycetota bacterium
GGAACGCTCACCCTCGTGACGAACGGGGCGCCGGGCGCGGGCGTCCTGACGGTCTTCGGCCGGTTCGCCGGTCCGGGGGCCGACCTCACGTTGATGGGCGCCCCGATCGCCCCGGGGCTGTGCTTCCTCTGCGTGCTGCCGCAGCTCATCTTCGGCGGCGGAGTCACCGATGCGGGCGGGACGCTGGTCCAGACCTTCCCCGTCCCGAACGACCCGGCGTTCACCGGGGTCGACGTCAACTTCCAGAACTTCCAGATCCTCGTGGGAGGCGGATTCGACGTCGTCAACACCAACTCGCTCTCGACGACGGTCCTCCCGTAGTCGAAAGCCCTCTCCCCGGAATCCACATGACCGGGCGCGCCCCCTCGGGCGCGCCCGGCTTCACCTCGAGGGCTGGCTCCTCCCCTTGACGGGCGCGAAAGGGACATGGAGCCTCCTCCGGTCGGGTCTCCCTCTCCCATGACTTGGAATCGACGGGCGATGCGCGCGGCCGCCGCCGCGGCCGGGCTCCTCGCCGCTGGCCGAGTTCTCGCGCAGAACGACGAGTGCGCGGGGGCGATCCCGCTCGTGGACGGGATCAACGGGCCCTTCGACACGACGGGCGCGACCCTTTCGGCTCCCCCCTTCGCCTGCGCTCCCGGGGGCCCGGACCTCTGGTTCCGGTACACGGCCACCTGCGCGGGAACGGCGACCTTCACGACCTGCCCGCCCGGCGTCTCCTCCTTCGACACGGCGATCCAGGCCTACCCGGGGACCTGCGGGTCCCCCGGCACGGGGAGCTGCGCGAACGACTCCTGCGGTCCCGCCTCGGGCTCGACGGTCTCGATCCCGCTCGCGGCGGGGGCGATCTCCCTCCTGCGCGTCGGGGGCTTCGACGCAACGGCGGCCGGGACCTTCTCGATCCTCGTCGCCTGCGCCCCCTCGACGACCGACTACGGGGACGCGCCGCCTCCCGCCGGGCTCGCCGCCCACACGAGCGCGACCCTCTCGGAGCGGCTCGGCGCGATCTCGACGGGGGACGCCGGGACGGTGAGCCCCGCCTGGTACGGGGACGCGGGGGACGACGGGATCGTCTCGGTGTCGGGCCTCTTCCCGGGCTCGAGCGGCGCGACGATCGTCGTCCGCGCGACGAACCCGAGCGCGACGATCGCGGACTTCTGCCGGATCTGGGTCGATCGCGACGCGGGAGTGGGGTTCACGGCGGCCGACGCGCTCCCGATCCAGGCGGGCGTCGTGGGGCTCGGGGGCCTCGACTTCACCTTCGGTCCCTTCGCCTACCCCGCGACGGCGCCGGCCTCGCCGATGGTGCGGGCGCGCCTGTCGTTCGATGCGACCGGGGTCTCCTCGGCGGACGGGACCGGGTCGTTCGGGGAGGTCGAGGACTACGTGCTCCCCGGAACGGGCGGGCCCGTGACCGCGCCCGTGCCGGCGGGCGGGGGCGCGGACGCGGGGGACGCGCCGCTCCCCTATCCCCCCTGCAACGCCACGTTCATCGCGAGCGAGCGGCTCGGCCTGGCGGCGTCGCCCGACGCCGCCGCGCCGGTCGGGCCGGGGGCGGGGGACGGCGCCTGGGACGACGACGCCGACGACGGGCTCGTCCGAATCGAGGGCCTCTCCCCGGGCGGCTCCTGCACGATCGTCGTCCGGGCGTCGAATCCTGCGGGGACCTTCACGGACCGGATCGGCGGCTGGATCGACTTCGACGGCGACGGGACGTGGGACGAGGCGGGGGAGGCGTTCGCCCCTCTCGCGGTCCCGGTCGGACCCGTCCCGGTCCTCGCCACCCTCGGTCCCCTCGCGGTCCCGGCGGGAGCGGCGAGCCTCCTGCGCACGCGGCTCAAGCTCTCCTTCGGGACGACCGGCGTCCAGGCGGCGGGGATGGGGTTCACGTTCGGGGAGGTCGAGGACTATCTCCTTCCCCCGAGCGCGGGCGTGGGATGCTACTCGACGGGCGGCGCGTCTCCGTCCATCTGGGCGTCGGATCCCCCGCGCGCGGGCCTCCCCTTCACGTGGAGGGCGTCGGGCCTCTCCCCGGGGGTCGCGGCGTTCATGATCGTCGACGGCCTCTCCTTCCTCCCCGGCGGGATCGACATGTCGAGCCTCGCTCCCGGAGCGATCCCCCCGGCGACCTGTTTCCTCTACGTCGGCCTGGGCGGGATCCTCGCCGGGGTCGGGTCTCCGGGCCCGGCCGGCGACCTCGCGGTGACCGTCCCGGTCCCGCCCGGCACCTCAGGGGGGACGGTCTTCCTCCAGAGCGTCCAGGTCACCCTCCCCCTCGCGGTCGCCCTGACGCCCGTCCTCCCCCTGACCGTGCTCTAGCCCCTGTCCCTCCCCTACATGGGGCGGTTCCCTTGACGGGGAGGCGGGGCCTGTGGGAACCTTTCCCCGACGGCTACGTCGTACGATCGAACCCGCGCGGAAGCCCGACCCTGGCGGAGTCCGGTGGGTTCTCCCAGGTGATGGTCCGCGCCCCGCGCGTCCTTCCCGGAGAGGGGTGGGCGGAGGCATAGCATCACGCTCCCCCGGATGCCGCGCCGGCGCCCGGCCGGGGGGGGCCCGGTGGGCGCCGCTGAGAAAGGGTTCCCTCCACATGAGATCCGACTGGCGCAAGAGCGCTCGGCTTCGGCTCCCGATCGTCGCGTCGGCCCTCCTCCTCCTCGCGGGCCTCGGGTCCGCGCAGCCGGCGAACGACGAGTGCGCGTCACCCGTCGTCCTCCTCGACGGCACGAGCGCCGCCCTCACGAACGTGGGGGCGACGACGAATCCCGGCGACCCGATGTTCACGTGCGCCCCCGCCGTGGACGACGTCTGGTTCACCTACACCCCCTCCTGCTCGGGGACGGTCGTCCTCGCGATGTGCCCTGCCCCGGCGGTCAGCAGCATCGACGCGGTGATGGAGGTCTTCTCGGGGAGCTGCGGGTCCCTCACCCTCCTCGCCTGCGACGACGACGGGTGCCCGGGGACCTCGGGCGGATCGCAGATCGTCCTCCCGGGCGTCACGGCGGGCGTCCCCCTCACCGTGCGGGTCGGCTCCTTCAACACGATGACGCCTCCCGTGGCGACCGGCACCTTCTCGATCTTCGCGAGCTGCACCGCCGTGGTCGTCGACGACTTCGGGGACGCCTCGGGCCTGAACTTCGCGCGGCACACGAACGCGGTCGCCGGCCAACGGCTCGGCACGGCCGTGACCGGGGACGCCGTGACGCCGACCCCCGCGTGGTACGGCGACGCGGGGGACGACGGGATCGTCTCCGTGGCGAACCTCTCCCCGGGCACGACGACGGGCCAGGTGGTCGTCTCCGCGACGAACCCGTTCGCATCGTCGACCAGCTTCTGCCGTCTCTGGGTCGACCGGAACAACGGGGTCGGCTGGAGCCCCTTCTCGGACGCGTTCCCGATGCAGTCCGCGACGGTCGGGGCGGCGCCGGTCAACTTCACGTTCGGCCCCTTCTCGATGCTCGCGAACTCCCCTCCCTCCCCCTTCGTGCGCGTCCGGCTCGCCTCGAGCACCGTCGGGATGACGGCCTCGATCGGCACGGCGGCGTTCGGCGAGTGCGAGGACTACGTCCTCCCGGGGACGGGCGGGCCGGTGATGGCCCCGGTGGGGGGGAACGACGCGGGGGACGCGCCGCTCCCGTACCCGCCCGCCAACAGCACGGTCATCATCAGCGAACGGCTCGGCGCCGCCGTCTCCGCCACCGACGCGAACGCCCCCGTGGGCTTCGGCGTCACGACGGGGACCGCCGCGTGGGACGACGACGCCGGTGACGACGGGATCGTGCGGCTCGAGGGCCTCGTCCCGGGCGGCTCCTGCACCCTGGTCCTCCGCGCCGTCGACCCCTTGGGGACCTTCACGGACGACACCTCTGCCTGGATGGACTTCGACGGCGACGGATCCTGGGATGACATCGGCGAGGCCTTCGCTCCCGTGACGGTGAACATCGGCCCGACTCCCGTCACGGTGACGCTCGGGCCCCTCGCGGTGCCCGCGAGCGTCGGCTCCACCGTCGCGACGAGGCTCAAGGTCGCCTACGTCGGGGACCCGCAATCCGTCGAGGCGGCGGGGACCTCCTTCGAGTTCGGCGAGATCGAGGACTACCTCCTCCCCGTCGCGGCCGGGACCGGCTGTGGCATCGGGCCCAACGGCACGCCGACGATCTGGGCCGAGGACCCGCCGCGGCAGGGGCTCCCCTTCACCTGGAAGGAGGCGAACCTCTCCCCGGGCTCCGGGGCGTTCCTCATCCTCGACTCCGTCAACTTCCTGCCGGGCGGGATCGACGTCTTCCTCCTCGCGGGGCCGATCGTCGCGCCGGGGACCTGCTTCCTCTACACGGGCCTCACAACCATCGCCCCGATCGGCGCGGCCGATCCCAACGGCGACCTCTCCGTGACCCTCCCGGTCCCGGCCGGATCGGCGGGGACCGTCTACCTGCAGAGCTTCCAGATCGGACCGGCCCTCACGATCTTCATGACGCCCGTCCTGCCGCTGACGATCCTCCCATAGATTCCTCGAGATCCGATGAGGGGCGCGCCCCCGCGGGCGCGCCCGCTTTCCTTTCCGGGCCCCGCGCGGGAGGTCCGCCACGGGGATAATGGGAAGGTGCGGGTGCTCCGCGCTCTCCTCCTCTCCCCGCTCCTCGCGGCGTGCGGGGGGCGGACGCCTCCGGCGAACGTCCTCCTCGTCACGATCGACACGCTCCGGGCCGACCGGGTCGGCGCGGACGGGTGGGCCCTCGCGGAGACGCCGAACCTCGACGCGCTCGCCCGGGCGGGCGCGCGGTTCGAGCAGGCCTACACGCCCGTCCCCTACACCCTGCCGGCGCACGCGAGCCTCCTCACGGGGATGCTCCCCCCGCGTCACGGCGTGCGGGACAACGGGCGCCACTCGCTCCCGGAGGCCGCGACGACCCTCGCGGAGTGGCTCGGGGCGCGGGGCTTCGCGACGGGCGCCTTCGTCGGCGCCTTCCCCCTCGAGCGGAGGTTCGGGCTCGCCCAGGGCTTCGCCGTCTACGACGACGAGGTGGGGGAGGCGGGGGACGCCTTCTCGATCGCCGAGCGGAGGGGGGAGGAGGTCGTCTCCCGCGCGCTGCGCTGGATCGGGGGGCCGGTCCGCGAGCCCTTCTTCGCGTGGGTCCACCTCTTCGACCCGCACGCCCCGTACGCCGCGCCCGCTCCCTTCGGGGCGCGGTTCGCCGCGCGGCCCTACGACGGCGAGGTCGCGTACGCCGACGCCTGTCTCGGCCGGCTGATCGGGGGCCTCGGGGATCGGCGGGAGCGGACCCTCCTCGTCGTGACGGCGGACCACGGGGAGAGCCTCGGCGAGCACGGCGAGGCGACGCACGGCCTCACCCTCTACGAGGCCGCCGTGCGCGTTCCCCTCCTCCTCGCCTGGCCCGGGAGAATCGGGGCGGGGCTGCGCCCGGCGGGGAGGGCGAGCCTGGTCGACCTCTTCCCGACGATCTGCGACGCCCTCGACCTCGGGGTCCCCCCGGGGGTCGAGGGGGGAAGCCTCCTCGCGGCGCTCCGGGGATCCGACCGGGAGGAGAGGCCGGTCTATCTCGAGACCCTCGTCCCGCGCCTGCACTACGGGTGGGCGCCCCTCCTCGGGTGGCGCGCGGGCCGGTGGAAGTACGTCGCGGCTCCGCGAGCCGAGCTCTACGACCTCGAGGCGGATCCCGCCGAAGCGCGCAACCGGCGGGAGGAGGTGCCCGACGTCGCGAAGCAGCTCGCCTCGGCGCTGCGCCGGGCCTCGGCCGCCTCCGCGCAGGGCGGACTCGAGGCGAAGGAGCGTCCCCTCACTCCGGAGGAGACCGAGCGGTTCGCGGCCGTCGGCTACGTCTGGGCGGGAGCCGATCCCGCTCCGGGGGGGGAGCGGGACCCGAAGGACCTCCTTCCCCTCCTGCGCGCCCTCGATGCGGCCTCGGACTCCATCCTTCGGGGCGGGTTCGACGTGGCGAAGGCGCAGCTCGAAGGCGTCCTGCGGGACGACCCCGGCAACCGGATGGCTCACCGCTACCTCGGGGATCTCGCCGAGGCGAAGGGGGATCTCGAGGGCGCGGAGGCGGCGCGGCGCCGCTCGCTCGAGCTCGATCCCTCGGACCGCGAGGCGACCGTCCGACTCGCGGCGGTCCTCTGCCAGA
>JAKEFM010000061.1 GCA_022616055.1 Planctomycetota bacterium
ACGCTTCGCCACTCTCCAGGCGGCCAGCGCTGTCTGGCCGAGTCCCGAAGGGGCCCGACCTACAAGGAGTTGCCGACTCCTGAGCTGAGTGGATAAGCATCATATGAATTGGGTCGGGTCGAGCCACACGCTCATACCCGGGCAGGGGAAGACGGGAGGGCTCCCCTTCCCGAGGGAGAACGCGCAGAGTCCGGCCGCGGGCCCTCCCGCGCCCTCGGACTGGACGGTGAGGCCGAAGGCCGCGTTACCGATCTCGGGAAGCCCCCCCGGGTTCGGCGTCAGGACCCACTCGACCACGTTCAGGCCCGGCGTGCCCGACCCGTACGATTCCGGATCGGGGTTCACCTCGATCCCGGACTTTGCGCCCCACCATCCGAGGTAGAAGAAGGTAAGCTGCGTCGTCGCGACCGTGGGCGGAGGAGTCACCCAGTAGGTCGCGCCCGAAGGGTACGGAGGGACCGCGTTTCCCGAGACGGCTGCGTAGTTCCCCGTCACCCTCTCCAGGGCGACGGCGTTCAGGGCTCCGGCCGGGGGACCGACGGACGTCCAGGCCCCGCTCGACGGGTCGACGCGGACGAGGTTGTCCGGAGGCGGGCCCAGGGAGCTGTCGACGAACGAGGCGAGGAGCTGCCCGGCATCGTCGAGGGTCAGGTTCGAGATCGCTCCGAAGAAGGTCTGCAGCGGAGTCGCCGCCCCCGTCGCGACCGTCACCTCGTAGATCGAGGATTGGCCGACCGCGGGGTCGCAGACGATTCCGAGGTATGCCGTCGTTCCCGCGGGGTCCGCCGTCACCGCGTTCACGAAACTGCAGGGAGGAAAGGGGTTTGGGGGGGTGACGAGCACGGGCGTCACGGTTCCCGTTGCCGGAGAGACGATTCCCAGTCGGGCTCCCGCGAGCGGTCCACCCGCGATCCCCGAGACCCCGACGAGGATGTCGCCGCTCGAGAGGAGTGCCGCCTGGACGATCTCCCCCGGACCGCCGGGGCCGGCCGTCCCGACCGTGTAGGGAGTATCGGTAACCACCGCGGTGCCGGAGAGGGTGAGGACGTGGAGATCGACCGACGTGCCTGCTGGCGCCCGCTCGCCCACGATCAGCGCTCCGTCCGGACGCCGAAGGACGCAGCTCGCCCCCTGAGTGACGGAACAGATGGCGCAGGCGCCCGTCAGGTCGCACCCGAGACCCGGCACTTGTAGGGGCCAGGCAGGAAGCGTCGCGGGAGAGGAGACACTTCGCGGCGGCAGGAAAAAGAGGCCGCCGCCCTCGGAGCAACCGCCCGGATAGATCCCCGAGACGCTGTGGAAGCTCGACACCACGTACCAGCCGTCGGGGACCTGCGCCCCGACGTTCGACGCCGCGGAGAAGGCGACGGCAGCGCCGAACGCGCCTGTGAAGAACCTGAAGAGGGTCATGCCTTTGCTCCTTCGCGCGGCGGAACCGAACTGCTCCGGCCGCCGCCCGTCCGTCCGGGTTCGGGTACCCCCCGGCGGGGCCCCTTCCAACTTCGGATGGCGAAGGACGGGCGCCAACCGAACGCGGATTCTCCCGGTGGGGGGCCGGGTCGCCGGAGAGGAAGCGCCGGGGTAGCCTCCCCTGCGCGCAGGGTGGGCAGGACCATGAGCCAGGGCAAGAACACAACTTTCGTCCTCGTCCGGCGGGCGAAGGGGGGAGACGCGGAAGCGATGAACGCGCTCTTCGCGCGCCATCAGGACCTCGTCCGCCGGGCCGCGGCGCGCGCGATCGGACCGGCGCTCCGGGGGCGGGAGGAGCCGGAGGACCTCGCGCAGACGGCGTTCCGCGACGCGATCCTCGAGTTCGACCGGTTCGAAGGGACGAAGGAGGGCTCGTTCCGGGTCTGGCTCCGGCGGATCGTGGAGAACAAGGCCCGGGACCGCGCGCGGTACTGGAAGGCGGCGAAGCGCGGCGCGGCGCCCGTGCCGGGCGGGGCCGCGGAGGGCCGGCCGGGCGAGACGACCGGGGCGGGAAGCCCCGCCCTCGACCCGAGCGTGACGAGTCTTCTCGTCGCGGCCGAGGGGAAGCGGCTCGTTCGAGGCGCGGTCGAGTCACTCCCGGAGCGCTGGCGCCGGGCGATCGAGTACGCGTACTACGATGGCCATTCGTTTCGCGAGGCGGCGAGGAGGCTCGGGCTCCCGTCCGAGGACGCCGCGCGGATGCTTCTGCGGCGGGCGGAGCGGGCGCTCAAGGCGAAGCTCCCTCCGGGCGTCGGTCCCGCGGGCTAGTCGGGACATCGCCCTTCGACCCGGGCCCGCGGCGGGGCGCTCACCCCGATGCGGTTCGCCGCTACTGGACCGTGACGGCGAGCGCGTTCGAGGCGGAGACGCTTCCCGAGGCGCACGAATCCACCCAGAAGAACTGGGCGAACGCCTGTCCGCCGACCAGCGAGGGATCGGCCGGGATCGGGACGGCGACGACCGCGCGCCCGAGCGCGTTGCTCGAAACTGCCACGATCGCGGCGATCGCCGTCGGGTCGACCCAGACGTTCGCGCCGCTGAACGAGAACGGCGAGGGGAGCTCGTCGAGGGCAAGCGCCAGGAGGCCGGCCCCCGAAGGAGGCCCGGCGCTGCACGTCAGGGCGAAGGCGGGCGTGCCGTTCGCGCTCGAGGCGCTCGGCGTCGCCGTCACGCCGATGGGGAGCGGCCCGTCACACCCGGGGGTCGAGGCGCCGAACTTTTCGCATCCCAGGGGGAAGATGTCGATGCGAGTCCCGAAGGCGTCCGCGTTTCCGTTCCAGGTGGAGTCGAAGGCGCCCGGAGTGACCGGGAAGTTGCCCGACGTCGTCGTGCCGCAGACGGTCGCGGCGGCGGTCGCGTCGAGCGCCAGCGCGAGATACGGGAACTCGTTTCCCGCCGCCCCGCCGAGGAAGGTCGAGTACAGGAGGGCCCCTCCCCCGGGCAGCGTCGGATCGATCCGCGCGACGAACGCGTCGGCGGTGGCGACACTGCCGTTGAAGGTCGTGTCGAACGCGCCCGCCGTGGTCGGGAAGCTGGGCGACTGCGTCGTCCCCGAGATCGTGATCGTCCCCGACGCGTCGAGCGCCAGACCGTTCACCCCCTCCTGATTCGTTCCGCCGAGGAACGTGCCATAGAGGAGCGAGACTCCCGTGGAGTCGAGGCGCGCGACATAGGCATCCCACGCGCTTCCATTGAAAGTCGTGTCGTAGGCGCCCAGGCTCGTCGGGAAGCCCGGCGAGCCGGTCCACCCCGCGACGGTCACCGCGCCCGACGCGTCGAGCAGGACTCCGTTCGCCTGGTCGTCGCCGACGCCGCCGAGGTACGTGGCCCAGACAAGTTGCGCGGAGGGCGAAAGGGAGGGGTCGAGGCGCGCGACGAAGGCGTCGCCGAGGGAGAGGCCTCCGCTTCCGTTGTAGGTCGTGTCGAGGGCCGCCGGCGTCACCGGGAAGTCCGCCGACAGCGTCGGGCCGGCGACGACGATCGCGCCGGAGGCGTCGACGGCGACTCGGGCCCAGTTCTCGTTGCCGCTCCCGCCGAGGTAGGTCGAGTAGACGAGCTGTCCCGGGCCGAAGGCGCCCAGGTCGAGGCGCGAGACGAAGGCGTCGTAGGAGACGAACCCGTTGATCGTCGGATCGTGCGCGTTCGCCGACGTCGGGAAGTCCGCCGAATTGGTCCAGCCGGCGACCGTGATCGTCCCCGAAGGGTCGAGCGCGGCCCCGCTCGCACCGTCGTCTCCCGATCCGCCGAGGAGGGTCGAGTAGGCGAGGGAGCCGTCGGCGGCGTTCAGGCGCAGGACGAAGGCGTCGCCACCGCCGTTGTACGACGTGTCGTACGCCCCTGCCGTCGTCGGGAAGCCGATCGACCCGGTCGAGCCGGCGACGATCGCGTCGCCGGTGGAATCGAGCAGGACCCGGACCGCCCCGTCACCTCCGGCGCCGCCGACGTAGGTCGACCAGAGGAGCTGCGCGGATCCGATCTGCGAGGGATCGAGCCGCGTCACGAAGGCGTCGTAGGGGCCGCCGTTGAAGATCGTGGCGTACGCCCCGGCGGTCGTGGGGAAGCCCATGGAGGTGGTCTCGCCCGCAATCGTGACGATTCCCTGCGCGTCCTGCGCGAGACTCCAGGCGGTCTCGCCTCCCGATCCGCCGAGGAACGTCGACCACTCGAGGCCCGGGTCGATCACGAGCGGCAGTCCCTCCTCGCGTCCCTCGACCTCGAACCCGTACCGGCGCTCATCGAGCAGGCGAAAGCGGCATGCGACCGCGCGACGCTCCCCGGAGCGGAGCCCCTCCCACGCGACCGGCGGACGTTGGAGGACTTTACCGAGCGGAGTCTCCATGGCGAGCGCCCCTTCCGGCGTGACGCGGAGGCGCTCGGCACCGTCGCAGCGAAGGACGATGCGCTCGGGGTCCGCATCCGGGGCGAGGAGGAGGTCGTATTCGAGGCCGCTCGAGCCCTCGTAGACGCGGAAATCGACCCCCCGATCGAGGCCGCGGTAGGAGACGGCCGCGTACGAGGGCACTCTCTCGAACCAGCGCGACGGCCCGTTCCCGAGGACGTAGTTGCGCACGCCCGGCAGGCGCCCCTCGCCGGCGGGTCGCACGCTCTCTCCGGCGCCCTCGAACGCGAGGCGGAGCACGACGCCTTCGATTCCGCCCGGCTTCGAGGGGCGCTCGAGCTGGAGGAGGACGGCCCCCGGCTCGAGGCGCGCGACCATCGGTCCGCGGCGCGCCACGAATCGCGCGACCGCGTCCCACTGGCCGCGGTTCTCGACGAAGGCGAGGGGAAGCCGGTCGGGGCGCGCGACATGTCCCGCGGCGGGCACCCCGCCCGTGTCGCCGCCCGGAAACGCCGCGAGGGGAGCCGCGAGGACCGAGAACAGGGCGAAGGCGGCCGGGGCAAGGACATCCGAGATCGGGCAGGAAAGCGGTTTCATCGGGTCTTCTCCGGAGCGGGGCGACCCCGCGGAGCCCTGGTTCGAGTGGATGAGTCTGCGTCGGACCAAGCGCAAGAACGGCGCAGACCGGACATCCTTCGGGTTGCCGGTACGACCCTGCGCGGCGAGAATCCACCTTTCGTGGGGAAACCGGACCGCACTGCCGCCCTGATCGCGGCCGCGCGAACAGGGGACCGCGCCGCGACGGAGGACCTCTTCCTCGCGTTCTACCCGCGCGTCCTCAAGGTCGCGCAGGTCCGCATTGGCTCGCGCCTTAGGAACCTGTTCGAGCCGGCCGACATCGCGCAGAGCGTCTTCGGACGGGCCTATCAGGGGCTCCCGCGGTTCGTCGACCGCGGCCCGGGGAGCTTCGCCGCCTGGCTCGACGACATCCTCGACTGCACGATCCGCGACAAGGCGCGGTGGCTCGGCGCCCGCCGGCGCGACGGCGGCGCGATGACCCGCCTCCCCGCCGCCATGCCAGGGGCGACGAGCGCGAGCCCGAGCCGCCGGGCCGCGGAGGGCGAGCAGCTCGAGCGCCTTCACCGCGCGATGGAGGGCCTCTCCGAGCGCGAGCGGCGGGCCGTCGAGCTCCGGATGTTCCTCGACCTGCCGTGGTCGGAGGTGGCGCAGGCGCTCGGCGCGAGCGACGAGGCGGCGCGGAAGACCTGCTCGCGCGCGATCGAGAAGGTGGGACGCGCGATCGGGGGCGGCGCCGGACGGGTCCCGTGAGTCTCGAGGGACCGAGGGAGGGCGACGCCGAACGTTCCGCGGAGGAAGCGGTCCGGGACTACTCGGGCCTCCTCGAGGAGGGTTCGGCCCCCGAGCCGGATGCGTTCCTCGCGGCGCGGCCCGAGGTCGCGGAGCGCATCCGAGAGCGGATCGTCGCGCTCTGGCGCGGCCACGCGGCGATCGCCGGTTTCGTGGGGGAGGGAGCGGCGGGAGGCGGGGAGGAGCCGGCGCGCGCGCCGGAGCCCGATCGCGCGGCCGGCCGGACGGTCGGGGACTTCCGCCTGATCCGCGAGGTGGGGCGGGGGGGAATGGGCGTCGTCTACGAGGCGGAGCAGGTCTCGCTTCGACGGACGGTGGCGCTCAAGGTCCTGCCGGGGCATGTCACGCTTCCGCCGGAGGCGGTCGAACGCTTTCGACGGGAGGCTTCGACGGCGGCGCGGCTGCGGCATTCCGGCATCGTCGAGGTGTACGCGGTGGGCGAAGCGGACGGCCTTCACTACTTCGCGATGGAGTTCGTGGAGGGGATGCCGCTCGATCGCGTGATTGCGAAGATGCGGGAGGAGAGTCCCGGGACGTTGGGCGGAGAGGCGGTGGGGGCGGCGGTGAGCCGTGCGGCGCATCGGAGGGAGCGGCCGGCCGCGACGGAAGGGGAGCCCGTGGCCCCGAGGAGCGCGGAGGGCGCACGGAGCGCGAGCGAGGGGGCGAGAGGATCGCGTGCCCCCTCGAGCGCGTGGAACCGGACGTACATCGAGACGGTCTGTCGTCTGGCTGCGGAGGTCGCCGACGCGCTCGAGCACGCGCACCGCTGCGGGGTGATCCACCGGGACGTGAAGCCGTCGAACGTGCTGGTGCGGGAAGACGGGAGGGCCGTGCTGACGGACTTCGGCCTGGCGCGGGAGGAAGGCCTCCCTTCGATGACGCAGACAGGGGAGTTCGCGGGGACGCCCTACTACGTCTCGCCGGAACAGGCGATGGCGCGTCGGATCCCCGTGGATCACCGGACGGACGTGTTCTCCTTGGGGGTGACGCTCTACGAGCTGCTGACGCTGCGGCGTCCGTTCGACGGGGAGACGACGCAGGAGGTGCTGGCGAGGATCGTGGCGAAGGAGGCGGCGAGTCCGCGGAAGTTCAACCCCCTCCTGCCGCGGGACCTGGTGACGATCGTGCAGAAGGCGATCGAGAAGGACCCGGACAGGCGGTACGCGACGGCGGGGGCGTTCGCGGCGGACCTGCGCGCGTTCCTCTCGTACCGGCCGATCGCGGCGCGGCCGGCGGGAGCGGGGACGCGGGTTCTCAAGTTCGCCCGGCGCCACCGCGCCGTGAGCGCGGCCGCGGGGGCGCTGCTGGTGGGGGGGATCGCCGCTGGGATCTGGTAGTGGCGCCAGCCGGGGTACCTGACGGTGACCTCGCCGACGGCGGGAGCCGTGGTCTTCGTCGACGGCGAGGCGAGGGGGACGACGCCCCTCTCGAACCTCGCGCTCTCTCCCGGCCTCCACCGCGCGCGGCTCGTCAAGGACGACGAGGACATGGAGACCATCGGGGAGGAGGAGGTGCTCGTCGAGCGGGGGCGCTCGAAGCACTACGACCGCGGCCTCGCGAGCCGCAACGGCGTGATCCAGCTCGAGTCGGACCCTCCCGGCGCGCAGGTGTCCCTCGTCGGCGAGGGGGGGCTCGTGGTGGAGGTTCCGCGAACCACTCCCCTCCTGGTCTCCGCCCGGGCGGGGCGCTACCGCGCGCGCTTCGAGCTCGAGGGATTCGAGCCGCAGGAGCGGGTCGCGCAGGTGAGCCCGGCCGGGGCGCAGGCTCGTTGCTCTGTCGTCTGGGAACGCGGGGAATTCGTCTTCGAGACGACGCAGGAGGGGCTCCAGGTCGAGGTCTTCAGGGGAGCGCGGGCCGGCGTCGGCGCTCCGCTTCGCTCGCTCGCCCTGCCGCTCGCGGGACCGCTCCTCCTCCCGCCGGGCGTCTACTCCGTGCGCGCCCACCGGATGGAGCACGACCGGCGCGACCGCGACAACCTCGTCCTCCTTTCGGGAGGAACGACCCGCGTCCGCCTCTGGCTCGCGCCGATCGAGCGGCGCCTGGACTTCCGCCTGGGGTCGAACTGGTGTCTCGCCTGCGCCATCGCCGACCTGGACGGCGACGGCCTTCCCGAGATCGCGGCGTCGCCCGACACCGCCTCCTCCTTCACGATCTTCTCGTCGAGCGGCGCGCCTCTCCGCGAGATCGACGCGCGCGGGGCCGTCCGCGTCCTCGCGACGGCGGACCTCGACGGGAACGGACTCCCCGAGTTCGTCGCCGGGACGAACTCCGGGCGTCTCCTCGCGGTGGACGGGGAAGGCGCGAGGACCCTCGACGTCGAGACCGGCTCCGAAGGGATCGTCTCCCTCCGGCCCGTCGATCTCGACGGGCGCCCGCCCACGGAGGTCGTCGCCGCGACGTCGACCGGGCGAATCCTCGCGTTCTCCGCCGACGGTCGCCCGCTCTACTCCGCCCGGGCGCGCGGGGGCAGCTACTCCCACTTCATCTGGTCGACGCGCACCGGCGGGACCGATCTGATCGCGGCCGACCTCGACGGAGACGGGAGGGAGGAGGTGGTCGCAGGGACGACGGGCGGGCAGATCCTGGTCCTCCGGCCCGACGGCTCGACCCTGTGGTCGAGGGAGGTCGAGGGGTGGGTGACGGCGCTCGCGGCGTCCGACCTCGACGGGAACGGGCCCCCGGAGATCCTCGCCACGACGCAGACGCAGCGCTTCTGGCCTTCGAGCGGACGCCTCCTCGCCTTCCGCGCGAACGGCGACCCACTCTTCGACGAGGAGCTCCCCGGGTTCTCGCACACCGTCCTCGCGACCGACCTCGATGGGGACGGACGCCCCGAGATCGTCGCGGGAGAGACGGGCGGACGGATCCTCGCGCTTCGCGCGAACGACCGCTCGGTCCTCTTCCGCCACGAGGCGGGCGAACCGGCGATGAGCCTCCTCGCGATCGACCTCGACGGCGACGGGCGGCGCGAGCTCCTCGCCGGGCTGCACTCGGGGGGCATCCTGGCGCTCGAGTCCGACGGTTCGAGGCGCTTCCAGGTCCCGGCGCGAGCGCGCGTCTTCGACCTCTTCGCGTGCGATCTCGACGCCGACGGGAAGATCGAGGTGCTCGCGCGCGTCGCGGAGGACCAAATCCTGGCGATCGTGCCGCGCGTGGACCGGCTCTTCGAGATCCGGCTCGACGATATCCACGGGGCCCTCGTCGCCGGCGACCTCGACGGCGACCGGCGGACCGAGCTCGTCACCGGATCGAGCGGCGGCCAGCTCCTCGCGAGCGGACCCGAAGGGGACTCGCTCTGGGAACGGGACGTGGGCGGGGAGGTGCGTGCGATCGTCGTCCGCGACGGGGAGGGGATCGGGAAGCCGGAGGTGCTCGTCGGGACGCAGAGGGGCGCGGTCCTCGCCTTCGGGCCGGACGGGTCGCCGCGGTTCGACATGCGGGCGAACGGGGCGGTGAGCGCCCTCGTCGTGGCCGACCTCGACGGCGACGGGCGCGCCGAAATCGTCGCGAGCACCGAGGGAGGCGAGGTGCGCGCGTTCGGTGCGGATGGCGGGGAGCGCTTCGCGACCGCCGTCGGCTCGGCGGTGCGCTCCCCCGAGTTCAGGGGCGCGAGGCTCTTCAGCGCGCCGCTCGCGGCGGCGGACCTCGACGGGGACGGGCGCGCGGAGATCCTCGCCGGTACCGAGAAGGGGGAGATCGTCGCTCTCGCGGGGAACGGCTCCCCCCTTGCCGATTTCGCGGCGCCGCGCCTCGGCGAGCCTGTCGCGCTCCTCGTCGCGGCGAACCTCGACGGAAACGGACGGAGCGAGGTCGTCGCCGCGACCGTTTCGGGGCGAGTCCTCGCGGTCGCTCCGGACGGAACGACCCTCTTCACGCGGGAGGCGGGTCGGGAGGTCGTGTCTCTCCTCGCCGTCGACCTCGACGCCGACCGCCGCGACGAGATCGTGACTGCCCGCGGCCCGGGACGGATCCTCGTCTACGGGCCGGGAGGGGAAGATCGGCTCGACCGCGCGACCGGGAACAACATGTACTCGGTGCTCGCCGCGGACACGGACGGCGACGGCCGGCGCGAGCTCGTCGCCTCGACGATGGGGCTCGGGATCTCCGTGTACGCCCTCGACGGCACGCGCCGCTACCGGACCGACACGCGCCGCGGGATCTTCACGCTGATCCTGGCGGACTTCGACGGCGACGGCACGCCGGAGATCGCGGGGGAGGAGACGGGAGCCCTCGTGGGGGCGTATCGGATCCGGGCGGACGATCCGCGTCCCGCGGCGCGCCGCGCGTTCATGGGCGCGATCGAAGCGGCCGAGCGCGGCGACGAGGAAGCCGCGGCGCTCGGTTTCGCGACGGCGGGCCTCGGCTGGCTCGCCCTCGACGACGTCGGGCTCGGCGCCCTGCGGGACCGGCTCGGCCGGCTCGAGAGTTCCGGGTCGGCCCGCCGCATGGCGGGTCTCCTCGACCGCGCCCGCCCTGCGTCGGCGCGCGAGTGGTGGGAGGGGATCGTGTGGCTCGCGGGTCGAGGTGAGATGGGAGAGGCGGTCGCGCTCGCCCGCGCGCATCGCGTCGAAACGGCAAAGGATGGGCAGATCGGATTGCTCATGAACGACTACGCGTGGAGGTTCGTCGACCCGACGAACCCTCGCCCCGAAGGCTTCGAGCTCGCGCTCGCCCTCGCCGAGACCGCGGTCGAAGCGACGGGGCGGCGGGCCCTGATCCTGGACACCCTCGCCCATGCACTCGACGCGAACGGTAGGTTGACGGACGCGGTCAAGATCGAAGAGGAGGCCCTCGCGAGGTGCCTGCCCGGAGACGAGCAACTCCGGGGCACCCTCGAAGCCGCGCTCGCGAGGTTCCGGGACGAGGCTGGGAAGGCCCCACCGGCCCCCGCGCCCCTTCCGCGTCCGGGGGCGGGGCACAGCGGGCGCTGACGGCCGCAAGGGGAGCAGGACTCTGTTCCCCTCCGCAGCGACGAGGCGATCGGTGCGGCGGCAGGGGCCCGAAGGGGCGAAGTCGGAGAGGCCTCCTCGACTTCCGAGACACTCCGGAGGGTTCACTCCCGTACAGGCGCGGGCGTCGCCGGGCCCCTTTCGCTCGGGCCGAGGTGGCCGCCGTGTCCTCTCGCGGGATTCCGCCGAGCGAGTGGGGGGAGAAGGCCCTTGCCGGGCGCCACGGACCCCTAAGATCTCCGCCGCCATGACGACCACCTGGAAGATCGCGCGCCGGGCCCGCGCCTGCGCCTCGTGCGGCCGGGGGTTCGAGGAGGGGGAGGCGCACTTCTCCCTCCTCCGGCTGGAGGGGGGGATCGAGCGCCTCGACCGGTGCGTCGCCTGCTTCCAGGCCGCTCCCGCCTCCCCCGGGGAGTTCTACTGGAAGACGCGCTACGCCCGCGATCCGAGGCGCCGGCTGGCGATCGACGTCGAGGCGTTGCGGGAGGCCTTCTCCCGAATGCCCGCGGAAGGGGCGGAACCGGGGCTCCGATACCTCCTCGCCCTCCTCCTCACCCGGAAGCGGGTCTTCCGCCTCCTCGAGACGCGGAGGGGGGAGGCGGGAGGGGGAGGGGGAGCGGGAGGGGAGCAACCCGACCGGCTCATCCTCTCGCCGGGGAAAGGGAGCCCGGAGCGGCTCGAGGTCGTCGTCCCCGAGATGACCCCCGAGCGGGTCGAGGAGCTTCGCCGGCAGCTCAGGGCCCTCCTGGGAATCGAGGAGCCGGGGGCCGGGGGAGACGCGCCGGATGCGCAGGGAGGCGCGGTGGAGGCGGTGGGGGAGGATTCTGAGAAAATGGTGGAGAAACCGTGAACTCCTCGGTCTAATCCCCGGCCAAAACGCTTTCAGCGCACGAGGTTCCGGAGGAATCGGGGGTTGTTGGGATTTCCCCCTTGCGCGGTAAGTCGGAGGTAGGTAGATTGCGCCGCGCGTGGTACGAAGTGGACAGGAGTGGTAGGCAATGTTTGCCGGGGAGTCCCAACACTCCCTCGATGAGAAGAACCGTCTCGTCGTGCCCAAGCGCATCCTGGATGCGCTCGAGCGCGAGGAAGAGCGGGAGCGCTTCTATCTGACTCGCGGGATCGGCGGCTGCCTCTACCTCTTCACGGAGGCGCGCTTCTCCCAGATCTCGAGGGAGCTCGGGACGCGCGGGATCACGGAGAAGCCGCAGCAGCGCGCCTTCCGTCGGATCCTGTTCGCCTCCTCCCACCTCGTCTTCCTCGACGGCCAGAACCGGATCCTCCTCCCGGACCTCCTGAAGTCCCGCGCGGGGATCGAGCGCGACGTGGTCGTGGTGGGAGTCGGGGATCACATCGAGATCTGGTCGACCGGCCGGTGGGAGAAGTTCCAGGAGGAGATGGAGCCGCGCTTCGACGAGCTGGCCGACCTCCTCGAGGAAGGGGGGAGCGGCCGACAGGAGGGCCACGCCGGTGCATGAGCCGGTGCTCCTCGCCGAGGTCGTGGCGGGCCTCTCCGTGCGGCCCGGAGCCCGCGTCCTCGACGGGACCGTCGGCACGGGGGGCCATGCCTCGGCGCTTCTCGACGCGAACGCGCCCGACGGGGTCCTCCTCGGAATCGATCGCGACCCCCTCGCCCTCGCGGTCGCGCGCGAGAGGCTCGCTCCCTACGGCGGCCGGGTCCGCCTCCGTCACGCCCGAATCTCGGAGGCGCCCGACGCCCTCGACGCCGAGGGGATCCGTAGCGTCGAGGCGGCCCTCCTCGATCTCGGCGCCTCCTCCCTCCAGTTCGACACGGCGGAGAGGGGCTTCTCCTTCTCGGCGGACGGCCCCCTCGACATGCGGATGGATCCCGGAGAGGAGGGGGAAACCGCCGCCGACCTCGTCAACCGCCTCCCGGAGCGGGCCCTCTCCGACCTCATCTTCCGGTTCGGCGAGGACCGCCGCGCCCGGGCCCTCGCGCGCGCGATCGTGGGCGCGCGCCGGCGGGGGCCGATCCTCCGGACCCTCGAACTCGCCCGCGTCCTCGCCTCCGTCCGGGGCGGCGGGCGCTCCCGTCTCCACCCGGCGACGCGGGCCTTCCAGGCGCTGCGGATCGCGGTGAACCGGGAGATCGAGGAGCTGCGCTCGGGACTCCCCGCCGTCGCGTCGAGGCTCGCGCCGGGGGGACGCTTCGGCGTGATCGCCTTCCACTCCCTCGAGGACAGGGAGGTGAAGCGCTTCTTCCGCGCGGGAACGGCGGAGGGGCGCTTCCGGCTCGTGACGAAGCGGCCGATCCGACCGACGCCCGGGGAGATCGACCGGAACCGCCGCAGCCGGTCCGCGCGGCTGCGGCTGGTGGAGGTCGTGGCCGCGTGAGGTCCGGGCGAGGGAGGGGATGGCGGCGTCCGGCGACGACGTTCCTTCTGCTCGCCGGCTTCTCCTTCGCCCTCCTCACCGTCGTCCTCCGCGGCGCCTCGGGCGAGCTCGGGGCCGAGGTCGACGTCCTCCTCCGGAGGAACCGCGCCCTCGAGCGCTCGATCGCGGCCGAGGCCGCCCTCGTGGAGGAGCTGCGGGCCCCCGCCCGCGTGGCGGAGCGGATCGCGCGGCTGCGGCGGGACGGGGGGGGGTGAGCGGTGGGACCCCGCCCCATCCCCTTCGCCCTCCCGATCACGCTCCTCGGGCTCCTCTACGCCGGCCTCGGGGCCCGCCTCGTCTACCTCCAGGGGATCCGGGGCCCCGAGCTCGCCGCCCGGGCGGAGCGCATGTGCCGGGGCGTCGAGGAGATGGCTCCCCCGAGGGGGCGAATCCTCGACCGGACGGGCCGCGTCCTCGCGGTGTCCGTCCCGGTCTCCGAGCTGGAGGTCGCCCCGCGCGAGGTGAGGATCGCCGGGGAGAAGGATCCGCGCCGCGTCGCCTCGCTCCTCGCCCCCGTCCTCGGCGGCCCCGAGGAGGAGGTGCGCGGGAGGATCGCCGGGGACCGGCTCTACCGCCGCGTGGCCCGAGACCTCCCCCAGTCGAAGCGGGAGGCGGTCGAGCGGGTCCTCGCGCTTCACCGGATCTCGGGCTTCCGCTTCGTCGAGGCGTGCGTCCGGGCCTACCCGCAGGGGGAGATCCTCGGCCACGTCCTCGGCCACGTCGACCGGGAGGGGATCGGGAGGAGCGGAGTCGAGCAGCGGTTCGACGCCCCCCTCCGGGGGGAGGGGGGCCGCCGCTCCTTCGGGCGCATCCTCCCCAGCCCGCCGGGCGCCTCGCGCGGGATCGCTCGGGTGGAGGAGACCGAGCCCGAGCCGGGCTCCGACCTCCTCCTCACCGTCGACGCCGCCGTCGGCGCCTTCGCGGCGGAGGAGCTCGCGCGCGCCGCGAAGGCCTTCTCGCCGGAGTGCGCCGTCGCGATCGTGCTCGACCCCCGCGACGGCGCGGTCCTCGCCCTCGAGTCCTACCCGCGGTTCGACCCCAACCGATCGGAGGAGTACGCCCCCCCCTACGCCGAGATGATGAACCGCGCCGTGGCGTGGACCTACTCCCCCGGCTCGGCCTTCAAGCCCTTCGTCTACGCCGCGGGGATCGAGGAGGGGATCTTCGATCCCGAGGAGCGCTTCGCGTGCGGATCCTCGGGCCAGGCGGCCTTCGGACCCCGGATCGTGCGCGACCACGAGCCGATGGGGACCCTGAGCGGCCGCGACGTCCTCGCCCACTCGAGCAACATCGGGATGGCGAGGATCGGCCTGCGGCTCGGGATCGAGCGGACGGAGCGCTGGGTGCGGCGGTTCGGCTTCGGGAAGGCGACGGGGATCGAGCTCCCCGGCGAGCGGGACGGCGTCGTGCACCCCCGCGCGCGCTGGACCGAGAACTACTCCCTCGTCTCCGTCTCCTTCGGCTACGAGCTGACGACGACGCCGATCCGGCTCGCGGCCTCCTTCTGCGCGCTCGCGAACGGCGGCCACCTCGTCGCGCCGACCCTCCTCGCCCGCTCGCGCGACCGGGCGCGGGCCCGCAGGGTCGTGTCCGAGCGGACCCACTCGATCGTCCTCGACGCGCTCGGCGAGGTCGTAAGGACGGGGACCGGGAAGAAGATCCGCTCCGAGCGCGTGGCGATCGCCGGGAAGTCCGGGACGACCGTGAAGGACGCGGCCACGAGGTCGGGCCCCGGGCGCCGCTACACGTCGACCTTCGTCGGGTTCGCCCCGGCCGAGGAGCCCGCCGCGCTCGTCCTGTTCCTCATCGACGAGCCGAAGGGGGGCAAGTACTACGCGAGCGACGTGGCGGCCCCCCACGCCGGGAGGCTCCTCGAGCGGACGCTCGCCTACCTCGAGCGGATCCCGCCCTCCGTCGCGCTCGCCGCGGGGGGGACGATGGACGTCCGGCTCCTCCCCGCGCCGGCGGGGATCTCCCCGGAGGGTGGGGCGCGGTGATCGGCCGGCTGTCGGAGCTACTCGCCGTCCTCGAGCCGCTCGGGGCGCGCCAGGTCCACCCGCAGGCCGGGGACTCCCCGCCGCCGGACCCGCGCGTGGCGGGCATCGCGCTCCACAGCGGGCGGGTCTGCGAGGGGGACATCTTCGTCGCCATCCCCGGCGCGAAGCAGGACGGCGCGACCTTCGCGGGGGAGGCCGTCCGACGCGGCGCCGCGGCGGCCGTCGTCCGGCGCCCGATCCCGGACCTCCCGATCCCGCAGGTCGTCGTCCCCGATCCCCGGGCCGCCGCCGCCGAGGTCGCCGCCGCCTGGTTCGGACACCCCTCGAGGCGGCTCCTCTGCGTCGGGGTGACGGGCACGAACGGCAAGACGACGACGACCTACTTCCTCCGGGCGATCCTCGAGGCGACCGGCCGGAAGGTCGGGCTCCTCGGGACGGTCGCCTACGACCTCCTCGCGCGGTCCCTCCCCGCGCCGAACACGACGCCCGACGCGGTCGCCCTGCAGGGACACCTGCGGGAGCTCCTCGACGCGGGCGCCGACGCGTGCGTGATGGAGGTCTCCTCCCACGCCCTCGACCAGTCGCGCGTCCGCGGGATCGCGTACGACGCCGCCGTCTTCACGAACCTCACCCCGGAGCACCTCGACTACCACGCCGACCTCGACGCCTACCGCGAGGCGAAGGCGCGGCTCTTCGACGGGCTCGCGCCGGGGGCCGTCGCCGCCCTCTGCGCCGAGGACCCCTCGGCCCGGAGGATGGGCGAGCGCACGCGGGCGAGCGTCCTGCGGTACGGGATCTCCCCGGACGCGTCCGTGCGGGCGGAGGGGATCGAGCCCGGGCTCGACGGGATCCGCTTCCGGCTGCTCGCGCGGGGGCGCTCGGCCCCGATCGCGCTCCGGATGCCGGGCCTCCACAACGTCCTCAACGCGCTCGGCGCGAGCGCCGCGGCGCTCGGCCTCGGCGTCCCGATCGAGACGGTCGCGCAGGGGCTCGCCGGCGTCGGCGGGGTCCCGGGGCGGCTCGAACGCGTCGACGCGGGCTCCCCCTTCCGCGTCGTCGTCGACTACGCCCACACGGACGCCTCCCTCGAGGCGGTCCTCTCCGGCCTCCGCCCCCTCGTGAAGGGCCGGCTCCTCGTCGTCTTCGGATGCGGGGGGGACCGCGACCGAACGAAGCGGCCCCGCATGGGGGCCGTCGCCGCGCGGCACGCGGACCTCCTCTACCTGACGAGCGACAACCCCCGCTCGGAGCGTCCGCTGCGGATCCTCGAGGAGATCCGCTCGGGGGTCGGCCGGGCGGACGGGGTCGTCCTCGAGCCCGACCGGGGGGCCGCGATCCACGCCTCGATCCGCGCGGCGAGGCGGGGCGACCTCGTCCTGATCGCCGGGAAAGGGCACGAGCGTGTCCAGATCGTCGGGCGGGAGATCCGCCCCTTCGACGACCGGGAGGTCGCGCGGGAGGCGCTCCGTGGAATCGGCTGATCTGCGCGCCCTCCTCGCGGGGACCGGGGCGAGGCTCGCCTGGGGCGGCCCTCGCCTCGCGCTGCGGGGCGTCTCGACGGACAGCCGGACGGTCCGGGCGGGGGACCTCTTCGTCGCACTCCGCGGCCCGCGCTTCGACGGCAACGCCTTCGCCGGCGCCGCCCTGGAGAAGGGGGCGAGCGCCTGCCTCGTCGAGACGGGGCGCGCCCCCGCGCCGCGGCCCGGCCGCGCGTGCCTCGAGGCGTCCGACACGGGCCGGGCGCTCCTCGACCTCGCGGCGCGCCACCGCGAGCGCGCCGCGATCCCGGTCGTCGGGATCACGGGCTCCTGCGGGAAGACGACGACGAAGGACTACCTCGCGCACCTACTCGCCCGGAGGCGGCGTGTGGTCGCCTCCGAGAAGTCGTTCAACAACGCCGTCGGCGTCCCCCTCACCCTCCTGCGGATCGACCGCCGGACGGAGGTCGTCGTCCTGGAGATCGGGACGAACGCCCCGGGCGAGATCGCGGGCCTGAGCGCGGTCGCC
>JAKEFM010000369.1 GCA_022616055.1 Planctomycetota bacterium
CCTTTCCGGGACCGAGCCTGGGCGCAGACGGACCGAGAGGGGCGCTACGCGATCGGCGACCTCCCGCCCGGGACCTGCTCCGTCACCGCGGACGTGCACTCGGGGAAGGACCGAGAGCGGGCCGGCCTCGCCCCGCAGCGACGAGAGGGGGTCCGTGTCGCGGAGGGCGAGCCGACCGTCGTCGATTTCCTCCTCGAGAGCGGGGGCGCGGCGCGGGTCCTCGTCCGCGGCCCGGACGGGGAGCCCCTCGAGGACGTCTGGGTCTGGCTCCGCGAGCGGGGGTCGGGAGAAGGACCCTCCTTCTCGACGATGTCGGGGAAGACGGATCGCGAGGGAAAGGCCCTCCTCGAAGGGATCCCGCCCGGGACGTACTTCGTCAGCGCCCGCGCGCCGACCTACGCTGTCCCCTTGTCGGGAGAGCGGAGCGTCCGCGCGGGAGAAGAGGTGGGATTCCGCCTCGACCTGAAGCGCGGGACGACCGTCCGCCTCGCCTGCATCGGGTCGGAGGGCGGCCGCGTCGAGGAACCGGAGATCCGGATCGCCGACTCGGAGGGGAGGGAAGTCGCGCCATCTCTCCAGGAGGGCGGCTCGGACACGAAATACGCCGCGAAGTGGTGGGCGGTGCTGGTTCCCGGGACCTACTCCGTCGAGGGGAGGGGGAAGGGATACCGGACCCGGACCGTCCCGCTGCGCGTCGACGCCTCCGGCCCGAAGGAGCTCCTCGTGCCCCTGGAGAAGGAGGAGAGCCCGAAGTAGCCCTCCTCCTCCTACGGAATCACGACCACCGCCAGGCCGCTCGACCCTGAGTACCCTCCCGGGGCGCACGGGTCGGGCCAAGCGAACTGGGCGAACGCCTGCGCTCCCGCAAGAGTCGGGTTCAGGGGGATCGGGACCGACTGAGCCACCTCCCCCGACGGCCCCGTCAGCGAGGGAATCCCGAAGAACATCGGAGCGGAGGGATCGATCCACACGGAGAGCCCGCCGAAGGAGATCGGAGCAGCCAGCCCGGCCGAGCTGAACCCGAGCGAGCCGATCGCATTCGGCGGGCCGCCGACGCAGCCGATCTCGAAGGCGAAGTTCCCCACCTGCGGCAGGGAGTTCGCGCTGATCACGACCGGCCCGC
>JAKEFM010000370.1 GCA_022616055.1 Planctomycetota bacterium
ACCTTTAGATTTTCAAGGTCATGATCCCCCGTCCCTGGGAGGCCCCGCCCCGGCGTCGGCTCCGGCAGTTCCCGGTTGTCGGGCTCATCGGCAGTCGCCAGGCCGGGAAGACGACCCTCGCGAGGCTCCTCGCCTCCCGTTGGACCCGCGGCGCCGTCCACCTCGACGTCGAGCGCCCGGCCCGTCGGGCGCGCCTCCGCGAAGCGAAACTCTCCCTCCGGACATGCTGAGTCAGCCTTTCCCACGGAGCATCGCGGACCAGATCCTCGGTTACGCGAGGCGGGACGAGAAGGCTGCCGTCGTCGTCTTCCGCGGGGGAAGGCCATCCCGGGCCTTCGGCCCGCAGGAGTACCTGCGGCAGCTTGAAGTCCCGCGGGGGAACAGGACCGGGAAGGGGCGCCGTTCGGCCGACCGCAGGCCCGATCCGATGGTGGCCGTCGAGGGGCGGGTGCTCGGACCCCTCCGTCGCGAGGAGACGTACGAATGAGCGGTGGAGAAGACCCGCCTCGACACGAACGTCCTCGTCCACGCGGCCTACCGCGGCGCTCCCCTCCACGAGGCCTTCGCGGACCGCGCCTCCTGACCCTTGCGCGAACGCGGCACCGTCTGCGTCGGCCCCCAGAACCTGATCCGGCTGGCCGCGGTCGGGAGGCGACGCCGTTTCGTCGCCCGATTCGAGGGGAGCCTCGCGCCGGACGGCGGACCTCGGTGCTTCCCCTCAAGGAACAGCCGGCCGTTCGGGAGGCATGCCCTCCCCCGAGGGTCCTCCGGTCGAAGGGACCCTCGTGACGAAGCGCGTCGATCCGCGCACAATCCCCCCGGTTTCGGTGTCGGTCATGATCGGTTGTGCGCTGCTCGCTCTGACTCTTCCCCAGGTCGCGCAGGGGAATCCGCTCGCGAAGGACCACACGGGGATCCGCTGGTACCTCCCTTTCCGGACCGCCCGCGAAGCCTCCGCCGACCAGGGTCGGCTCCTCCTCATCAAGCCCGTCGCGTTCGGAACGACCCCCGATGGCGGGTGGTGACCCGCGGCCGAGGTCCTCCGTGCGGGGCCCTTCGGCGACGAGCGGGTGAGGAGGCTCGTCAACCGCCGGTTCATCCCGTTCTACTTCGACCTGTTTCCCGGGGGAGCGGCCGCCGATCGGGAGGCGCGGGAGTTCGTCGTGAAGGTGCGACCGGATCTCGGCGGGATGGGCGTCGCCACCCCTCCCATCCTGATCATGAGCCCCCTCGGAAGAGTCGTCGCCGAGGCGGACAACTACTCGACCGAGGACGCGCTCTACGAGAGGCTTCGAGAGACTCTCCGGGCGTATCCAACGTGGAACCGCCCCTCGGAGGAGGAGGTCCGCATCGAACGGGAGGCCGAAGAGGGGCGGATCGACTCGCTGCTCCTGGCGGCCGAGCGGTTCCTCGATCTCGGGGAGACCGAGCGGACGCGCGCCGCCTACGAACGCGCCCTCGCGAAGCTGCCCCCGGGTCCGGAGCGGGACCGCGCGGCATACGGCCTCGGCCACGCCCTGCGCCTCGCCGGCGACTTCGACGGGATGGAGCGAGCTTTCGCCCGGATCGAGGGGCGTGGACCCTGGGCGGAGGACCTCTCGATCGAGCGCGCGCACGCGCGCTTCTCCCGAGGGGAGTTCGATGAACTGCGCGAAGCGCTTGCCCCCTACCAGACCCGGCCACCGGCGACCCGCGGCGCCGAGGCTCTCTACCTCCTCGGTGTCGCCCGCTTCCACTCCGGGGACGCGGAGGGCGCCAAGTCGCTCTGGCGGCGCATCATCGAGACCCTTCCCGAGGATCCCTGGGTCTACCGGTCGGACTGGGCGATCTTCGACCTCGAGCAGGGAGGGAGGCGGCGACTCAGCACGCTGGATGAGAGAACCCCCCTGGGACGAATCGGCTACATGAAACGGAAGAACCCTGACCTGGCGCCCCGCGGCCGGCGATCGGGTTCCTGACCACCCGGAGCGCCGCGGCCAAGGCGACTCTCCGTGGAGCGCGTCTTCGGACCGAGTCCCGAGGGAGATTGCCGCTACGCGGACGAGGCCGAGGATCGATCCGCGCCGCTCCCCGTCCCGCTCCCGCCGGGCGGACCGGCGGGCCCGTCTCGTTTCACCTCCTCGACGCGAGAGAGGCTCCGCCCGGCGTGGTAGGTGGTCTCGAGGAGGTCCCCGACCTTCAGCCGGGACGCGTCCGTCACGAAGCCCCGCTCCCCCGCCAACCGCGCGAGGCTGTACCCCCGCGCGAGGATCGCGACGGGGGACCGAGCCTCGAGGCGGTCGACGGCCCGCTCGTAGCGCTCCTGCGCGGAGCGCAGGCGCGCGGCGAGGGAGGACTCGAGGCGGCGGTCGGCGGCGAGGATGCGCTCCCTGTCCCGCGCGAGGCGGGCGCCCGGGCGCGCCGCCTCGAGGCGCCGGCCGAGGTCGGCAGCCCGGTGGCGCGCGCCGGCGAAGATCGCGTCGAGGACGCGCCCGAGGGCGTCGATCCGCGCGTCGAGGGCCTGCGCGTGGAGCTCGAGGCGGGCCTGCGGGCGGCGAAAGACCCAGTGATTGCGGAGGCCCTCGATCCGCTCCCGGAGTTCCCGGACTCGCCCGGCGAGGCCCTCGCGGAGGCGGCGGGCGTTCTCGTCGAGGCGGGCGGTGAGTTCCTCGAGGTCGGGCACGACGAGGACGCCCGCCTCCGTCGGCGTCTTCGCCCGGACATCGGCGGCGAAGTCGCAGAGCGTGAAGTCGATCTCGTGCCCGACGGCGGAGATCACGGGGATCGGGGAGGCGACGACGGCCCGGACGAGGACCTCCTCGTTGAAGGCCCACAGGTCCTCGAGGGACCCGCCGCCTCGGGTGAGGACGATCACGTCGACCTCCCCCGACTCCGCGAGGTCGGCGATCCCCTTCGCGCAGTCCTCCGCGGCCCCCTCCCCCTGGACCTTCGCGGGGCGCAGGAGGACCGAAGCGCGCGGGAAGCGCTCGAAGATCGTGTGGAGGAGGTCGCGGATCGCCGCGGCCCGCGGGGCGGTGACGATCCCGATCCGGGCCGGGAGGAAGGGGATCGGGCGCTTCCTCTCGGCGGCGAAGAGCCCCTCGGCCTCGAGCTTCTTGCGCAGCTGCTCGAAGCGGACCTGGAGCGCCCCCACCCCCTTCGGCTCGATCCGGTCGGCGATGACCTTGTACTGGCCGCGGGGCGCGTAGAGGTCGAGCTTGCCGTGGACGAGGACGGCGGCCCCCGCCTGGAGGTCGAAGCGCAGCCGCGCCGCCTGTGTCCGCCAGAGGACGGCCCCGATCTCCGCCCCCTCGTCCTTGAGGGAGAAGTAGACGTGGCCCGAGGCGGGGCGCGAGAGGTTCGTCACCTCGCCCTCGATCCAGAGGTCGGGGAAGGCGTCCTCGAGGAGGTCCTTGAGCTCGAGGGTGAGCTCCGTGACGGAGTAGATCCGCACCCCCTCCGGGGCCGCGGGGTCCTTCCGGGGCGAGAAGAGCCCCCCCTCCTCCTCGACCCGCGCCTTCCTCACCGCGCGAACTCGACGACCTTCGTCTCCCGCAGGACGGTCACCTTGATCTCGCCGGGGAACTCGAGCTCGTCGGAGACGCGCTGGGCGATGTCGCGCGCGACGCGGACGGCGGCGGCGTCGTCGATCCGCTCCGCGTTGACGAGGACGCGGACTTCACGCCCGGCCTGCACCGCGTAGACCTGCTCGACGCCGGGGAAGGAGCCGGCCACCTCCTCGAGGGCCCGCATGCGCTTCAGGTAGCGCTCGAGGGAGTCGCGGCGGGCCCCGGGGCGCGAGGCGGAGATCGCGTCGCCGACCTGGGTGAGGACGGCGTAGGCGCTCTCGTAGGGGACCTCCTCGTGGTGGGCGGCGATCGCGTTGACGACGATCCGGTTCTCCCCGTGGCGCCGCGCGAAGTCCGCCCCGATCCCGGCGTGCCCCCCCTCGATCTCGTGGGAGACCGCCTTCCCGACGTCGTGGAGGAGCCCGCAGCGCTTGGCGACGTTCGCGTCGAGGCCCAGCTCCGCCGCCATGGAGGAGCAGAGGTAGGCGCACTCGATCGAGTGGAGGAGGACGTTCTGCCCGTAGGAGGTCCGGAACTTGAGCTGGCCGATCAGCTGGAGGAGCTTGGGGTGGAGGTTGCGGATCTCGAGCTCGTGGAGGGTGCGCCGCCCCGTCTCCTCGATCCCCGCCTCGACCTCCCGGCGGGTCTCGACGACGACCTCCTCGACCCGGCTCGGGTGGATGCGGCCGTCGGCGATCAGCTTCTCGAGGGCGCGGCGGGCGACCTCCCGCCGGACCGGGTCGAAGGAGGAGATGACGACGACCCCGGGGGTGTCGTCGACGATGAGGTCGACCCCGGTCTCCCGCTCGAAGGCGCGGACGTTGCGCCCCTCCCTCCCGATCAGGCGCCCCTTCATGTCGTCGTTCGGGACCTCGACGGCGTAGACGGTCGTCTCCTGGGCGTGGGAGACGCTCATCCTCTGGATCGCGACGGAGAGGACGCGCTGGGAGAGGCGCGACTCCTCCTCCTTCAGGCGGGCCTGCGCGCGCTCGAGGCGCACGGCGATCGCCCGCTCGTTCTCCGCCTCCAGGCGCGCGAGGAGGAGGTCCGTCGCCTGCTCCCGGGAGAGGCCCGAGGCCTGCTGGAGCCGCTCCGTCTCCTTGGCGACGAGGCCGGCGAGCTCCTCCTCCCGGGAGCGGATCGTCCCCTCCCGCGCCTGGAGGGAGCGGTCCCGGTCCTCGAGGGTCCGCTCCTTCCGCGTGAGGAGGTCGGTCCGGTCGTCGATCGACTGGGCGCGACGCTCCAGGCGCTTCCCCTCCTCCCGCAGCTCGGTCCGCTTCTCCTCCGACTCCTTCTCCCACTCCGATCGCCGGCGGGCCGCGTCCTCGCGGGAGCGCAGCTCCGCCTCCTGGGACCGGCGCTTGGCCTCCTCCTCCGACTTGCGGAGGATCTCCGCCGCCTGGCTCCTCGCCCCGCCGACCGCCCGGCGCTCCCGCCGGGTGACGAGGACGCCGCTGGCCGCGGCGCCGAGACCCGCTGCAAGGAGGGCGATCCCTCCGGTGACGATATCGTCCACGGACTCTCTCCTCCCGACCGCGACCGGTCGACGCGCGCCGCCCGGCAGGACGGGCGGCAAGTCCGGGCGGAGTCCGGGGGATCAGCGGGTCGCGGGGTCCGCGCGCCGAGGCGAACCCCTCGACCGTGCCCGCGGCGGGGCCAGCGCCCCCTTCGCGGCCAAGGCGAAACGGATCGGAACGCGGTCCCCGGAAGGGACCCCTGTACGCAAACGCCCGTCGCGGACCGCCGTCAGGGGGGTCGGCCCGCTCCGCGCGGCTCGATCGAGGTCGGAGATCAAACGGTGCCCGATGCGGGGCGCAGGATGCGCCCCGCCGCCGGGCGGGTCAAGAAAAGCGTCATCGATCTCCCCGCGCGGAGGAGGGGGGGGCGGTCGACCGGAAGAAGTCGCGCCTCGGGGAGACGAGGAACGCCTTCCAGTTCTCCAGGTCCACGCGCGCGGGCTCGAGGGCCGCCCCCGCGACCTCCGCCCGGCGGAAGCGCTCGGGATCGCGCGCCCCGGGGACGACGAGGGCGAGGGGGATCCACGAGCCCGGCGCGAGGGTGGCGCGGTCGCCCGGCCCCGCCAGGGTGCGGAAGACGAGGGCGTCGAGCGAGGAGGAGGGGGCGCGGAACGTCCCGAGGGGGCGGAGGGTGACCTCCTCCCCTTCCTCGGAGGTCGCCCGGACGACCGCCTCCTTCGGGTCGAACTCCCCCAAGGGCCCCTCGAAGCGCAGGACGTGGAGCGTGGCGAGCCCCGCGCCGGGGAGGGCGAAGCGCCGGGCCAGGGAATCGGAGTCGGTCCGCGCCCGTCCCGCCTCGGGATGGATCGGCGAGAGGACGAAGTGGAACCCCCCCGCTTCCCCGAGGAGGACCGTGACCCGGGGCCGCAGCGGCTCCCCGAGCCGGTTCGCGGAGGAGGGGCGGGCCCCCCTCCCGCAGCCGGACACCCCTCCCGCTCCAGCGTAGAGGAGGGCCGCGGCGGGGAGGAGGAGGGCCGAGCCGACGAACGTGGCCGCACGGCGCGCCAAGGGCCGGGCTACCACTTCCTCTTCTTGTTGTCGTTCCACCACTTCACCCACCCCTGCGTCTGGCGGATCTCCTCCCCGGTCACCTTGGCGAGCGTCTCCATGAACGAGGGGGCGACGGCGTCGTACTTCCGGCGCCCCTCGTTGTCCGGCGCGTTCTGGTCGGCCGCCCCCTGGACCGACTCGAGGTGCTTCACGATCTGCTCGACGATCTTCTTGCGGTCCGGCTCCTTCCCGTCGTGGAAGTTCGCGAGCGCCGCCGCGCTGGCCGAGATGATCGGGTAGTCCTTGTCGTCGAGGAGGTCGAGGAGCGGCTTGATCGCGGCCGGGGACTTCGTCTTCCCCGCCTCCGCGATCAAGTGGCTGCGCAGCTCGATCTCGTGCCGGAACTTCCGGTTGTCGATCGCCGCGAGGAGGGGCTTCACCCCGTCCTCCTTCATCGTGCCGAGGGACGCGGCGGCCCCGATGTAGAGCCGGAAGACCTCGTTCTTGCTCTGCCCCTCCGAGGGGACCCGGACGGCGTCGAAGCAGGAGCCGATCCCCGAGGCGATCTTCGTCCGGTCCTTCGGGCCCGCGCCCTTCGCCTTCTGGGTGAGCTTGTCGATCGCCCCGACGGCGGCGGAGTCGTCCTTCGACTTCACCGCCTTCTTGAGGGCATCGATCTCCTCGGCCACCCCGGGGTCGTCGTCGGCGGCGGGGGTGCCCTGCGGGATCGTGAATAGGAGCGCGATCGCGAGAAGGGAATTCATCGGAGAGGTCCTGCGGTCCGGGGGGGAGGGATTATAGGCGCCCTTCCCGCGCGCTCCGCGACGTAGCGCTCGACCGCGGCCCGGTAGAGGTCCCGCGCCTTCGCCGCCAGCGCGCCCCGCGCGCCGGGGAGGGCCCGGGGGAACCCCTCGATCGCCGCGACGGGGACCGGCCCGACCAGCGCGTTCGTGACGAGGACCTCCTCGGCCGCGGCGAGGTCCTCCCCGCGCACGCGCTCCTCCCGGATCGGGACGCGGAGGCCTCCGAGGAGGATCTTCCTCACGGTCCCCGCGAGCACTCCCCGCTCGGGAGGGGGGGTCCTCAGGGACCCTCCGGCGAAGACGAAGAGGTTCGTCACCGTCCCCTCCGCGAAGTCCCCGTCCGCCGTCGCCACCAGCGCGTCGTAGGCCCCGCGCGCGAGCGCCCTCTCCCGCGCGAGGGCGGCGCGCGCCCGGCTCACCGTCTTCACCCTCTCCAGCGGATCGGTTGGGTCCTTCCGGTACGGCGCGATCGCGAGCGACACCTCGGCGGGAGGCGCCGGAAGGTCGCGCGCCGTCACCACCAGGGAGGGCGCCCCGCGCGGCGCTCCCCGGGTCCACGTGATCCGCATCGCCGCGCGCTCGATCCCCGTCTCCCGAAGGTAGGCGCGCACGGCCGCCTCCGGGTCGACCGGGGGCGGCCGCAGCCCGACCACCTTCGCCCCCTCGGCCATCCGCGCGAGATGCTCCTCGAGGAAGAGAGGGATCCCCGACTCGACCGCGAGCGTCTCGAAGATGCCGAGACCGAGGAGGAACCCCTCGTCGCCGGGGGCGATCCCGGGCGACTCCGCCGGGAGGATCCTCCCGTCGACCCAGGCGGGATACTCCCGCGCCTCGTTCACGAGGCGAGCGCCTCTTCGATCGCCCGCCCCTTGACCAGGGTCTCCTCGTACTCGGCGGGAGGGCGCGAGTCGTAGACGATCCCCCCGCCGACGCGGTAGGCGATGCGATCCCCTCTCAGGGAGAGAACCCGGATCGCGACGGAGAGGTCGAGCGAGCCGTCCCCCCCGATCCACCCGAGCGCGCCCGTGTAGAGCCCGCGCCCCGTCCGCTCGAGGGCGGCGATCGCCTCCATCGCCCGGATCTTCGGCGCTCCGGTGACCGACCCGGTGGGAAACGTCGCGCGCAGGAGATCGGCCAGGCCGATTCCCCCTCGGAGTTTTCCGACAACCGTCGCGACGCGGTGAAAGACTCGTGCATAGGCTTCCGTCCCGGCCAAGCGCGGCACGACGACGGTCCCCGCCTCGCAGACCCGGGAGAGGTCGTTCCTCTCGACGTCGACGATCATCGTCA
>JAKEFM010000371.1 GCA_022616055.1 Planctomycetota bacterium
GGAGGACGACGGCGCGGCGCGCGCGCCCCCGCGCGTACTCCTCGAGGAAGGGGCTGTCGTTCGTGACGACGGCCCAGGCCCCCCGGACGAGCTCCTCGATCGCCCGGAGGCGGCGCCGGGAGGCGCGGGCGCTCTCGGGGCGCCAGTACAATCGAGCCGTGAAGATCGCGTCGTCGAAGTCGAAGAGGAATCGCCGCGCCGGCCCCCGGAGCACGAGCCGATGGGGGAAGGGGAGGACGACCTTCTGGACGTAGACGACGCGATGCCGGGCAATCTCGGCGAGGGCTCGGAGCTGATCGAGGGCGTCCGAGATCCTCGCGTGCGCCTCGAGCGCGAGCCGGGGGACGTAGTAGAGGGGTTTGGGGATCCGCTTCAGGCGGCGGACGGCGGCGAGGAACCGCCCGTAGCGGTCCGAGTGCCCGAACGTGAGGACGCGCGCCTCGATCCCCTCCCGACGAAGATGGTCGAGATACTGGAAGACGCGGATCCGGCTGCTGGGGACCTCGCGGTTCCCGAGGGTGAGGAAGAGGACGCGCATTCCCGGGCCCGGGCCCCCGGACCCCGCCGATCCCGGGACGATGCAGGCCGCGGTGGCCCTTCCGGCTCGCGCGCGGCCCCCCCGAGACGAGGCGAAGAATAGCATGGGGCGGGACTCGCCGTCCCCGGCGGGAGGCGGATGCACGCTCCTCGGCGTGCGGCTGGACCGGGTCACCTTCCGCGAGGCGCTCGACCGCATGGAAGCGTTCGCCACCGGGAGGAGCCCGCGGAGGGTCGTGACCGTCAACCTCGACTTCCTCGCGAGGGCGCGGAGCGACGAGGGCTTCCGCGACGTGCTCAATGGGGCCGACCTCCGCGTCGCGGACGGGATGCCCCTCGTCTGGGCCTCCCGCCTCCTCGGCGAGCCCCTCCCCGAGCGTGTGGCCGGCGTGGACCTCTTCGAGGCCTTCGCGCAGCGGGCAGCGGCGAGGGGGAGGAGCCTCTTCCTCCTCGGCGCCCGGCCCGGCGTGGCGGACGCCGCCGCCGCGGTGCTGCGAAGCCGGCACCCCTCCCTCAGGGTCGTCGGGACCTATTCACCTCCGGAGGGATTCGAGAACGTCCCCGAGCAGGACGCCGAGGCCGCGCGCCGCGTGGAGGAGGCGCGGCCCGACGCGCTCTTCCTCGCCGTGTCGACCCCGCGGGGGGAGAAGTGGATCGCGCGCCTCCTCGAGCGCGTCCCCGTCCCGCTCGCCCTGAACGTGGGCTCCGCCTTCGACGTCGTGGTCGAGCCGCGCCGCCGCTCTCCGCGGGCGCTGCGGCGGCTCGGGCTCGAGTGGCTCTACCGCCTGCTCCGGGAGCCGCGCCGGCTCTGGCGCCGGTACCTGGTGGCGGACGCGGGGGTCGTCCTCCCCCTCTTCGCCGACGCGTTCCGGAGGCGCGGCGCGCGGTGAGCGGCGCGCCGGAGGCTCGGCGGAGCGAGGACGGGGTCTCCTTCCGAGGGGGGGGCTTCGAGGGGAAGCTCGTCGCGTCCCGGATCCTCCCCGGCTTCTTCCGCCTGCGCGGGGTCGAGCGGGTCCTCAACCTCGGATGCGGAGAGGGACCGCAGGCCGCCGCCTTCCGGGGGCGGTACGGCGCGATGGTCTGCGCCGACCTCGACGAGGGGCGCCTTCGCTTCGCGCGCCGGCGCCTGGGGGAGGAGGGGCTCCGCGCGGTCACGTTCCTGCGCTGCGACGCCGGGGCGCTCCCGTTCCCCTCCGGATCGTTCGACGCCGTCCTCGCGGTCGATCTCCTCGAGCACCTCCCCGACCCGGAAGGGGCGCTGCGGGAGTGCGCGCGCGTCCTGCGGCCGGAGGGGCGGCTCCTCGCCTCCTTCCCCCTCCTCTTCGACTTCTTCGACGACGCCCTCGGGGTCGCGGCGGCCCTCCGGGCGCGCCTCCTGCGCCGCGAGAGACGGAAGGCGACCGTCGCGGTCTGGGACCGGCACAACCAGAGGCGCTCCCCAAGGGGATGGGTCGCGACCCTCTCCCGCGGCGGCTTCCGCGTCGAGCGGATGCGCGCCTCGACCCTCTTCCCTCCACTCCAGCTCCTCGGCGTCCGGAGGTTCTGGATCGAGATCGGCGCGATCCGCCGGATCGACGCCGGGCTCTGCTCGATCCCCGGGCTGCGTCGCCTCGGCCAGGCGATGCTCCTCGACTGCCGGAAGTCGCCGCCCGCGACCTGAGGCGCCTCGCGGGCGCCGCCGCGTCAAGCGCGGATCAAGGTTGCATTTCGGTCGATCACGCGGGCCTCCTCCGATCGACGGAATCGATCAACGGAAGCCTTGCTCTCTCGGCGAGCCGCCCGTAGCATCGCAAGGTCAACTCGACGAGCGCTGGGTTGGACGGCTCGTCGTGATTCCAGGTTCCAAGATCTCTCGGAGGGTCTGAACACGATGGGAGTTACTACGGTTTTCACTCGTAGGGTCCGCGGCGGCGTTACCCTCTTCGCCTTCCTCGCGACCGCCCCCCTGGCGGTCGCGCAGCTTCCGATGGTCGTGGACCTCGGAGCTCTCGGCGCCGGGGGCTCGCTCCTCCTCGGCCAGACCGCCGGCGACGAGGCCGGCTGGAGCCTGGCGGCCGCCGGCGACGTCAACGGCGACGGCACCGACGACTTCCTTGTCGGCGCGCGCGGCGCCGCCTCGGGAGCCGGGAGGGTCTACCTGATCTACGGGTCGGGCTCCTTGCCGGCGAGCGTGAACCTCTCCAACGTCGGCGGGAGCCTCCCGGGCGTCGTCCTCACGGGCGCCGTGGCCGGGGACAACGCCGGCTGGTCCGTCGCCGGCGCCGGCGACGTGAACGACGACGGCTTCGACGACATCCTGATCGGCGCGCCGATGGCGGACGGCCTCGCGGGGCGCGCCTACCTGGTCTACGGCGGGCTCGCCCTCCCCTCGAGCATCGCGCTCGGGACCCTGGGCGCCGCGGGGGTCACGTTCCTCGGCGTCGCCCCGGGAGACCAGGCCGGATTCAGCGTCGCCGGCGCGGGAAACATCGACGGGGACGCCTTCGACGACATCCTGATCGGGGCCCGCCTCGCCGATCCCCTCGGGAGGATCGACGCGGGGCAGACCTACCTCGTCCACGGCGGGGCCGCCCTCCCCTCTCTGATCCAGCTCCCCTCCTCGGGCGTGCCGGGGATCGACGTGATCAACGGCGGCGCCGAGGGCGACATGTCGGGCTTCTCGGTCGACGGGGCCGGGGACGTGAACGGAGACGGGATCCCCGACCTCCTCATCGGCGGGCGCAACTCCGACCCGGGCGGCGTCCCGAACGCGGGGCGCGCCTGCGTCGTGTACGGCTCGCCGGCCTCCACGACCGACCTCGGCGCGCTCGGCGCGGGCGGAACCTGCATCGACGGTTGCGCCGCGGGAGACGTCCTCGGTTTCGACGTGACGGGCGGGGCCGACGTCAACGGGGACGGCTTCGCCGACCCGATCGTCGCGGCACGGCTGGCCGACCCCAACGGGCTCATCGACTCCGGCGAGACCTACATCCTCCTCGGGCGGGCGGGCCTTCCGGAGAGGATCGTCGCCTGCGACATCGGCTGCGACGGGGTGCGCCTCCAGGGCGCCTCGGCCGGCGATCAGTCCGGCCACTCCGTCGCGGCGGTGAGCGACCTCAACCAGGACGGCTACGACGACGTCCTCGTCGGCGCCCCCTTCGCGGCGCCGACGGGCCTCACGTGGCAGGGGGAGTCCTA
>JAKEFM010000372.1 GCA_022616055.1 Planctomycetota bacterium
AGGGCGAGGACTTCCTCGAGAGAGAGCTTGCCGTCCCCGTCGAGGTCCGCCGCGGGCTTCTCCTTCAGGAAGGCGCCCGGATCCTTCTTCTTCTCGGGTCCAGCCGGGGACGTCTCCTTCGCGGCCTTTTCCTTCCCGGGATCCTCCTTGCCGGTCTTCTCCTTCCCCGGATCCTCCTTCCCGGCTTTCTCCTTCCCGGGATCCTGCTTGCCGGCCTGTTCCTTCTCGGGCTTCCCCGGATCCGGCTTCTCCTGAAGCGCGTCGGGGATCCCGCTCGCGGGCGCACGCGGGGCGAGGAAGCCCCAGGACGACGCCGCCACGAACAGCGCTGCGATCTTCAGGTTCATCGGGCGTACCTCCGTGAGGGACGAGGGGCGAGGCGAAGCGATGAACCCTACGCCCGGGAAGGACGTGCGGCCAGGGGGAGTCGACGGACATCCCCTGCTTGACGATTCGAACGAAGGCGGTGGAACATCTCCGCATGTTGTCGATCCTCCTCTCCCTCCTCCTGGCCGCCCAGTCGGACTACGACTCCCTCCTCGAGCGCCTGCGCGCGGACGACCCGGGGGCGTACGAGAAGGTCGTCTCGCTCGACCGCGAGACGGGGCTCCAGTTCCTCCGGGAGCGGTATTCCGGGACGCCGGCGCCGGGAAAGGCGCCCGCCCCGTCCCCGCCGGGGACCGGAGCCGCGCGCGACCGCTACCAGGCGCGCGCGACCCTCGAGGTCGGCGCGGCGACGATCGAGGTCGCGGACGAGGGGCTCGGGAGGGTCGAGGTGGCGGGCGTCGCGGTGCGTTCCGCCGAGGGACTGCGCCGGTTCGGCGACGCGCGCTTCGTGTCCCGCGAGGGATCCACCGTCCGGTGGGACCGGGCGACGACCGTCTTCGAGCCGGTGGACGAGACCTTCGGGGGCGCGCGGTTCCAGGGCTTCCGCGAGGTCTGGACGTTCCGCGCGAGCCAACCCTTCGAGAGCGTCGTCGCCCGTGGATCGTGGGAGCTCGGAGGGTCGACGGAGGGCCTCCTCGCGAACGACGGCTACCGCGGATGGGCGGCCCCTCCCTCGCTCCGGCGCTACTCCGCCGAGGCGCACTCGACTCCCGAGAAGCTCCGGACGGGCAAGCACACCGGCGCCGGATTCGCGTTCCAGGCCTCGACGGAGGGCGCCCTCGTGCAGTTCGCGGGCGCGAGGAGCGGCGACGGACGGATCGTCGGCGACGTCCTGGAGGTGGAGAAGGCGTCCGCGGATCCGCGGCTCGACCACCGGTGGACGTTCGTCTTCCCTCCGGGGGAGGAGATCGTCCTCCCGCCCCTCTGGACCCTCCGCGTGACGGGACCGCAGGACGCCGAGTCCCTCTGGACCGTGGCGTTCGATTTCGTCCGGTCGAAGATCGCGGCGGAGCTCGGGCTCCGGCTCCCGGACCCGGTGACCGCGTGCGCCTGGCCCCCGTTCGACGCGTCCCACGGGTTCCGGGCCCGGCTGGAGGAGTGTCTCGACACGACGGTCAGGGAGGGGTTCCGGTGCGTCCTCCTCGACTCGATCTGGCGGCGGGCCGAGGGCTTGGCAAAGCACCTCGTGACCGCGGAGTTCGTCGTCTCGCCGGAATACGGCGGCGTCGAGGGGCTCCGGTCGCTCGTCTCCGCGTGCCACGCGAAGGGCCTCGAGGTGATCGCCTGGGCACCGGCGGGCCACCTGCAGGGCGGGACCCGCCTCGGCGAGTCCCCCGTCTTCCAGGAGCACCCGGACTGGAAGCTCCGCCGCCGGGACGGGTCGGACCTCCTCCTGTTCGGCGGGGACCTCCAGTGGGGCGACCTCGGGACCGGCTTCCGCGGCTACTTCGTCTCGAGCCTCGTCGCGGCCGCGAAGGGGACCGGGCTCGACGGCTACTGGCTCGACTCCTGGGAGACGACCGCCGGCTCCGCGCACTGGCCCGGGGGGAGGCCGCGGCCCCTCGCGGACGCGCTCCTCGGCACGCTCGCCGACCTCTACGCGGGCGGCGTGCGGCGCCTCCTCACCGAGGGCTCGTCGGTCCTCTCGACCTACTCGACCTGGACCTTCGATTCCCCCGTCGAGGATCCGGGGCTCCTCTATCGCTCCATGCTCGCCGGGAACTACGCGGAGCCGAGGACCTACGAGCATCTATACTTCGCCGCCTGCGCCGCCGACGCCCCCTGGATCGTCCCCTTCGAGATCCTCTACGGCGCGAAGGTCGAGGACGCCGCCGGCGGGGAGGTCGGCTCGGCCCGGACCCGGATCCGCGACACGAACCGCCGCTTCCAGGAGCACCGCGGACGGATGCGCTTCCGGCGCACGGTCCCGCTCGGCTACGAGTACGGGAACGGCGAGGGGCCGGGACGCCTCCTGTGGGCGCTGCGCGCCGGAGCGCTCCCCGACGGACGGAAGGTCCGGCCCGGCGAGGTGGTCCTCCTCCCCTGATCCGGGGAGCCCTCCCCTCCGCGGTGGATGTGGTACGGTAAACCGCGGAGCTCCTCCTCGGTCGCGCCCGAAGGTGCGCGGGCTCCCGGGCGCGACCCCTCGCATCCTCGTTGAGCGAAGCCCATCGACCGGTTGCCGTCCCGGGGGAGCGGCGCGCCCCGGCGACCCCGTCCCCGTCTCACCCGCGAATCCTCCCCGCCGTCGCGCTCCTCGCGGCGGCGGCGACCGCGGCGGCGACGTTCGTGGGCCTCGCCGAGCGGCCCCTGGAGGGGGCCTTCGCCCTCGTGGGGATCGTGGGCGCCGCGCTCGTCGGCTTCCTTCTCGTCCGGCCTTCCACGGGCCTGCTTCTCTACTTCCTCGCGGCCCCCTTCTTCTACGGCTACCAGCTCCTGACGGGCGGAGCCACGATCCGGGCCCTCCAGGCCGCCAAGGACCTCCTCTGGGTGGCCCTCGTCGCCGGATGGGCGCTCCGGAAGTTCGCCGGCCGGGAGGCGGGCACGACCCGGTTCGACCGCGACCAGCCCCACCAGCTCGCCGCGGCCCTCTTCCTCGCCTACGCGGCCGTCCAGATGCTGCGGGTCGTCGCGAACCCCTTCTCCCCGAGGGCCTGGGGGATCGGCCTCCTCGGGTTCCGCGAGTACGTCGAGTTCCTCCTCGCTCTCTTCCTCGTCCCGGACCTCGTCCCCGACGCCCGCGCGGCCCGGCGCCTCCTCCACGCCTTCCTCCTCACGACGGGCGTCTGCCTCGCCTACGGCCTCGGACAGACGGTCTTCGACTGGCCGATCATCCGGACGGAGATCGAGCGGGGCCTCCCGATGCCGCCGACCTCCTTCGTCGGGGGGAAGTACCAGTACGGCTACATGCTCCAGGCTTCCGCCGTCCTCCTCGTCGCGCTCGCGGTCGAGAGAGGACGGCGAGCCCGCGCGCGCGCCGGCCTGCTCGTGCTCGCCGCGGCGATGATCGCCGGGCTCGGCTTCTCGACGTCCAGGGTGAGCATCGTCGCCCTCGCGATCACCCTCTTCCTCTTCGGGGCGTTCGAGCGGCGCGTCGGGGCGATCCTCTTCGGGCTCCTCGCCCCGGTCGCGGTCGTCGCCGCCGTGCCCGCGGCTCGGGAGGCGTTCGCCAACTTCCTCGACTACGGGGCGGTGGCCGACCAGGGGAGGCTCTGGGTCTGGGACGCCACGCTGGAGGCCGTCGCCGCGAACCCCCTCTTCGGGGGAGGCTACGGGCTCTTCGGCGGCCTCTGGTTCCTCGGCGTCGGGGTGAGGTCGACGACGGCGCACAGCGGCATGCTCGCGATCCTCGGGACGCTCGGGATCTGCGGCCTCCTCGTCTTCCTCGTCCTGCTCCTCTTCCTCGTCCGGGAGGGACGGAGGCAGGCGGCGGAGGCCGGCGAGAACCGCGGCCTCGTCCACGCCCTCCTCGCCCTCACCCTGGGGCAGGTCCCCGTCGCCTTCCTCCACGACGTCTGGATCGCCTCCTTCCCCGCGACCTTCTACTTCTGGGCCTTCGCGGGCCTCCTCGTCTCCCCCGCGTTCCGGGAAGAGGAGCGACCCGGGACCTAGCGCCGGGCGCGCCGGCGACGCGTGGAGGGGGGATGCGTCGCCGGGGGAGCCCCGAGCAGGTAGACCTTGAAGCCGATCCGCTCCCATTCCCCGCTCACGTCGCCGCGCTCGGAGAGCGCCCGGCGGATCCGGCCGTCGGGATCCGAGGTCCAGACCTGATTGAGGACCACCCACGTCCTCCCGGCCCCCAGGGGTTCGCGGAGGGCGGATTCCGTGAGCGGCTCGAGACCCGAGGTGCCGGCCGGGCCCGATCCTCCTCCGAGGTAGTGCGTCAGGAACGGGATGCAGTGGGAGGGGAGGAGGACGCGATCCCCGTCGAGCCGGGACTCCGCGAGGAGCGCGCCCAGTCCGCGATAGTCCTCGCGCAGGAAGCGCGGGTTCGTCTGCGCGTTCCAGAGGGCCGCCCCCCACAGGCCGAAGACGGCGAGGCAGCCCGCCGCGCGCACCCCTCGCGGAAGGGAGCGGAGCCCCGCGGCGAGGAGCAGGAGGAAGGCGGGGAATCCGGCGATCGTGTAGCGCGGGAGAAGGGAGACGACGAGAAAGTGCGCCACGACGAAGGCGCCGGCGATCGGCACCGCGGCCTGGCAGAGGAGCGCCAGGCGCCGCGCCCCCTGCCCCTCCCGGCCGATCGCCCGGATCCCGAGGAGGAGGAGCCCGCCGAAGACCACGGCGGCGCTCCTGATCGAGAAGGGGTGGTTTCCGAGGACCTCGAAGAGGGAGGGATACGCGCGCAGCTCCTCGTGCCCCGGCCCCCACCCGAACCCGACCGACCACCGGAAGAGGACGTTGCAGACGTTGGCCGGCCCGATGGGCATCCGGTACCCCTCGTCGAGTCCCGTGACGTGGGAGACCCCGCTCCTCCAAGGGGCGAAGGCCGCCACGGCGAGCGCGGCGCCGAGGAGCGTCGGCACGAGCGCGCTCCGGCGCTCCCCCGGCGGGCGGAGCCACGGGAGGAGGCAGGGGCGCGCGAGGAGGTGGAGTCCGTAGTACACGTGGGTGTACAGCCCGGCGACGTCGAGGAGGAGGAGGCCCGCGAAGCGAGCGCCGGAAGGACGGCCCCGCGCGCCGACGTAGAGGTCGAGGGACGCGACGGCGAGGAGGTGCAAGAGGACGTAGCCGACCGCGTCCTGGGAGAAGTAGACGTGGAACGGCGAGAAGGCGAGGAGGCCGGTCGCGAGCCGCCGCGCGTCCCGACCGAGGACCCTCCCCGAGAGGGAGAAGAAGAGGGGGATCGTCAGGCAGCCGAGCAGGACGGAGAGCGCCCGGATGTGGAAGTCGGAGGAGCCGAGGAGTCGCCAGGCCTTGAGGAGCCAGTAGTAGAGGGGCGGGTGGAATTCCTCCGACATCTTCGCGGCCACCCCGTCGACCGAGAGCTCGGAGACGGCCACGCTGAAGAGCTCGTCGAGCCACAGGCTCTGCGAATCGAGACGCCACAGTCGGACCGTGGCTGCGCCGGCGATCGCCGCCGCCAGGAACGCGCGGTCGGACTCCCACAGGCGCCTCCCTCCCCAGCTCCCCACCGGACTCCCCCCCCTCCCTGACCTAGACGGGGCTCCCGCGCGCGGCGTTCAGGACGACGCCGAGGACCCGGGCCCCCGTCTCGCCGAGCCGCTGGCGCCCGCGGGTCAGGTCGCGGCGGGAGACCTTCCCCGCGCGCGCGACGAG
>JAKEFM010000373.1 GCA_022616055.1 Planctomycetota bacterium
GATGAGCGCGCGGAGCTTCGGGTGGATGTGCGTCCGGATGAGCCGGAACCGGAAGTCGAGGTCCTCTTCCGAGAAGATGTCCTCGTAGTACTCCGGGAAGATAACGTCGGCGTACCTCTCACCGTCCGACATGGCGTCCTGCATTCTAGGTCGGCTGGGGGGGGGTTCCAGCTTCGGGTGGCCGGTCAGCGGCCGGAGGGCGCCCGGGTGTCGCTCCGGCTCGACCCCGGATCGACGTAGCCGCTGATCGCGGCGGGGGTTCCGTCGGCATCGACGCCGACGAGGAACTCGAACAGGCCGTTCGGGGTCTCCAGCGTGAGGGCGAGGTCGCCCTGCCGGAGAGCGCCGCGGCCGTCCCGCGGGAGGACGAGGATCGCGTCGGGCAGCGCCGCCCCGTCGGGCAGGAGCAGCCGCGTCGCGGGAGGGAGGCGGAAGGGCAGGGCGGGGAGGAGAAGACAGCCGCGAGGGAGCGCGGCGGTGACGCGGACGCCCTCGGATTCGAGGAAGACGTACTCGACGGTCCCGGGTTCCACGGGCCTCCCTGCTTCGAAGACCGCCACGCCGTCGTACGGGAAGCGGCAGGAGAGCTTCCCCCTGGGCTCGCGCCAGAGCGCGGAGACGGCCCTGAGATCGGGCGAGAAGACGATCTCGTCGAGGACGCCGCCGTCCGCCCGGAGTTCGGGGGGCCGGTCGGGGTCGGCGCCCTCGAGCCTCCGGAAGCGGACGCGGAGGCCGCCGGGCGCCGGCGCCGCGGAGACCTCCGCGTCGCGCGCCGGGGCGGTCGCGCACGACGCGAGGAGGAGGAGCGGCGCCACCCGCACGGCGGAGAGGCTATCATGGGTCCAGTCCGCGCCTCGCACCCGGAGCATCCATGCGCACGCCCGCCGACCGGCTGCAGCAGATCGAGAACCTGCTCGAGGTCATCGGCCATCTCGAGCTCGAGCCGCACGCGTCCGTGCAGCTCGAGGCCGACCTGCTCGTCGCCTACTCGCTCGTCCAGATCGAGAAGCACCTCGCGGAGATGAGGGAGCGCCGCCCGGGCGAGATCCCGCTAGGGACGGCGCCGCGATAGAATGCCGCGGCGGGGCAGGCGCGCCTGCGCCCGCGAGGCATGGCAGGCCCGATCACGCAGGTCCTCCTCGACGTGCAGCGCGGCACGCCCGGCGC
>JAKEFM010000374.1 GCA_022616055.1 Planctomycetota bacterium
CCGGCCGGATCGTCGCGGCCGACGCCGCGGCGGGGATCACGGTGGAGGTCCTCGTCCGCGGCCAGACGGCGCGAAGCGTCCTCCGGTGGGACCGCTTCGACCGGCCGGAGCGGCTCGCCGACCTCTTCGCCCCCCGCGGGGAGACCACCGCCGCGGAAGCCCTCGACGCGGCGACCCTCGTCCTCCTCCTCGGGATCTCCCTCGAGGTGAGGGGCCTCCAGCCCGCCCTCGTCGCGTTCCGCGACGAGGCGGGAAGCTCCCGGCCGGTCGATCCGCCCCCCGCCCCCCCCTCCATCGGCGAGGAGGTCTTCCGGCTCGTGCGCGAGTGGATCGACCGCGCGGAGAAGGCGGGGCTCGACGGCGAGGGGGCGGCGCGGGCCGGGCGGCTTCGCTCCCGGGTCGGCGAGGAGGAGCAGGCCGCGCGCGCCCTCAACCTCGCCCTCTCCGCCCTCGCGGGCAGGCGCCACGAGGAGGCGGCGAGGGCGCTCGAGGAGTTCCGCGGACGGGCGCGCACCTCCCTCCTGCTCGCCCACCTGACCGACGGATCGGTGGTCCCCGTCGACGAGACGAGGTGAAGGGCGCCGGCCCGGATCGCGACCTGGAGACGCTCGGGCTCCGCGAGGGAGGGGGCGCTCTCCACCTCCCGCTCCGCGTGCGGCCGCGCGCGGGACGCGAGGGGCTCCTCGGGCTGCGCGCGGGCCGACTCCTCGTGGCGATCCACGAGGCGCCCGAGCGCGGCCGCGCGAACGAGGCGGTCCTGCGCCTCCTCGCGGAAGGGCTCGGAGTCCCCCGGTCGGCCTTCGCCCTCGTCGCGGGGGCGACGTCCAGGGACAAGGTCGTCCGGATCGCCGGCCTCTCCCTCGAGGAGGGGCGCCGGCTCCTGCGCGGGATCCTCGACGCGAAGGGATGAAGCCGGAGCGCCTCGAGCCCGCGGACCTGCGCGCGCGCGTCTCTCTCGCCGCCGAGGCGATCCGCGCCTCCTCGAAGGTCCCCCCCCGCGTGGGCTGGATCGCCCACACCGGCGCCTCCCCTCTCGCGGACCGGTGGAAGGGGGAGGCGCGGGCCCCCGTGCGATCGCTGCCGGGCTTCCCCTCGACGTTCGCCGACGCCACCTTCGTCACCGCCTCTCTCGAGGGGATCCCGCTCGCCGCCCTCGAGGGGGGTCCGGCCCTCCACGGGGTCGCCTCCCCCCTCGAGATCGCCTTCCCCGTCTGGGTGCTCGCCGCTCTCGGCGTACGGGTCCTCCTCCTCACCGCCGCCGCGGGGTCCCTCGACCCCTCCCTCGCCCCCGGCGAGATCCTCCTCGTCCGCGACCACGTGAACGCCTCGGGGCTCGACCCGCTCCGCGGGCTCTCGGACGAGAGGCTCGGCCCGCGGTTCCCGGACCTGTCGCGGCTCTACGACCCCCGGCTCCGGGAGGCCGCGCGCAGGGCGGCGGCCGAGGGGCGCCTCCCGCTGCGGGAGGGCATCGTCGCCTTCCGCACGGGGCCGAGCCTCGACACGCCGGGCGAGCGCGCCTCCTTCCGCGCGCTCGGGTGCCTCGGCGTCGTCCACTCCCTCGTTCCCGAGGCGATCGCCGCCGCCCACGCGGGAACTCCCCTCCTCGCCCTCGCCGCCGTCACCGACGCCGCCCACGCCGAGGCTCCTCCCCCGTCGGTCGAGGGGATGGCGGCGGCGGCCGAGGCCGCCCGCCCCCGCCTCGCGGCGCTCCTCGCCCGGACGCTCCCGGAGGTGGCCGCGTGAGCCGGCCCCGCCTCGCCGTCCTCGTCTCGGGCGGAGGGCGGACCCTCGAGAACCTCTTTGCGAGGATCGAGGCGGGGACGCTCCGCGCGGAGATCTCCCTCGTCGTCGGCAGCCGGCCGGGGCTCCCCGGCCTCGAGCGCGCGCGCCGCCGCGGCGTCCCCTCGCTCGTCGTCGAGCGCGCCGCGTTCGCGGACGACCGCTCCTTCTCCGAGGCGCTCGCCGCGGCCCTCCTCCCGGCCGACCCGGACCTCGTCGTCCTCGCCGGATTCGTCCACCTCTTCCTCTTCCCGGAGCCGCTGCGCTGGAAGGTGATGAACATCCATCCCGCGCTCCTTCCGGCCTTCGGCGGGAAGGGGTTCTACGGGGAGAGGGTCCACCGCGCCGTCCTCGAGTCGGGCGCGAAGGTGAGCGGGTGCACCGTCCACTACGCCACGCACGCCTACGACGCCGGCCCGATCGTCCTCCAGCGGACCGTCGGCGTCCTCGACGGCGACACCCCCGCGAGCCTCGCCGCCCGCGTCTTCGAGGCGGAGTGCGAGGCCTACCCGGAGGCGATCTCCCTCCACCTCGAGGGGCGCCTGCGCGTCGAGGGGGACCGCGTCCGGATCCTCCCCCCCCGCGGGGGCTGACCCCCTCAGCCGTCCCGGATCGGCCGCAGGATCTCGAAGTCGGACCGGCCGGGGAGCGCCTCGGCCTCGAATCGCTTCCGGAATCCCTCGAACCATTCCGCCAGCCTCGAGCCCCTGCGGACCGCCTCGTAGATCCGGCGGTCGAGGACGACCTCCCGGCGCTCGAGCGCCGCGGTCTCGCGCTCGAGCCACTCCGTCACTCCGCCCGGCACGGTCGGGGGAAAGGCGTCGAGGAGGAAGAGGTTGAGGACCAGTCGGCCCTTCGCCTCTTCTTGAAAGACGACGGAGAGCGCGACGCTCGGCTCGTAGAGGAGAAGCGCCCCGGTCCTCAGGAGCGAGTCCGCCCGCTCGCGATGGGGCCGCGCGTCGGCCTCCCGGATCCGGGCGGGCAGAGAGAGCGCGGTCTGGGCGACCACGCACGCGGCGAGAACCCCCGACGC
>JAKEFM010000375.1 GCA_022616055.1 Planctomycetota bacterium
CTCGTGGTTCGTCTTGATCTTCGCAGCCAGCTTCCGGATGTCGCCGAGCCGAACACCGTATTGATTGTCGCCGCGACCCTGCGCGCTGTTGAACGCACGCAACTCCTCGTTGCGGAGCGCTTCGAGCTGCTTCAGCGCTTCCTTGAGGGTCATGGTCTTGCTTGTGGCTTGCATGTGGGAGGACGCTCCGCATCATCCGCGGCGCGGAGCGCCGGCGGCCGCAGGCTGCTGTTCGGCCGATCTTCTCGAAACGAGTCGTCGGAGGACATGGCCTTTCCACATCCAGAGTCCTGAAAGGACGACCACGGGAAGGAAGAGAAAGCGAAAAATGGGAGCGTAGGGTTGAACTTCCGAAGGCGGACCATAGACGTAACCGAGTATGGGCAGCGCGAAGATGAGGTGAATCCAGCGAAAAAGCGACCGTTTGGGGGCGGTGTTCATGATCTGTGTTCGGGTCTGTACATCGGGGAAGCCGCGTCATGGACGCTGGCCTGACAGGAGATCTGCGTCCCCGTCGTCGGTGAAGCGGGCGTTCGTGATCTCACCTCGCGCCGCCGGGCTCGCGCTTCGCCGCCAGGGAGGACTCGCGGACGCGCCTGAGGGTCCAGTCGTACCCGCCGCCCGGCCACTTCCAGGCGCCCGTCACCGTGTTCCTGTCCTCGCTGAAGGTGCCGCGGTAGCAGACCGGCGATCCCTCGGCCCCGCTCCAGAGGGTGAGGGTCCCGTCGCCGAGCTCCCAGGTGTAGTCGAGCGTGTTCCCCGCGCTGTCGTAGAAGCGCGACGTGATGGCTGCGCTCCCGGACTCCGCGCCGAGCTTGCGCTCCCGTCCGATGACCTCGATCCCCTTGATCGGGGTCTCGCCCTGGAGGAGGTCGAGGCGGGCGAGAAGGAAGTGCCTCCCCTCGAGCCACTCGATGGTGAACCTCCCCGACGAGCCGCCCGGGCCTCCCTCGACGTCCCACGTCCCGACGAGGACGTCGAAGCGCTCGAGCTCGGCGTCGGGCTCGGGGGCGCTCCCCTTCCCCGCGGGTCCTCCCGCCCCGGTGGCGCGGGCCGTGGGCTTGGCCCCCGGCCGCGCCGAGACCGGCTGGAAGATCTCGGTGCGCCACTTCGAGGGATCGCGCTCGAGGCCCGGCTCGGTCCTGTAGACCTCCCAGGGACCCCCCTCGGGAGTCAGGCCCTCCTTTGCGAGCCATCGATCGAGCGCCTCGCGGGCCCGCGGGAGATCGCGGTAGGGCCCGACGTGCACGCCCGAGACGACGTCGCCGCCCGGGAGGCTCGAGGGCGTGACGCGCCCGTCGCCCGCGATCTCCGCCGGCACGGGGATGCCGGCCTCGAGCTCGACCTCGGCGCCGAGGGACCGGCTGCGCGCGTAGGGGGGACCCACCGGCGTGATCCGCTCCCGGTTGAGAAAGGCCATCACCTCGGGGAGGAGGATCGGGACCTGCTGGAGGACCTGATCCGGCGCGCACTTCGCGCGCACCGCCGCCGTGCGAAGGGGCTTGCGCTGCTGGACCGCGAACTCGGGCTCCTTCCGGGTCTCGCCCAGGCGGATCCTCTCCAGCTCTTGGAGGACCCGCCGCTCGGGTCGGAACGGGTGGCCGGAGAGCTTGGCGTCGACGTCGAGGCTCTCGCAGACGAACTCCATGGCGACGGGATGGTCCGGCGGCCCGAAGGCCATCCGGGTCCGGTGGTCGAACCGCACTCCCCCGACCGTTCGCCAGTCCGAGTAGTCGATCAGGAGGCGCTGCCAGCCCAGTCCACTCACGGTGGCGTAGATGGCGACGCGCACGAGTTCCTTGGAGTCCCGGTCGAGGAACCAGGTGTCGGGCGCGGAGGGCTCCTCCCCCGGAATCGCCTCGATGCCGAGGTCGGCGGGAGCCTTCGGGAAGAGCCGGATCTCGTGACAAGGACGGCCGGCGACCTGCGCCTCGCCGGCGTACTCCGCCCTCGCGTACATCTCGCGCCAGTCGCGGTGGCGCCCGAGGGCGTTGAGCCGGGCGTCCGCGGCGGCGCTCCACCCCCTCTTGATCTCGACGCCGCCCGTCCCCGTCATCCAGTAGAGCTCGCGGTTCGTGCAGCGCAGGAAGCGGGGCATCCCCTCGAAGAGCCCCTCGAACCGCGAGGAGCCGTCCGGCGCGAGGATCTCCGTGTAGGAGCCCTGTCCGGGATACCCCTCGAACGTGACGCGCCCGCGCTCCTGCACCACGCCGAGCCGGGCGAGCGCCGAGGGGTCCCCCAGCCCGGCGCGCTGCGCCGCGAGGATGCCCTCGGCGACCTGGCGGGCGCCCGCGGAAACGGCGAGGAGGGCGAGCGCCGGAAGGGTCCGTAGAATCCCGAGTTCCATGGTCGGTGCCTCCGCTCGCGTGCCGGACGGGACGAGACCGCTCTCCTGTACGGTAGGCGCGCCCGAGCCTAATCAGGAAAACGGCGGGGAGCCCCCGGAAGATGGCCTCGACGGACGGACCCGCCCCCGCTCGGTTCCCAGACACCCGCTGGTCCCTGGTCCTCGCCGGCGACCGGGGCCTCGCCCTCGAACACCTCGCCTCCGCCTACTGGAGGCCGATCTACGGCTACGTGCGGGCGCAGTGGGCCCGCGACGAGGCCGAGGCGCTCGACGCGACGCAGGACTTCTTCGTGAGGCTGATCGAGGGGGACCTCCTCGAGCGCGCCGACCCCCGCCGCGGCCGGTTCCGCGCCTACGTCCGAGCCGCCCTCTCGAACTTCCTCGTCGACGAGGCGAGGAGGAGGGGCGCGCGCCGGCGAGGCGGAGGCCGCCGGTTCGTCCCGCTCGAGGAGCCGGGCGCCCTCGACCTGCCCGACCCCCGCGGGAGGTCGCCCGAGGAGGCGCTCGACCACCTCTGGCGCGCCGAGGTCCTCGGGCGCGCGGCGAGGGACCTCGAGCGCGAGCTCCTCGCGGAGGGGAAGGCGAAGTGGTGGGCGATCTTCCGCGAACACACCCTCTCGGACGAGGGGGCGAGCCACGCGGTCCTGGCGAAGCGCCACGGCGTGAGCCCCGTCGACGTCTCGAACTGGCTCGCGCGCTCCCGCGCGCGCTACCGCCAGGCGCTGATCCGCGTCGTGCGGGAGACGGTGGAGGGGGAGGCCGCCCTGGGTGAAGAGCTGGCCTGGATCCTGGGCGAGGGCCCCGGGTGAGCGAGGATCGGATACCCGGCCTCGACCCGGGCGCGCTCGAGCGCCTCGCCCGGGCCGCGCGCGAGGGCGCCACGGGACCTGCCCTCGACCGCTACGAGATCGTGCGGGAGATCGGGCGCGGCGCGAGCGGCGTCGTCGTCGAGGCGCGCGACCTCGAGCTCGGGCGGCCCGTCGCCCTGAAGCTCCTGACGACCGCCGGGGAGCTGTCCCCCGACGCCCGGGCCCGGTTCCTGCGCGAGGCGCGGGCGGCCGCGCGGCTCTCCCACCCTTCGATCGCCGCGGTCTACGACGCGAACGAGGCGTTCATCGCGATGGAGCTCGTCGACGGGGTCGACCTCGCGGCGCGGCCGGTCCGCGATCCGCGGGTCCTCGCGAGCCTCGTGCGGGACGCCGCGCTCGCGGCGCACTACGCCCACTCCCGCGGGATCGTGCACCGCGACCTCAAGCCCGCGAACCTGATCGCCACCTCCGAGGTCCCGCCGCGCGTCGTCGTGACGGACTTCGGCCTCGCGAAGGGGACGGAGACCGGGGCGGACCTCTCCCGGTCGGGGAGCGTCGTCGGGACCCCCGCCTACATGGCGCCCGAGCAGGCGCGCGGGGGGACCGGCGTCGACGCCCGGACGGACGTCTACGGGCTCGGCGCGACGCTCTACGACCAGCTCGCCGGCCGGCCGCCGTTCGTGGGGGGGAGCGTGATCGAGGTGCTCCGCCGGGTGGTCGAGGAGGACCCCGCTCCGCTCGCGACCGTCGCGCCGGGCGTCGACCGCGACCTCGCGACGATCGCGCAGAAGTGCCTGGCGAAGGAACCTGACCGGCGCTACGCGAGCGCGCTCGCCCTCGCCGGGGACCTCGACCGCTGGCTCTCGGGCGAGCCGATCCTGGCGCGCCCTCCCTCGCTCTCCCACCGCGCGCGGCGGTTCCTCGCGAGGCGGCAGGGGCAGCTCGTCGCGGGCCTCGCGGCCGCGCTTCTCGCTCTCCTCCTCGTCGCCCCCTTCTGGCTTCGGGCGCGCGAGCGCCGGGCGTCCGCCGAGCGCGCGCTCGTCCTGGCGGAGACCGTGGGCGGCGCTCTCGACCACGCGCGCGCGCTTCGCTCCCGGCGCCGCCCCGCGGAGGCGGCGGCGGTGCTCGAGGAGGCGAGGCGCGCGGCGCTCGCCTTCGCGGAGCACGCCGACGTCGCGCGAGCGAGCCTCTTCCTCGGCCGGCTCCACGCCGCGCTGGGCCGGATGGAGGAGGCCGCGCGCGCGTTCGACCGGGCCCTCGAGCTGGCCCCGGAGCTTTCCGAAGCCCGGTTCGAGCGGGGGCTCGCGCGCGGGGTCCTCGTGCGCGGAGGGACGCGGCCCGGCGAGGCGCCTTCCCCCGGAGTCGAGCGGTTGCGCGCGGGGGCGATCGCGGACCTGTCGGAGAAGCCGGCGGGAGCCGGTCCCGTCCCCTCGGAGAAGACGGCGTGGGGGCTCGGGCTCCTCGCCTGGCTGCGCGGCGACTCCAGGCTCGCCGAGCGTCACTGCCAGACCGTCCTCGAGATCGACCCGGCGCACGTCGAGGCGCGAGTCCTGCTCGCGCGCATCGCCTCCGAGGCGGGCCAGGTCGAGCGCGCGATGTTCCTCTCCGCCGAGGCGGTCGACGTGATGGGGGGGATGGGCCAGGCCGAGCGCGCCCGCCTCCAGGTCGGTTCCGTCGAGGTCGAGGCGGCCTGGACGGTCCTTCCGGGACGGCGCGAGGTGATCCTCGACCTCCGGAGGGCGGCGACGGCTGCGCCGACGGAGACCTTCGCGAGCGGCGCGCTCGCGCTCGAGGGGCTGGAGGCGGGGGCCCGGGCGCTCGCGGCTGGCGACGCCTCCGCCGCCCTGCGCGACCTCGAGGCCGCGGAGGGCCACCTGACGAAAGCCCTCCAGGCGGCCGACTCCGATCCGGCGATCCTCGCCGCGCGCGGCGTCTGCGCCCTGCTGCGGGACGAGGCTCTCTCGGTCCTCGGGCGCGCGGACGAGGCCGCGAAGGCCCGCGAGGCGGCGTCTTCGGACTTCGACGTCGCGAGCCGTCTCGGCGCCGCGGAGGTCCGCGTGGCGGCCTGGTGGAACGAGAGCCTCCTCGAGGAGCGCAGGGGCGGGCTCGCGCTCGTCGCAGGGGACGCGGCGGCCGCGGAGAAGGCGCGGGAGCAGGCGGCGAGCGCGCGGGGACGCGCGCTCGCGGCGTCGGCGCCGGGGAGCGAGCTCGCCGGGCTCCTGCGCGAAGGGGCCTCGGACCGGTGAGGCGGGATCGCCGAGCCCCGGCCGCCCGCGCGAGCGAAGCCGGGCGCCGCGGAGTCGACGGGAGCCTCGGGACTCAAGACGATAGAGGAGGGGCGCCGTGCCGATCCGGGCGCGGCGGCCGGCGGGCGCAAGGTGGGCACGCCACGGCCGGACCTCCGGCGAGGCGGGTCCTGGGAAGGTGGCGGGGTGGGCGAACCCCTGGTAGCTTCAGTCGCGATTCCTGGAGGTCCAGGAGGCGCTTCCCCATGCATGTCTTCCGGGTCGCGCGGACAGGTTCGGCGAGGGGCGAGGTCGTTGATACGTCCTGCGCTGTCCGGGAGGTTCGCTCGGAATGTACGGACCGGTGGGAGCAGATCTAGCGTCGGATGGGACTCGGGCGGAGCGGCCGAAAAGGGAAGTTGAACAAGAGGTACTGGGGCGGGCTCACCGCGGCGCTTCTCGGACTGGCTCCGCCGGCGCCGGCGCAGCGGTTCGGGTTCACGCACCAGATGCTTCCCGCGGAGAACGACTCCACGCAAGCCGTCGCCCTCGGTGATGTGGACGGGGACGGCGACCTCGACGCGTTCCTTGGAGGCTGGGGGGACCGCCTCTACCTCAACGGCGGGACGGGAGGATTCACCGACGTCACCGGGACGAGCCTGCCTGCCCTCCTCGGTTCGACGTCGGCGGTCGCGCTCGGGGATGCGGACGGAGACGGCGACCTCGACGCGTTCCTGGGAAGGGTCGGGCAGGACCGCCTCTACCTCAATGGCGGGACGGGAGTCTTTACGGACGTCACGGCAACGAACCTGCCGGCCCTTCTCGAAAACGCGTCGGCGGTCGCGCTCGGGGACGTGGACGGAGACGGGGATCTCGATGCGTTCGTGGGGAACTACGCACAGCAGAGCCGCCTCCACCTCAACGACGGGACGGGGGTCTTCACCGACGTCACGGCAACGAACCTGCCGGCGATTCTCGAGTTCACGACTTCGCTCGCGCTCGGCGACGTGGACGTGGACGGGGACCTCGACGCGTTCGTGGGGACCTCGGGAGCACCCTTCTCCGGCGCACAGAATCGCCTCTATCTCAACGGCGGGACGGGGGTCTACACGGACGCCACCGGGACGAACCTCCCGGCCCTGCTCGACTTCACGCAGGAGGTGGCACTCGGGGACGTAGACGGAGACGGCGATCTCGACGCGTTCGCGGGGAACAACAACCAGCAGCACCGCCTCTACCTCAACGGCGGGACGGGGGTCTTCGTGGACGTCACCGCGACCAACCTGCCGGTTCTTTCCCTCCAGATAGGTGGGTTCGCGCTCGGGGACGTGGACGGGGACGGCGACCTTGACGCGCTCCTGGGAAGCTTCGGGTGGCAGAGCCGCCTCTACCTCAACGGCGGGACGGGGGTCTTCACGGACGTCACCTCGGCAAACCTCCCGGCCCTGAACAACATCACGTACGCGGTCGGGCTCGGAGACGTGGACGGGGACGGCGACCTCGACGCGTTCTTCGGAGGCATCCAGGACCGCCTCTACCTCAACGGCGGGACGGGGGTGTTCTCGGACGTCACCGCGCCGAACCTGCCGACCCTCGTCGAAAGCACGCGGGCGAGCGCGCTCGGGGACGTGGACGGAGACGGCGACCTCGATGCGTTCGTCGGGAACTACGGGGCGCAGAACCGCCTCCACCTGAACGACGGGACGGGGGTC
>JAKEFM010000376.1 GCA_022616055.1 Planctomycetota bacterium
CGGGGTCGAAGGCGATCTTTCCCGCCGGGCGGACCATGGGGTCTTCCGGAAGGAATGACGCGGGTGGTTACACCGACAGGCCTGATCGGGGAAGTTTCCGCGGTCGGAGGGGGGGCCAGATCCACACGGACCCGGGGCAGATTCAGGGGATGACGACCTGGAGCGCCTCCGACATCACCGCCGGCAGCGGGAGAGGTCCCGGATCGACGGCGAGCCACTGGTAGAAGACGGCGAGCCCCGAAAGGGAGGGATCCGGCGGCGCGGGGACGAGCCGGCTCGCCGCTCCCGCGCCGGGACCCGATCCGCTCGCGATCGCCGGGAGGAGGATGTCCCCCGAGACGAGGAGCGAGCAGGAGGGGAGGCCGAGGAAACCGAGGTTCAGCGGGAGAGGGATGCCCGCCCACGAGGTCGAGGAGAGCCCGAAGACCAGGACGGCCACCGTCCCGCCGAGCATCTTCGAGCCGTAGACGCGGAAGTTCGGCTGCCCGACGGCGGGGGGCCCACCCGCCGTGGTGATCCGCGGCGTGAACCCGCCCGAGCCCGGGCATCCCGTGCCGAAGGTGGAGGAGCCGGCGGGGATCCCCGTGTACGAGAAGACCCTCGCCTCCCCCGTCATGCTCACGAGGCCGGGATCCCCGACGATCAGGTCGTGGAATCCGTCGCCGTTCGCGTCCCCTGCCCCGGCGACCGAGTTCCCGAAGGGGGTGGCGAGCGTCGTGCCGGTGACGGCGAAGAGGCGGGTCCCGCTCGCCCCGGAGAACACGGACGCCTCCCTCACCCCGATGGGGCCCGGAATGGAGCCGACGGCGACGTCGGACACTCCGTCCGCGTCGACGTCCCCTGCCCCGGCGACCGATCGGCCGAACCCCCCGGCCGAAGGCGGGGTGGGGGTAAGCGAGTAGAGGAGCGACCCCGTCGCTCCGGAGAACACGCGCGCATAGCCTGACGGAGCCGCGGGCAACCCGAAGAAGTTGGGCCCCCCCACGACGAGGTCGCTTACCGAGTCACCGTCGACGTCTCCGGCGTCGCCGACGGAGATCCCGAACTGGTCCCCCCCGGCGATCCCCGTGAACGTGAAGATCGGCGCTCCCGACGCGCCGGAGAACAGGATCGCCCCCCCGGGGGAATTCGGCACCACGGGACTCTGGAACCTCGGAGTTCCGACGAAGACGTCGGGGACACCGTCCCCGTCGAGGTCGCCAGGCCCGGCGACGGACCAGCCGGCGCCGTCGCCGGCCGCCGGCCCGACGAGGTCGATCAGGACCCCTCCGGTCGCACCCGAGAAGACCCGCGCGCGCCCGTACCCGGGGAAGAGCCGCGCCGCGAAGTTCAGATGGAACGGCTCTCCGACGGCGACGTCGTCGTGGCCGTCCCCGTCCAGGTCCCCGACCCCGGCCACGGCCATCCCGAGGCCCGTCCCGGGCAAGGACCCGGTGAAGGTGAGGAGAGGCGCCCCTCCGGCCCCCGAGAAGACCTGCGCGATTCCCAGGGTGAACAGGCTTTGCTTCGTCCCGAGGATGAAGTCCCCGGTCCCGTCCGCGTCGACGTCTCCCGCGCGCGCCACGACCTGCCCGAGGAGCCCGCCGGGGACGGCGCCGTTCATCTCGAGGAGGACGGCCCCGCTCGCTCCCGAGTGGACCCTCGCTCGCCCGGTGTCGACGAGGAAGGCGTTCGTATCGACGCCCGGCGCGCCGGCGAGGAAGTCGGCGAACCCGTCGCCGTCCACGTCGCCGGCTCCGGCCACGCCCGCCCCGAACTGGTCGCCGCTCGACGACCCGGGAATCTGGGAGAGGTCGTAGGCCTGTGCCGCCGCGGGCGAGGAGGCGAGGAGAAGGCCGAGGAGAGCGGTCGATCCGCGGACGACGCGCAGCGACGCGACCGATCGGAGGGGGCTCATCGAAACCTCCCGCTCGGAACTCGAAGAGTGCCTGCGAGAGCGGATCGTAGGGCCCCGGCTCCTTCCCGTCGAGGCGCCCTCAATTCACCGGGAATCCACGCTCCCGGAACCTCTCCTCGAACGAGCGGACGCGCCGGATGTACTCCCCCGCTCCGCCGGTCTTGGCGCGGAGTCGGGCGACCGCGGCCGCGCGGTTCCCCCCCGTCTCCTGGAGGAGGGAGGAGACAACGGACGGCCCGGCGGCGTAGGCGGCGAGGGCCAGATCGGGGTCGCGGAAGCGCTCCGCGAGGAGGGCGAGGTAGCCGGCGGCGAGCCGGAGGTTCGTGGAGGGGTCCTCGAGGTCCGATCCGAGGGGGGACAGCGGGGGATCCGCGGGCCTCCGCCCGAGCCAGGCCCTCGCCTCCTCCGCCGCGGCGGTCTTGAGCTGCCCCAGCCCCCGGGCTCCCACCGAGGAGACGGCGGAGGGACGGCCCCCGCTCTCGACGTAGACGAGGGCGGCGAGGAGCGGGGGATCGATCCCGGCGTCGCGCGCGGCCGCGGCGATCTCCTCCGAGAAGGACTCGACGCGCGCGAAGGCGCTGGTCGAGCGGTTCCAGGCGACTCCGAGGAAGAAGAGGAGGGCGACCGGCGCGAGGACGCCGATCGCGGCGCGAAGGACGCGGCCCTCAGCGGGCCAGCGTCGAGTGCCGGATCCGTTCTCCAAGGCTCGCGCGGTCGAGGGCCGAGGTCTCCCGCTCCACGCGCCCGAAGTCCCGGCCGCCGATCCAGCCCGCCCAGGCCGCCGCGCGGGCGGCGAGCGGCCACGAGGAGCGCTCGACGACGTTCGCGAGGGCGGGAAGCACGGCGGGGTCCCCGTCCTCCCGGAGCTCCTCCTTGTGGAGGGGGAACTCGAGCCCCTCGCCCCTCACCCCCTCGAGGAACCACTCCCTGTCGTCCTGGCCGCGCCGGTGCTCCCACCAGGCGCGCCAGCGCTCCACCGCGTCGGGGTCCTCCGCGAAGTCGATCCCAGTAAGCCGGGCGATCGCGTCGGCAGTCGCCCGGTCCCCCGGCCGGACCGCCAGCTCGTCGAGGAGGCCGGGGAGGGCGCGCGCGTCGCCGAGCTCGGCGAGGAGGAAGCGCACGGACCGCCGCACGGTGGGCTCGGGCGAGGGGAGGAAGCCCGCCAGCGCCTCCCGGCCCCTCCGCCCGAGACGGAGGAGTCCGCGGCGCGCCGTCTCGGTCAGCGATCCGCCCCGCACGAAGACGGCGGCGAGCAGGTCCGCGGCCCGGCCGTCCCGGCACTCCGCGAGACCCTCGACGGCCGCCGCCCGGACCCCCTCGGAGCGCTCGCCGAGCGCGCGCTGGAGGGCCTCGAGCGACTCCGGTGCACCGATGCGACCGAGGGCGAAGAGCGCGGCGCGGCGCACCTCCTCGTCGGGGTCTGCCCCCGCGATCGCCGAGAGGCGGAGCGCGCTCTCGACGGCGCGCAGCCGCCCGAGCGCGCGGGCGGCGGCCGTCCGGACCTTCCCCTCGGGCGCGTCGAGGAGCGGCGCCAGGTCGGCGGCGAGGGCGCCCTCCCCGCTCGACGCGGCGGCCTCCGCCCCCGCCTCCCGCACGAGCGGAGCGGGGTGAGCGAGGGCCTCCCGCGCCGCGTCCGCGCCGGCCCGCGCGATGGCGCCCGAGAGGACGGGAAGCCCGCGCACCCCGAATCGCCCGGCGAGAGCCTCCGCCACGGGCCCGACGCCGGCCACACCGCGGGAGCGGAGCACGAAATCGACGGCGAATCGATCGGACTCGGCGGGAGTGGGGGACCGCGAGAGGTTCGCGAGCAGCGCAGCCGCGTCCCCCTCCCCGAAGACGACGCCGACCTCCGGCATCGCGGCGAGGTCCGCGATCGCACGGACCCGGTCCGCCTCCCCGAGGTCGTCGTAGGCGGCGAGGACGAGGTCCCTCCAGCGCGCGGCGAGGTCGACGGGATCCGTCAGGCGCTCGATCGAGCGGCGGGCCTCCCGCACGAACTCCTCCCGGGAGCGGCCGGCGTCGACGTCGAAGTAGCGCTGCCAGCGGTTGCGCCCGAGGAGATCGAGGACTCCCGCTTC
>JAKEFM010000377.1 GCA_022616055.1 Planctomycetota bacterium
CCTCGAGCTTGCCGGAAGCGGCGATTTTCGGGGCATAGGCGGTCCCCTCCACCACGAGGTCGCGCGCCTCGAGCTTGTCCGCGCCGAGCGTCCCGTCGAAGGCGAGGCTTTTCCATGCGGTCCGCTCGAACCCGCCGTCTCCCGTCGAGATCCTGCCGTCATAGGAGGCCGCGGCCTCCTTCAGGCGGAAGGTCCCCTTGGCCCGGATCTCCCGGCACTTGATCCGGGGCGGCTCCGCGAGCAGCGCCAGATACGGCGCCGCGTCGGCCGCCGAGAGGTCGACCTTCGCGTCGACCTCCGGATCCTTCCCCGGCCAGCGGAAGAACCCCTCGGCCGCGACCCGGTCCTCGCCGCTCCGCGCGCCTCCCTTGAAGGAGATTTCCGAGAGCGAGCCGGCCCCCAGCGACACGTCGGCCTCGTCGATCCGGATCGTCCGGACTTTCGCGTTCTTCGTCTTCTCCCGGCCTTCGCGGATCGACCACGCTTCCTTGGGGCCGGAGAGGGGGCCTTCGGCGCGCGCGGTGACCGCGAGGTCGCCCTTGAACTCCTGGTCGACGGCGATCACGCCATCCACGTCCGCGTCCACGCGTCCCGCCGCCAGGTCGACCCGCGTCCTGGCCCGGCCTTCCTTCACGGTCAGTTCGCCCTCGACGCGGGCGATCCGGCCCTGCTCGAAGAACGCGCTCCCTTCCCACGCGAGGGGATGGTTTCGGAGCGCGGGAGGCTCGACGAGCTCCGCGGAGATCCGGAGCGCGGCCTTCTCCGCGCCCGTTCCCAGGTCCAGCTTCGCCGACCGCACCGGTCCGGCGGTCGCCGCGGCATCGATCGCGAGCGCTCCGTCGGACGAGAGCGTCCCCTTCGCCTCGACGGTCCCGAACTCCTCCAGGCGGACCGTCGCGCTCCAGGTCCCGTGATCGACCGCGGCGCGGTCGGCCCGGATCGCCCGTCCGTCCGCGAGCGTGACCTCCACGTCGCGGGCGGAGACCGAACCCGGGAACCGGA
>JAKEFM010000378.1 GCA_022616055.1 Planctomycetota bacterium
AGCTCCGGGTCGCTCCGGCACATCCGGTGGAACTCAAGGAGGTCGAGATCGAGGCGCAGGCAGGAGCGGACAGCCGCGACGGCCGCGCGGCGCGCGGCGGCGTCGAGCGGCGCGTCCGACGCGAGCGCGAGGCGCAACGCGCCCTTGTCCTGCGTGACGGTCGCGACGGCGAGGCCGAGGCGGATCACGAGGGTGTGGCCCGTCCGGTCCGTGTCGAAGGGGGGGAGGTCGCTCCAGCCATGGCTCCGCACCGTCGCCCAGAGGCTGAATCCCTCGGGCGCGCGGAGGCGGGTCCGGGCGACGGCCATCCCGGGAGAACCTACGCGGGCCTCCAAGGGGAGACGGCCGAAGGCCGGCCGAAGCCCCTGGGCGAAGGCCGGTTCCCTTGCAAAGCGGGCCCGGGCCGCTTAGGTTCGGCGTCCTGATGCAGAGCCTCCGGGAGGGGGACGTGATCGTCGTGACCCTCGGGCCGGGCGCGGAGATCCTCGCCTCGCTCCTCGAGGCCGCGGCGGCCCACAACATCAAGGGCGGCTGCCTCATGGGCCTCGGCTCCACGAGCGAGGTCGAGATCTCGTTCTTCGATCCCGCGAAGAAGGAGTACCTGCCGCGGACCTTCCGGGAGCCGATGGAGATCGGGAGCATGGTGGGCAACTTCTCGAGGATCGAGGGGGAGCCGCACGTGCACATCCACATCACCGTCTCCGGGCCCGAGCTGCTCGCGTTCACGGGGCATCTCGCCCGGGGCGTGGTCGGGACGGCCTGCGAGATCTACATCCGGACGATCCCGCGCACGATCGAGCGCTTCCGGGACCCGGAGGCAGGCTTCAACCCGCTCAAGCTCGCGTGAGGAACCCCCCGCCGCTTGCCGTACTCGTCCTCGGGGGCGTGGCGGACCGGTGGGCCTCTCCCCCCGCAACCCCCCTCGCCCTCGCGAGGAAGCCGCACCTCGACCGGCTCGCGTCCGAGGGCCGCGTCCTGGGCGCGCGCCTCGCGCGGGACGATCGCGAGGCGCCTACCGCCGCGCCG
>JAKEFM010000379.1 GCA_022616055.1 Planctomycetota bacterium
ACGGGGACGGCGTCCCCGATCTCCTCGTCGGAGCCCCTGGCGCGTCGACGGCCACGCTCACCTTCGCCGGGCAGGCGAGGGTCTTCTCGGGAGCGACGGGCGCCCTCCTCGCGACTTTGACGGGCGTGGGACCCTCCGACTTCTTCGGGACCTCGGTCGCCGGGGCCGGAGACGTGAACGGGGACGGGACCCCCGACCTGGTCGTCGGGGCGATCGAGGACCCCTTCGGTCCGCTCGCCGGGCCGGGCTACGCGTCGGTGTTCTCGGGGGGGACAGGCGTCCTTCTCGGAACGGTCGCGGGGACCGCGCTGAACGCCTTCTTCGGCAGCCGCGTCGCGGGTGCCGGCGACGCGGACGGGGATGGCGCCGACGACATCCTCGTCGGAGCTTCCTTCGCCCTCCAAGCGACCCTGTTCTCGGGAGCGACGGGGGTTCCGATCGTCACGCTCGCGGGTGCCTTCGGCACGTCGGTCTCAGGAGTGGGGGATCTCAACGGTGACGGGCTCGCGGAGTTCATCAGCGGGCACCCGGCCGCGGGGCCGGGCGCCGCCGGTCAGGCGACGGTCTTCGCGGCCCCGTCGGGCACTCCCCTCTTCGTGCTGAACGGCGCCGCCTTTGGAGAGGGGTTCGGAAGGTCCGTCGCGCGCTTGGGAGACGTGAACGGGGACGGCGTCGACGACTTCGCCGTCGGCGCGCACGGCCAGGCGGGCAACTGCACCGTCTCCTTTTGCCCGGCGGGCTACGTCGCGGTCTTCTCCGGCGCGACCGGCGCGAGCCTCTTCACCGCCACGGCAGGTGTCTCCGGGGACGGCCTCGGAGTGAGCGTGGCCGGCGCGGGCGACCTGAACGGGGACGGCATTCCCGATCTCGTGGCAGGAACCTATTACTCGGCGTATGCGACCCCGTCCAGCGACGCGTACGCCTACTCGGGAGCGAACGGCGCCCTCCTCTACGAGTTCGAGGGCGCGGGAGGATTCGGCTACGCCGTCGCGTCCGCAGGCGACGTGAATGGGGACGGGATCCCGGACATGATCATCGGGGCGCCATACGCCTCTCCCGGAGGCAACCTCTCCGCGGGGGAGGCGAGCGTCTACTCGGTCGTGGGGGTCCCCGCCGGGTCCACCCTGGCCGGCTCGGGCTGCCCGGGGAGCGGGGGGGTGATCCCCCTCATCCAGACGGCGGGGGGGGATCCGTCGCCCGGGAACGCGGGCTTCTCGCTCGTCCTGTCGAGAGCGCTCGGCGGCGCGACGACCGTTCTGATCGCCGGGGCCGCTCCGGTCTCGGTGAACCTCGGTCCCCTCGGAATGCCGGGCTGCACGCTCCTCGCGTCCCCGGACGTCATACTCCCGGGGAGCGTCGCCGGAGCGGGGGCCGGCAACGGCGTGCGGTTCGAGCCTGCGCCCGTGCCGCCAGTCCCGGCGCTCGTCGGCGGTCTGGTGCAACTCCAGTACTACGTCGTCGATCCGGGTCCCGCGCCCGTTCCGGGAGCGATGTCGCAGCGGCTGCAGCTGCAGATCGTCCCGTAGGGCGCGAGAAGATCCGGCCGGGTTCCCCGGGTCGAGGGTCGGGGTCCGCGTCCTTCTGACGGCGGGGGGGCGGACGCAGGTTCGCGAGGTCGCCCCCGGAGTCGGGTTCTGCGGCGGCGCAGAGGCGCGCCTGCACTTCGGCCTCGGCTCCGCGTCCCGGGCGGATCGGATCGAGATCCGATGGCCGTCGGGAACGCTCCGGCGACTCGAGGACGTTCCCGCCGGCCGGGAACTCCGGGTCCTCGAGCGCTGACGAGAGCACCGCGGGCGTTCCGAGCCCCTCCCCCGGGTGATCTCGAGGCCGGCGAGGTGCGCGGACGGTCCGGCCCCCGCGATCCTCGAGGCCCTCCGAGGCCGCGACCCGCGCGCTCTCCTCCGTCCCCCCGCCTCGGGGGTCGAGACGTCGGATGCGCGGGCCTCTCGAGCGCGATCGCGGGCATCGTCCGCCTCGGGGAGCGTCCTCCCGGCGTCGGCGATCCTCCTGCGGGCGCTCGTCTCGCGCGGGAGCCGACGGGGCGCCGCTTTCGAAGGACGGTCTCAGCGTCCGGCTCCGCGCGACGTCGCGAGGGAGGTCTTCGCCGTGCCATCGGGCGGCGCAGGATTGACCTGTGACTACAGTGTCCGTACTTTGTCCGCGTGGGCGATCTACGATTCGCCTGGGATGCGCGAAAGGCGGCCCGCAACCTCCGGAAGCATGGCGTGTCGTTCGAAGAGGCAAGGACGGCGTTCACGGACGAGGGCGCCCTCGTCCTCCCGGATCCAGCCCACTCCGGGGACGAGGAGCGGTTCGTGCTCCTCGGGCTGAGCGAACGGCTGCGCCTCCTGGTCGTCGTCCACACGCTGCGGGAGAACGGAGACACCCTCCGGCTCGTGTCCGCGCGAAAGGCGACGAGCCGCGAGCGAAGACAGTACCTCGATCGGTTGAAGCCATGAAAAACGAATACGACTTCAGGAACGCCGTGAGGAACCCCTACGCCAAGCGCTTGAAGCGCCAGGTCACGATTCGTCTGGACCGCGCGACCGTCGCCTACTTCAAGGGACTCGCGAAGGAGGTCGGAATGCCCTACCAGACGCT
>JAKEFM010000380.1 GCA_022616055.1 Planctomycetota bacterium
CCGCGAGGAGGTTCCTCCGGGAGAGGGAAGCCACGGAGGGATCTTACCGGTCGTTTCCCTGGTCAAGGGGTTCGCGGAGAATCCGCGGCCGAAAGGAACGCCCCCGATGACGCCCCGACTCCCCGAGCACTACCAGTCCTTCCGCCGCCGCTATCCCCGGGTGGCCGTCGCGCACGAGTCGCTCGCCTCCGCCTGCCACGACGCCGGGCCCCTGGCGGAGAGGGAGCGGCGGCTGGTGAAGCTCGGGATCGCCGTCGGATCGGGGGACGAAGGGGGCGTGCACGCCCAGGTTCGCCAGGCGCTCGAGGTCGGGGTCGAGGCCGAGGCGCTGCGCCACGTGGCGATGCTCGCGATCCCGACGATCGGCTTCCCCGCCGCGATGGCGGCGGTCTCCTGGATCGAGGACCTTCTGTCCCGGCGCGCGCCGGCGAAGGGGAAGGATCAGGGGAGGGCGGGCCGCTCGTAGGGGCGCGCCGGAGGGGTCAGGCTCCGGAGGAAGGCGAGGAGCGCGGCGCGCTCCTTCTCCGAGAGGCTCTTCGGCTTGAGCTTGGGGTCGAGGTTGGGGTTGGGGACGCCGCCCTTGAGGAGGAAGTCGACGGCGTCCTCGAGCCGGGCGGTGCTCCCGTCGTGGTAGTAGGGCGCCGAGTCGACCACGGCGCGGAGCGTCGGGGTCTTGAACGCCCCCGTCATCGAGACCGCATCCGCGGGGACCGGCTTCCCCTCCTTCGCGGCCGCGTCGGCGAGGATCTTCCCGCGGCCGGGGTCGGGCTTCTCCTTGTCGAAGCCGACGCCGATGTTGTGGAAGAGGGTGTCGGTGTAGAGCGGGGGGACGTGGCAGAGCGAGCAGTTCGCGACCTCGGTGAAGATCCGGAACCCCTCGACGACCTCGGGGGTCACGGCCCCCGCCTCGCCGGCCTCGTGGCGGTCCCAGGGGGCGTCCTCGGGGAGGAGCGTCCGCAGGAAGGCGGAGAGCGCCTTCACGACCGTGTCCCCGGTCGGTGGCCCGCCGAAGGCCTTCTCGAAGGCCTTCGCGTAGCCGGGGATCCCGGCGAGCTCCTTCGCCTCGGCGTCCGGGTCGGCCCCCATCTGCGCCTTCCAGGCGGCGAGGACCTGCTTCTCGAGGCCGGCGGCGCGGCCGTCCCAGTAGAGGTCGTCGGCGTAGGCGGCGTTGAAGAGGGTGGGGGAGTGGCGCGTGTTCAGCGTCCCGTCGTCCTTCTTCGAGAGGGGGAGCCCGTCCGTCCACCCCTTCTCCGGCAGGTGGCACGACTCGCAGGACATCGTCCCCGACTTCGAGAGGCGCTTGTCGAAGAAGAGGCTCTTCCCGAGGGCCACCTTCTCGGGGGTGGTCTTGTTGTCCGCCGGCGCCTTGGGGGGGCCCTGCCCCGCGAGGTGCTTCGGCAGCGGCGGCATCTCCTGGAGGTCCGAGGAGCAGACGGCGGTCGTCGCGGCCGCGGCGGCGACGAGGAAGGCGAGGCGGGGGATCATGGTTCGCTCGGGGAAGGGCGGCGCCATGCTCGACGGCGGGCCCCCCGCTTTCAACACCGCGGGGGCCGGCCCCGGGCTGCCGGGTATTCTGCGGACCGTGGATCGCCGCGACCTGGGGCTGGGGCTCGCGCTCGGACTCGGCTCCTTCGCGCTCTTCCGGGCGACCGAGCAGTTCCTCCTCTTCCACGACGCCGTCCTCTTCCGCCGCCTCCTCGAGGAGGGGCGATGGAACTACCCCCACCTCCTCTGGCTCCCCGCGCTCCAGGTCCTCCGGAAGGGGGCGGAGGCGGCGGGGATCGAGGTGGCCGCCCGGGACCTCCTCCACTTCGTCTCGGCCGTGTCGGGAGGGGCGATCGTCGCCTCCTCCTTCGCCCTCGCCCGGGCGATCCTCCCCCGGACGGCCTCGGCCCTCCTCTCTCTCCTCGTCGTCGCGACCCCCGCCGTCTGGTTCCAGTCCTCCTCCGCCTGCATCCACGCCTTCCACGGGACCTTCGCGACGGCGGCGTTCGCCCTCGTCTATCGCCTGCGGCCGGGCGACTCCTCGAGTCGGCGGCTCTTCGCCGGGACGGCGATCGGGCTCCTCCCGGCGAGCCACCTCGCGGGGGCGTTCCTCGTGCCCGGGTATCTCGCCTTCGCCGCGTGGCGGGGAGGCAGGATGCGCCGCGATCCCCTCCGGCGCGGCCTGCCGCTCCTCGCGCCCGCGCTCCTCGGCCTCGCCGTCGTTGCCTGGCTCACGGAATCCATCCGCGGCGTGCGGGGGACCCTCCCGGTGGAGAGGGTGGTGCGCGCGGCGATCTCGGAACCGCTCGCCTACCTCCCCGAGGGGGTCGCGCAGGCGGCCCGGGCGATGCCCTTCCTCGGCGGCCTCGGCCTCCTCGGGTGGGCGATCGGGTCCTCCCGGAGGAGGGGCCTCCTCCCCGTCCTCGTCGTCCTCGTGCCGCTCTTCCTCGGGGTCAGCCGCTGGGTCCAGGACCTGACCGGGGCCTACTACCTCGGGGCGGCCGGCGTCCTCTGCGCGGGCGCCGCCCACGCCTGGAGGTTCCTCGCCAGGCATGGAGGCGGCCGCGCGGTCGCGTCGGGGGTTCTCGCCGCGTGCGTGGTCGCCCAGACCGCGCTCTCTCTGCCCGCCCGGATCCGGGAGGCCGACGCGCGGCCCCATCGCGAGCGGGCGGA
>JAKEFM010000381.1 GCA_022616055.1 Planctomycetota bacterium
CAGGCGGAGCGCCGCGGCTTCCTCGATCGGATCCGCTCCGAGGCGCAGCGGCTCGTGCAGGCCGTCGACAGTCTCGAGCGCGGAGAGGAGGGGCCCCCATCGCCCCTCTCCGCCTCGGGGATCCTGGTCGTGTCCTCCGACGCGGGACTGCGTGAGATCGTCCGGGGGGTCCTCGAACGCGACGGGCTCCGGGTGGTCGAGGCGGAGACCCCTCGCGAGGCCGGCGAGCGGATCCGCGGGGGGACGCCCGACGCGATCCTCCTGGACCTGTTCATGCCGCGGGGCGCGGCCTTCGACGTGATGCTCGACGCCCGGGCGGCCTCGGCCGGGGGGAGGCAGACGCCGATCCTCGCGCTCGCGGTCCTGCGCGAGGGCGATCGCTTCGAGGCGGCCGACGTCCACTTCCGCTCGAAGCCGATCCCGAACGAAGATCTCCTCGCGGCGGCGCGCGCCGCGTCTTCGGGCGACCGGACGCGGCGGGTGCTCGTCGTGGACGACGATCGATTCCTTGCCGAAGGGATCCGGACCGCCCTCGCCGCGGGCGGGTTCCAGGCGGAGTCGATGGAGGCGGGGGAGGAGGCGCTCCGCACGGCGGCGCGGAACCCGCCGGGCCTGATCGTGCTCGACCTCGGGCTCCCCGACCTCGACGGGATCGAGGTGCTCAGGCGTCTTCGCTCGCGGCCCGAGACGCGGAGGACCCCCGTGATCCTCCTGACGGGCCACGCCATCCCGGCGGGCTCGTCGGTGCCCTGGAGCGAGAGCGTGCTCGGCCCGCAGACCTTCGCCGCAGGCATTCGCGCGGCCCTCAGGTCCGCCGCGAGGATCTGAGAGAGAACGTCGGGTGTGGAATGCACAAGCGTCCGGAGGCGGCCGAAGCGGCGACTCGTGAGCCGGCGGATCGGATACGGATGGGCTCGATCGAGCCCGGCGAACGTTGCCCGCGGAGGCTGCGCGAGAGGATCCTCGAGCTGCTGGGAGGGACGTAGCGGGGGGGCCGGCGCTCAGAGCCCGTACTTGCGGCACAGGTACTTCATCTGGTCCTTCTTCAGGCCCAGGATCTGCGCCGCGTCGACCTTCTTGCCCTTGCTCAGCGAGAGCGCCCGCTCGAGGAGCCCTCGCTCGAACTTCTCCACCTGGCGATCCCAGAGGATCCCCTCGGCTGGAATCGAGGGCGTGATCGG
>JAKEFM010000382.1 GCA_022616055.1 Planctomycetota bacterium
CCCGGCGGAGAACAGAGCCGTCTCCTCCTCAACGGCGGGACGGGGATCTTCACGGAGGTCACGACGACGAATCTCCCGACGTTCCTGATCCCGACGCGAGGGGTCGCCCTCGGGGACGTGGACGGGGACGGCGACCTCGACGCCTTCCTGGCCAACTACGGCGGGGATCGGCTCTACCTGAACGGAGGCGCGGGGGTCTTCACGAACGGGGGGGTGAATGCCCTCCCGGCGCTTTTCGACGACACTTACGCGGTTGCGCTCGGAGACGTGGACGGGGACGGCGACCTCGACGCTTTCACGGGGAACAGCCCCCTCTTCGTTTCAGGAGGCGGGCGGGAGCGCCTCTACCTGAACGTGGGGATGGGGGCCTTCGTCGACGTGACGGGGGCGGCCCTTCCGAACACGTTCGACCCGACCCGGGCGGTCGCCCTGGGGGACATGGACGGGGACGGCGACCTCGACGCGTTGACGGGAAACGCGAGCTCCGTGTCGGCAGGCGGCGTGAACCGCCTCTTCCTGAACGGCGGCACGGGGTTCTTCACGGACGCGACGGTCGCGAACCTCCCGGCCCTCCTGAACGACACGCAGGCGGTCGCGCTCGGAGACGTCGATGAGGACGGCGACCTCGACGCGTTCGTGGGGAACGGCTCTTCTGACGTCGACCAGAACCTCCTCTATTTGAACGGCGGCACGGGGGTGTTCGCGGACGCGACGGCGGCGAACCTCCCGGCCCTCCTCGGGTACACGCTTGCGGTCGCGCTCGGGGACGTGGACGGGGACGGCGACCTCGACGCGTTCGCGGGGAACTACGGGAAGAGCTGGCTCTACACCAACCTCACCCGCCAGGTGGTTTGGCGCGGCACTCCCAGGACCGGAAAGCCCCTCGTCTTGGACATCCGGGGGCCCGGGAACGGGGCCTGGGCGCTCGGCGCAGCGCTCTCGAGCGCAAACGTCCTGCTCCCGCCCTTCGGGATCCTGCGGCTCGACCCGCTCGCTCTGTTCATCGCGGGCGGTGGCCCTCTTGATCCCCAGGGCCGCGCGAGCCTCTCTCTCCTCGTGCCGGCGAGCCCCGCCCTCGTGGGCGTCTCGGTCTACTGGCAGGCCCTGGTAGGACCGCCGCTGCTCTTCGCGAACCTCGAGATCACGACGGCGACGGACTTGTAGCCGGGATCCACTCCGGGCCCCGGAACGAGGGCCGCGCTCCACCACGCTGCCCCGAGCAGGCTCGGACCGCATCACGGTGTTCGCGATCCCCGCTGCCCGGAGTCTC
>JAKEFM010000383.1 GCA_022616055.1 Planctomycetota bacterium
CGCGATCTCGACGCGCTACTACGGCCGCGGGGGGCGCTTCGGCGACATCCTCGCCGCGAACCGGACCGTGCTCTCGAACGAGCACGACCTCCGGGTCGGAATGACCCTCGTCATCCCCTAGGCGGCCGGAACCCGACCCAGGGAAGAAACGTGCGCCGGAAACGCGCACTCGCCGGAGGCGCCGTCGCCCTCGGACTCGCCGTCGCCCTCCTCGTCGCGAGCGACGCGGGGCTCTCGAGGATCTCGGCGCTCCCGGGACCGGTCGGAGCCACCGCCCTCGCCGCCCTCGTGAGGCGAGGGGAGGAGTCGGGGACCCGCCGGGCGATCGCCCTCCTCGGGGACGGCTCCGCCGAGCCCCGGGCGCGGGCCTCGGCCGCCGGCGCCCTCGGGGCGCGCGCGGCGCCGGCTGCGCTCCCCGCTCTCCTCGTCGCCCTCAACGGCGGTCCCCCCAGGGTCGCCGCGGCGTGCAGCCGGGCGCTGCGGGGATTCGAGGCCGCGGGGCGCTCCTTCGAGGAGGGGGACCCCCCCGACCAGCGCGCCGCCGTCGTCCGCGAGTGGAACGAGTGGTGGCGCGACCGGGGCGCGGCGCTGGCGCGCCGGTCGGGAACGGGGCGCGGACTCGCCGCGACCCTGGAGGCCTCGCGATGAACCTGCTCCTCGCGGGCGGCTCCACCGGCGGCCACCTCTTCCCGGGGCTCGCCGTCGCCCACGCCTGGGCCTCCCGCGGAGGGGGGGTCCTCTTCCTCACGGCGGGGCGCCCGATCGAGGAGGAGGTCCTTCGGGAGGAGCCCTTCCCCCGCTCGAGCCTCGGGCTCGAGGGGAACGGTCGAGCCCGTCCGGGGGCGCGGCTCCTCGGGGCGACCTGGCGGGCCCTGCGCGCCGCCCGGGCCTTCCGCGCGAGCGTCGTCCTCGGCCTCGGAGGCGCCGCCTCCGCGCCCGGCGTGATCGCGGCGAGGTGCCTCGGGATCCCCGTCGTCCTCCTCGAGGTGAACGCCGCGCCCGGCCGGGCGACGCGCCGGCTCCGCCCCCTCGCCACCCGCATCCTGACGGGAGACGAGGCGACGGCCGCCACCCTCGGTCCCCGGGCCCGCGCGGTCGGCGTGCCCGTCCGCCCGCTCGGCAAGGGGCGCGCCCAGGCGCGCGACCGGGAATCGTTCGGCCTCCGGCCGGAGGTCCCGACGCTCCTCGTCGCCGGAGGGAGCCAGGGGGCCGACGCGATCAACCGCTTCGCCGCGGCGCACGCCTCCCTCCTCGCCTCGGCGGGGATCCAGGTGATCCACCTCGCCGGGCCGGGGAAGACCGCGACCCCGGAACAGGCCTACCGGGAGGCGAACGTCCGCGCTCGCGTATTCGGCTTCCTGCGCGACATCGGCCCCGCCTACTCCGCCGCGGACCTCGTCCTGTGCCGCGGGGGAGCGGGGACGCTCGCCGAGGTCGCGGAAGCGGGGCGCGGAGCGATCGTCGTCCCCTATCCCCACCACGCCGACCGCCACCAGTTCCGCAACGCCGGCCGGCTCGGCGAAGGGGCCCTCCTCCTCGAGGAGGAGCGTCTCGACGCCGCGGCGATGGGGGAGGTCGTCCGCCGCCTGCGGGACCCCGAGGGTCTGCGCCGGATGGCGGAAGCCTCCACCCGCGCCGCCCGTCCCTCCGCGGCCCAGTCCGTGGTCTCCGATCTCTGCGTCCTTGCCGGTTCCGTCCCTTCCCCTGCCCCGCAAGGGGCGAGAGAGGAACGCCCATGAGCGAACTGAACGGCCTCTCCCACGCCGACCTCCTCCACGTCGTCGCCCACGCCCCGAGGGTCCACCTCGTCGGGGTCGCGGGGACGGGGATGCGAGGTCTCGCGCGGATCTTCCTCGCGCGAGGGGCGACCGTGTCGGGCTCCGACATGGGGGGGACGAAGGTCCTCGCCTCGCTCCTCGAGGAGGGGGTGCGCGTGCGGGCGTGCCACCTCGCGAGCAACATCGACTTCGACCGGGGCCTCGTCGTCGCCTCCGCGGCGGTCGACGAGCGCAACCCCGAGATCGTCGCGGCCCGCGAGAAGGGGATCCCGGTGGCGAAGTACGCGCCGGTCCTCGGCGCGATCGCGGCGGGCAAGCGCCTGGTGGCCGTCGCCGGGTGCCACGGCAAGACCTCGACGGCGGCGATGCTCGCCTTCGCCCTCCGCGAGATCGGGGCCGACCCCTCCTTCGCGATCGGGGGACAGGTCCCCCAGCTCGGCGGCTCGGCCTTCGAGGGGAAGGGGGAAGTCTTCGTCGTCGAGGCGTGCGAGTTCGACCGCTCCTTCCTCCACTTCTCCCCGGAGGTCGCGATCGTGACGAACCTCGACCGCGACCACCTCGAGACCTTCGGGGACTTCGCCGGGGTCGTCCGGGGGTTCCAAGAGTTCGTCGAGCGGATCCGCCCGGGCGGAACCCTCCTGGTGGGGGAGAAGGACGCCAAGCACCTCTCCCCGAAGGAGGGGGTCGAGAAGCTCACCGTCGCCGCCGGGAAGCCGGCGGACGTCCGCGCCTGCGGCCTCCGCGAGAGCGGGGGGCGCTACGGCTTCCGCCTCTCGATCCGCGGCCGCGCGTCGGGGGAGTGCCGGCTTTCGGTCCCGGGGCAGTTCCAGGTCGCCAACGCCGCTTGCGCGATCGCGGCGGCCGCCCGGCTCGGCCACGACCCGCGCGCCGTCGCGCGCGCCGTCGCCCTCTTCGAGGGGGCCGAGCGGCGCTTCACGCGCCTGGGCGAGCCGGGAGGCGTGCCGGTGATCGACGACTACGCGCACCACCCGACCGAGATCGCCGCCACCCTGACGGCGGCGAAGCGGGCCTACCCGGGCCGCCGGCTCGTCGCGGTCTTCCAGCCGCACCAGCACCGCCGGACGAAGGTCCTCCTCGACGAGTTCTCGAAGGCGTTCGGGGACGCCGACCTCGTCGTGCTCGACCGGATCTTCCGCGCCCGCGACACGGAGGCGGACGTCCGGTCGGTCACCTCCTCGACCCTCGCGCACCGCCTGCGCGAGCGGGGGAAGAGGGTCGAGTACCGCCCCGACCACTTCGGCCTCGTCGCCCTCCTCGAGGCGATGGTCCAGCCGCAGGACGTCGTCCTCACCCTCGGGGCCGGGGACATCGACACCGTCGGCCGCGAGCTCGTCAACCGCCTGACGCTGCGGCCGGCCGGCTCGCGCATCCCGCGGCCGATCTACCACCCCTCGCCGGCGAACGGGGCGATCCGGGAGCCGGCCTACCCGGTCTTCTGACCCGCGACTCCCGACCTAGCGGGGCGTCTCGGCCCGGCCGATCACCGGGTTGTACGTCGGCGGCACGTAGCCCGGAAAGAGCTCCATGAGCACGGCGTTCCGGGCGTAGATGCGATCGGGGTAGCGACCCCATCGGAAGGCGGACTCGACGGCCCGGAAGGCGTCGGTCTGGGCCGCGATGTCGTCGTAGAGCGCCCCGATCCCCGCCTCCTCAACGGTCCCCTCCTCTGAGCCGAAGGCCGCGGGGACCGCCTCGCCGCGGTTCCCGGAGCCCCCGGTCGCGAGGTAGGCGGCGTAGGCAGCGAGGACCGAGCGTCGCCGCGCGTCGGCCTCGGCCAGGCCGGCCCGATCGGCTTCGTCGGAGGCGTCGAGGTCGGCGACGCTCGAGCCCCCCTTCTGGACGGAGGCCACGACGGCCGGATCGAGCTCCGCGATCCCCCCGCGCACCCGGACGCGCACGACGTCCTTCTCCTGCGCGGTCACGACCCCCTCGACGAACCCGCCGCGCTTGTGCGTGACCCGGTCGGGCCTCGAGGCGGGCTCGGGCGCCCCGGCGTCGACGGAGGCGACCTCCTTGCGGGGGAGGGTGATCGTCCCCTTCTCGACGTGAAGGACGACCTCCGCGGGGCTCTCCTCGACGCGGAGGCCCTCGAGCTTCTCCCCGTTCTTGAGGGTCACGGAGCCCGGGACCAGGACCAGGGACAACGCCAGGGGAACCATAGGAATTCCGTTTTCTCCCGTGCCGCCGGCCAGCATTCTAGGCCCGACTTCCGGACCGCGGAAGCCCTGCCTTCCCGGGTCCGATGCTCAGGGGAGCGGGATATGGACGAGCCCGAAGAGGAGCGAAGCTCTTCGGGTCGGCTCGCCGGTCTTTTCGAATCCTCCCCCGGCCGTCTCCTTGAGCATCCGCTCCTCCCAGACGTTCACCAGCCCCGTCTCCCAGGTCCACCCGCCGGGCCCCGACGCATGCCCGAGAATCCCGAGGGGTAGGGAGAAGGAGTGAGTTCCCGGGGAGGAGCCGTACGCGAGGAAGGGTCCTGCATAGGCCGAGGTCATCGACGCCCGGTGGTTGCGCTCGAAGGAGAGGAGCCCGAAGAGCGTCGAGACCGACGTCCGGTCGCCGTCCGAGCGGATTCGGAGGAGGCCGCCCCAGAGGAGGGAAGTCTCCCAGCCGTACTCGCCCGTTTCGAACTCCGCCGCGACGCTGGAGAGGAGGGAGGCCCGCGTGGAGTGATCGAAGGATTCGAAGTCCACGACCGGGCGCAGGACGGACGCGGCGCCTCGGAAGATCGAAGCGCTCTCGCGTCCTCCCGGAGTCCGGACCTCGTCTCCTCGGGCCATCGATTCGATGAGCCTCTTCGCTTCTGCCTCCGGGAAGCCGTCGGCGACGAGGACGCGCCTGCCCGATCGTTCGATCCGGGTGACGAGCCCGCCGGGATGCCGGAGGAACGCCGCGTCTCCCTCTTCCACCTCCTCCGCGTCGTAGCGTTCCTGCCACGCGTCCGTCAGTTCCTCTTCAAACTCCCATGCGCCCCAGGCCGATTCCCATTCCGAGTGCCACAGGAGCCCGAGCGCGCCGTCGTTCGCTTCGAGGACTCGGTAGCCGTCCCCCTCCCATCCCGAGGCGGCACGCTCCGCGGCGTACCGGTTCACGAACTCGTTCAGTACGAGCCGGATACCGAATTCCCCGAGGCTCCCTCGAGCCGCCTCGCGGAATCCCGCGACCTCCTCGGACACGACGCGCACCTCGAAGGGGTTCTCGCGACGCTCGAAGTACTTCTCGGGGTGGAGTACCTGCTCGGACGTCGTCGGAGGATCCGCGAAGGCCCGATCGAGCGCCGCCGTCCCGTAGCGGCGGCGGAGCTCGTCCACGAAGGCGAGGCCGTGCGCATAGGGGAAGATCCAGAGCTGACGGAGCGCGACGGGGACCTGCTCCAGTCGAGCCTTCTCCGTCTCGGATTCGATCCCCTCCAACCGCTCCGCCCACTCCTGGAGACCGAAGGAATGTCCCCAGCTCCCGAGGGCGCCGAGCGGTTCCCCCACGGAGTCGGCAAAGAAGAGGATTGCGGGAATGAAGTCGAGCGTCGTCGCGGTCGCGGAACCTTCGACGAGCGACCGAGGGGCATCCGACACCTCCCTCCTTTGCCGCTCCTTCAGACGGGAGAGGTCGAAGACTGCGTCGTCGAGGGCGTGGACGTACTCGTGCACGAGGGTGTCCAGAGAATCGGCATCGTCGGATGCTTCCTCTCGCACGAGGAGGGTCTTTGATTCCAGATCGTATTTCCCGGCGACCGAGGCGCCGAGCTTCTCCCCGTAGGCCCTGCTCAGGTTGATCCCGCGCCGGAGAAGGCCGAAGGCGACGAGAGACTTGCTCGCCCTATCGAGATCCTCGGGCGGGTTGTTCCGCGCAAAAGAGTCCGCGAAAGAGGCCCGCATCTCCTCGCTCGACACGCGACGGATCACGGGAGGCCACCCGAGCGAGAGGCCTCGCAGTCGCTCGGCGTCTCGCAGGAAGAAGCGGGAGAGTTCGAGCTCGTCCCGGAAACTCGGTTGGGGCGGCCGGACGAAGCAGGACGGGAGCAGGGCGACCCAGAGGAGGAGGGGAGCGCCTTCGGACCGCACTCGCCCGGCGCGACGGGCGATCCCTCGGGGACGCGCGGGGGCGGTGTCCCCTCCTGAGTCCCGCTCCCGATCGGGGGTCGTCGATATGGGAACGGCGGTGGGTTCCCGGTTGCGCCGGGCCGACATGGAAGAGGGAGTCTACCGAGCGGACCTTCCGCCAGCCGGATGGGTTGCCCGCCTTGAAGGGGCATCCCGCCAAGCCGAGAATGCGCGACCTTCCGACCCCCATGGCCGCCGAGAAGTCCTCCGTCCTCGCCCCGCCGCACAAGCCCGCGGAGGGCCCCTTCCCGCTCGAGACGCTGCGCCACTCGATGGCGCACCTGATGGCCTCGGCGGTCGGGCATCTCTTCCCCGGGACCAAGTACGCGATCGGACCCCCGATCGAGGACGGGTTCTACTACGACTTCGAGCTTCCGAGGCCGCTCACCGAGGAGGACCTGCCGAAGATCGAGGAGGAGATGCGCCGGATCGCGAAGGAGGGGGGGAAGTTCGTCTGCACGGAGGCGAGCAAGGAGCAGGCGCGGGCGCGCCTAAAGGGGCAGCCCTACAAGCTCGAGATCGTCGAGGAGATCCCGGCCGGCGCCCCGATCACCTTCTACTCCCACGGGTCCTGGACCGACCTCTGCGAGGGGCCGCACGTCGACGACGCCTCGCGGCTGGTCCACTTCAAGCTCCTCTCCGTCGCCGGCGCGTACTGGCGCGGGGACGAGAAGAAGCCCCAGCTCCAGCGGATCTACGGCACCGCCTGGTGGTCGAAGGAGGACCTCGACGCCCACCTCGCGCGCCTCGCCGAGATCGAGAAGCGGGACCACCGCCGCCTCGGCCGCGAGCTCGACCTCTTCACGACCCACCTCGAGGCGGGCCCCGGCCTCGTCTTCTGGCATCCCAACCTCGCCATCGTCCGGCGCTCGATCGAGGAGTGGTGGGGGGGGGAGCTCGCCCGCCACGGCTATCTCCCCGTCTACACCCCCCACATCGCCTCCGAGGAGCTCTTCAAGCGCTCGGGCCACCTCGAGAACTACGCCGACCTCATGTACGCCCCGATGGCGATCGACGAGCGCCCCTACCGGGTGAAGCCGATGAACTGCCCGGGGCACATCCTCGTCTACGCGAGCCGGGGGCGGTCCTACCGCGAGCTGCCGCTGCGCCTCTCGGAGATGGGGACCGTCTACCGCTACGAGCGGAGCGGGGTCCTGCACGGGATGCTGCGCGTCCGCGGGTTCACCCAGGACGACTCCCACATCTTCTGCACCCCCGGGCAGCTCGAGGGGGAGATCGCCGGGGTCCTCGAGCTGGTCGACCTCGTCATGAAGACCTTCGGCTACTCCTTCACGGCGTTCCTGGCGACCCGGCCGAAGGAGAAGTCGATCGGGGCGCCCGAGTCGTGGGAGCACGCGATCGCGGCGCTGCGCGCCGGGGCGTGCCGGACGGGCCTCCCCCTCGAGATGGACGAGGGGGGAGGGGCGTTCTACGGGCCGAAGATCGACTTCAAGCTGCGCGACGCGCTCGGCCGGGAGTGGCAGGGCTCGACGGTCCAGGTCGACTTCAACCTGCCGGAGCGCTTCGACCTCGAGTACACGGCCGCCGAGGGGGGGCGCAAGCGCCCGGTCATGGTCCACCGCGCGATCTTCGGCTCCCTCGAGCGGTTCGTCGGGGGGCTCGTCGAGCACTTCGGCGGGCGCTTCCCCTTCTGGTGCGCGCCGGTGCAGGTGGGGCTCCTCCCGATCACCGACGCGCAGGTCCCCTACGCGGGGGAGATCGCCAGCCGGATGTTGGGAGATCTATTCCGCGTGAAGAGCTTCGACGGAGCGGGGAACCTGAACAAGAGGATCCGCGAGGCGCAGCTCGAGAAGATCCCCTACATGGCCGTGATCGGGAAGCGCGAGGTCGAGGCGAAATCGGTGTCGCTGCGCCTGCGCACCGGCGAGGACCGCGGCGCGGTCCCGCTGGAGGCGTTCCTCGCCCTCTGCCGCGAGAAGCGCGCGAGCCGGTCCCTCGATCTGTGAGGCGCCCCGGCGTCCCGGCGATCCGCGTCGCGATGATGCCGCGGGACACGAACGCCATGGGGACGATCTTCGGCGGGGTGATCCTCTCCTACCTCGACCAGGCGGGGGCGGTCGAGGCGCACCGGCACACGGCCCACCCGATCGTGACGGTCGCGATGCGGGAGGTCGTCTTCAAGAGGCCCGTCTTCGTCGGCGACCTCGTCTCCTTCTACGCGCGGACGGTGCGGAAGGGGCGGACCTCGATCACCGTGCGGGTCGATGTCGAGGCGGAGCGCGCGGGCGCTCCGGGAAAGCGCTTCCCCGTCACCCACGCCGAGGTCATCTACGTCGCCGTCGATGCGGAGCGAAAGCCCCTGCCCCTGCGGGCGTAATCCGGGCCATGCGTCACGCCGCGCTCCTCCTCCTGCCGATCGCACTCGCCTGCGGGAGGAAGCCCGACCCGACGATCGCGAGCGCGCCGAGCGACGCCACCGCCTACGTCCGCGTCCGCTCCTGGGAGGAACTCCAGTCGGCGGTGCCGATCCTCCGAGCCCTGGGCGCGGACTCCAACGGCTTCGCCCCCTTCCCGCGGGATTCGGGGCTTGCGCTGGAGCAGTTCGACGATCGCCGTCCGTTCGCGGTCGCCGCGCGGCGAGAGGGCCTGGCGTTCGTCCTTCCGCGGAACCCCGCGCGCCCCGTCCCGTCCCCCTCGGGCGAGTGGAGCGCGGAGCCGCTTCCCGGCGACGCGCTCGGGGTCTGGACCGGCCCCAAGCCGACCTTCGGCGGAATGCGTGCGGGGGACCTCCTGGACGGGCTCGTCTCCCTCCGGATCAACCTCCCGAAGATCGCGGAGGCTTCCGGAGGGGAGATCGGCAAGGTCGCGTCTGCCGTGTCCGCGGCGAGGCTGTTCCTCGGCCTCCCGCCCGAGGGGACCCCCGGAGAGACCGTCCGGAGCTGGACCTCGGCCCTCCGGGCTCTCGAGACGCTCGACCTCGCCCTCGAAGGGGGGGGAAGGAACTTCGAGGCGCGGGCGAGGCTGCGTCCCTCGGAGGGGAGCGGCATCGGGCGATTCGCGCGGGAGGCGCGAGGGGCTCCCCACACGCTGGCGGGGTTCCTGTCGAAGGAAGGGACGATCCTCTACCTCGAGACCTCGGTCGACGCCGCGACGGTCGCCCGGTTTTTCCCCGAGGGGTTCCTGGGGGTGGGCCCCGTGCCGTTCGTCCTTCCCGGCGCCCTCGGTCCCCTCGCCGGCGAGCTCGCCTCTCACCTCGACGGGCGGGGGGCTCTCTCCATCGGCCACGAGGGGATGGACCTCTTCGTCGAGGAGATCGCGGGGTTGCGGGACGGCCCGGCCTACGCCGCGCTCCTCGCCACCGACCGCTTCGCGAACGCCATCGAGGACGCGGTCGCGGGCCTCGCCTTCCTCCAGAACGTCGTCTGCGAGCGCAACGCCTTCCGGCACGGCGATGTCGACGTCCACCGCCTGCGCTTCGAGTTGCGCGAGAGCGGCGGGGTGCCTGGATGGAGGATGCCCGAGAGGATGCGGGATTCGCTCGAGCGGTTCGGCGTCGCCTGCTTCGCGGTCGTGGGGGACCTCCTCGTCGCGGTCGACGGCGCCGACGCGGAGTCGCGGATCAGCGCCCTCCTCGACCGCGTCCGCGCGGGACGGCTCGATCGCCCGCCCCTCGCGGCGAGCCTCGGCTCGTCCCGCGGGAGGCTCGCCGGATTCGCCCTCGACCTCGGGGAAGGGGCGCGCGCCCTGCGCGGCGGGCGCGTGCTCGAGGCGTTCGGGGGGAAGGTCTCCGCGACCCTCGAGGCGCGAGACGGCGCTCTCGAGGTTTCTGCGAAAGTCGAGGTGCGTTCTCCGATCCTGGGGGGGTTCGGAGGAATCCCGCGCTAGACCCGCTCCGGAGATCGGCCGGTCGAACCTCCTTCGCTACCAGCGTTTATCGCGGGCTGCAACGAAACGGGGGCTTCGGGGACTCTTCAGGGTACTTGCCCTTCGGGGTCGTCGCCCCGCCGGCCGCCCGGCGGGGTTACCCCCGCGGAGTTAAGACCTATGCTGCACTTGCGAACGATTCGAGTTGTGGCCGTGGCCCTGGTCTTCACCGGCGGATCGCTCAGAGTTCGTGAAGGAATCGGGATCCAGCGCCCGGAGGGCCGGAATCGCTCAGGTTGAGGAAGACGGGACCGCGCATGGGGGTGGGGTCGGCGCTTTCC
>JAKEFM010000062.1 GCA_022616055.1 Planctomycetota bacterium
GTCCAGCGCAAGGAGGAGTCCGCCACCCGCCCCGGAGAAGACTCTCGCGGCTCCCGCGGACGCCATCCCCCCCGGACTGGCGTACGGCGCGCCGGCGACGAAGTCGGGGACGCCGTCCCCGTTCACGTCTCCGAGACCGGCGACCGAGCTGCTGAACCCCTCGGAAGGCGACCCGCTGTTCACCGCGAGGAGCATGGCGCCGTCCGACCCGGAGAAGATCCTCGCGGCGCCCGAACCCGCGCCGAAGGGAGAGGCGTCGGTCTGAGACGCGTACGGCGCACCGGCGAGGAGATCGGGCACGCCGTCTCCGTTCACGTCCCCCGCGGAGGCCACGGCGTACCCCAGCGTCTGGCCAGGCGTTCCCCCGTCCACGGCGAGCAGCGCCGCTCCGTCCGATCCTGAGAGGACCTGGATCCGACCGGCGTTGCCGAGGCCACCCGGATCCGCGAAGGGCGCGCCGACGATCACGTCCGGGACGCCGTCGCCATCCATGTCCCCGGCGCTCGCGACCGACCACGCGAGCTGGTCCGCGGGGGCGGCTCCGCCGACCACCCAGAGGACCGCGCCGTCGGCCCCCGACACCGCCCGAGCCGCGCCGGCCTCCGAGAGCGTCGCGACCCTCGCGAACGGAGCCCCGGCGATCGCGTCCGGGACGCCGTCGCCATTCAGGTCTCCCGCCCCTGCGACGGAGAACCCCGACCGCTCGCCGTGCGCCGCCCCCTCGAACACGGAGAGCGCGAGCCCCGTCGCTCCCGAATGGAGCGTCACCCGGCTTTCCGCCGCGACGAGCGGACTGAGCGAGGCGTACGGGGCGCCGACGAGGAACTCGGAGGCTCCATCGCCGTTCAGATCTCCCACCCCGGCGACGGACCAACCGAGGTTCTCGTCCGGCGAGGTCCCCGAGTACGTGTAGAGGAGGGCGCCGGACGCGCCCGAGAAGACCCACGCCCTGCCAGGCCCGCTGGGTGACCCGACGGGGGCGAAGGCGTGCGGAGCCCCGGCGAGGATGTCGGGGACGCCGTCCCCGTCCAGGTCTCCGGCCGAGGCAACGCGCTGGCCCAGGTGCTCGTTCTGGGCCCCGCCGGTGAGAGTCAGCAGGAGCGCGCCGGTCGCCCCGGAGTACGCGCGCACCTGACCGGCTCGCGAGAGTCCCGGCCCCCAGAAGGCCTGCGGCGCCCCGACGAGGAGGTCGGGGACGCCGTCGCCGTCCAGATCCCCGATCCCCGCGACGGCGGTCCCGAGCTCGGCATTGCTGATCGAGGTCGCGCTGAGCGTGAACAGGGGGGCCCCGCTTCCCCCGGAGTAGACCTGCGCGAGACCCGCCTCGGGCCAGAAGCCGACGAGGGCGAACGGCTCTCCCACGATGACGTCGCCGAAGCCGTCGGCGTCGAGGTCCCCCACCCCCGCGACGGAGGTGCCGAGCCGGTTTCCCTGGACCGTCCCGCTGAAGACGCGGAGCACGGACCCGCTCGCTCCCGAGAGGACCCTCGCCTCGCCGGCGTTGAGGACGCCCCCCGGATCCGCGAACGGAGCGCCGACGATGAAGTCCGGAACGCCGTCGCCGTCCACGTCTCCCGCGCCCGCGAGGCAGGCGCCGAACTGTCCGGCCGGATCACTTCCGACGACCGTGAAGAACGCGGCCCCGTCCGCGCCGGAGAAGATCGTCACGTATCCCGGACCCGAGATGGATGGAAGGAAGGGGTTTATCTGTGTCGCGCCGACGAGGAAATCGGGGACGCCGTCCCCGTTCACGTCCCCCACGTTCGCCGCGGTCTTCCCGAACCCGTCGTCCCATCCCGATCCGATCAGGGCGAGGAGGAGAGCTCCGGTCGCCCCCGAGACGACGTTCACCCGGCCATGCGGTCCCGACTTCGCGGCCCCGAGGAGGAAATCGGGCACACCGTCCCCGTCCACGTCCCCCGCGCTCGCGACCGACCAGCCGAGGTGGGTCGTCCCCTGCGACCCGTCGAACCCGGCGAGGACGAAGCCCTGTCCCGTCGCCGAGTGCGCGCCCGTCCCGAACAGAGCGAGCGCGATCGCGACGATCCCCGGCGGCAGGCGCGCGATCTCGAGCCGGGACTCCTTCGGATGGCCCATCTGCAACTCCTCGATGAGGGCGCGGGCGATTGTAGCCCGCGGGACGCCGAGCGCCCGGTTCACGCGGAGTCGGTCCGGCCGGCACCGTGACGCGGACGGGTCGCCTCTGCCCCCTCGATGGGGGCCACGGCTCCGGCTCCAGGTCGGGACGCGCGATTGACGACCTAGTCTCGCGGCCCCCAGATGGCCTCGCGACGGGGTTCCCGGGATCCCGGTTCCGCCGGCTCCCTCGACCGCTTCTCGAGGGCCCTGCGGGCGCGGCGCGGCGCCGTGAACTCGCGAGGAATTCTCCCCATGACGAACCGGATCCGAGCTTCGGTCGCCGCCGGGTGCGCGCTGGCGCTCCTCCCCTCCTGCACGATGAGGCGGATCGTGGCGGACAGCATGGTCGGTCTCCTCGAGGAGGTGGAGACCGCCTACCTCGACGAGCCGTCCTACCGGTACGGCCGCGAGGCGGCGGCGGCCCTCCTCAAGATGCTCGACGGCGTGATCGCCTCGAGCCCCGGCAACGAGGATCTGCTCGTGCTCGGAGCGCGGCTGAACGCCCAATACGCGCTCGGCTTCATCGAGGCGGAGGACGGGGCGTATGCGCGGAGCCTGTACCGGAAGGCGATGGGCTACGGCCTCCGCGCGCTCGACGACCCCGAGCTCGAGAAGGCCCTCGCGGGGAGCCCGGCCCTCCTCTCGGCCGCCCTCCGCCGGCGCGACGGGGACGACGTGCCGCTCCTCTTCTGGACGGGCCTCGCGTACGGCGGGTGGATCAACCTCAACAAGGACTCCGTCCGCGCGCTGGCCGACCTCCCCAACGCCGTCGCCTTCATGGACCGCGTGATCGAGCTCGACGAGCGGTTCTTCCACGGCGGCGCATGGCTCTTCAAGGCGAAGTTCCACGGCAGCCGCGCGAAGGACCTGGGCGGCTCTCCCGAGAAGGCGGGGGAATGCGCCCGGCGGGCGCTCGAGGTCTCCGGGGGACGGCTCCTCCTCGCCAAGGTCTACCTGGCCCGGTTCCACGCCGTGCCCGTCCAGGACGAGGACCTCTTCCGTCGAACCCTGAAGGAAGTGCTCGAGGCGCCCGACGACATCCTGCCGGGCGAGTCGCTCGTCACGGCGATCGCCAAGCACGAGGCGGAGCGCCTCCTCGAGGAGGAGGAGGACCTCTTCGTCGGACCCTGAGTCCCTCCTCCCCCCGGAAAAGAGTCCCCATGGTCCCGCTCCGTTCCATCCCGGTCGCCCTCGGCCTCCTGGTCCTCGCCCCCGCCGCGCCCGCCCCGGCGGCGAACGAGACGGTCGTCCTCAAGCTCGCCACTGTCGCCCCGGACGGCTCGGCCTGGATGAACGTCCTCGAGAAGATGCAGAAGGAGGTCTACCTCCGGACGCGGGGGAGGGTGTCCTTCAAGTTCTATCCGGGCGGAATCGCGGGCGAGGAGCCGACGGTTCTCGAGAAGATCCGCTACGGACAGCTCCACGGGGCGGGCCTGACCGGGATCGGCATGGGCCAGATCCTGCCGGAGGTCCGGATCATGGAGCTCCCCTTCTCCTTCCGGACCTACGAGGAGTACGACTACGTCCTCGAGCGCCTCCGCGCCCACTTCGAGAAGGGCTTCGAGGAGAAGGGCTTCGTCGTCCTCGCCTGGGCCGAGGCGGGCTTCGCCAACTTCTTCTCGAAGAAGCCGATCCGCGGCCTGGACCAGCTGCGCTCGACGAAGGTCTGGCACCGCACGGGGGACCCCAAGATCGAGATCCTCTTCCACGAGCTCGGCATCCGGCCGGTCCCCGTCCCTCTCTCGGACGTCCTGACCTCGATCCAGACGGGGCTCCTCGAGACCGTCTACGTCTCCCCGCTCGCCCTGATCGCCCTCCAGTGGTTCCCCCACCTCGACTACGCGTTCCACACGCCGATCTACAACATCCAGGCCTCCCTCGTCCTCGACCGGCGCGCCTGGGAGCGGCTCGCCCCCGAGGACCGGACCCTCGTGCGCGACCTGTGCAACACGCACATCCGGGGCCTCGTCGAGTCCACGCGGAGGGACAACGCCGAATCCGAGCAGGTGCTCCGGCAGAAGGGGCTCGAGTTCCTCTCGCCGGACCCGGCGCAGGAGCGGGTCATCGCCGAGGCGCGGGAGCGGATCGCGGCGGCGATGACCGGTCGCCTCTTCGACGAGGCGCTCCTCGCCCGCTTCCGGGACCTCCTCGCCGAGGCCCGGAGCCCTCGTGGCGCGCCTCGCTAGCCTCCTTCGCGGTCTCGCGCGGATCGACGCCTGGATCGCGGGCCTGGAGTCGGCGCTCCTCTGCGCCCTGCTCCTGGCGCTCGTCGCCGGGGGGTTCGCCCAGGTCCTCGCGCAGAACGTCGGTCTCGCCGCCTCGGGCGGGTTCCGCCTCGGGCTCCTCGCGGCGGGCCTGGGCCTCCTCTCCCTTGGAGCCGCGAGCGCGCTCGCCTCCCGGCGCGGGGGAGGGGCCGCCCGGGGACGCGGATCGAGGGGGATGCTGGCGGGCGCGTTCCTGCTGCTGGTGGCGGGCGCGTTCGCGCTCTCGAACGGGCTCGACGCCCTGATGCGCGCCTCCGTGCTGTGGATCGGGCTCCTCGGCGCGAGTCTCGCGACGCGCTGGCGCCGGCACATCACGATCGAGGCGCTCGAGAAGGTCGTTCCGGCGAGCTGGAAGCGCCCGGCCGCCGCGGCCGTCCACCTGGCGGCCGGCGGCCTCCTCCTCGCGCTCCTCGCCGTGTCGCTCGAGTACGTGGGCGAGTCGAGAGCGCGGGCCGACGCCCTCTTCGTCCACCGGGGGACCGGCTTCGCGTTCCCCACCTGGTGGGCCAAGCTCATCCTCCCCCTCGGCCTCGCGACGATGGCCTGGCGCTTCGGCCTGCTCTTCGGCGCGGCGCTCCTCGGCCGCGACCTCCTTCCCCGGGAATCCGCGCTCCCGGGGGCGGGCCCCGAGGAGGAAGCGGGCCTGGCCGCGCCGTGACCCTCGTCTGCTTCGCGCTCCTCCTCGTCCTCGCCCTCCTCGGGCTGCCGCTCTTCCTCGTCATCCTCGGATCGACGCTCGTCGGCCAGCACGCCGTCGGCCTCCGGGCCCCCGTGATCTTCGTCGAGATCTTCGACAAGATCGTCGACAACCCGATCTTCCTGACGATCCCGCTCTTCGCGCACGCGGGGTTCGTCCTCTCCCACAGCCGGGCGCCCGCGAGGCTCGTCGAGCTGTCGCGCGCGGCCCTCGGCTGGCTCCCCGGCGGCGCCGCGGTCGTCACGATCGTCGCCTGCGCCCTCTTCACGGCGTTCACCGGGGCGAGCGGGGTGACCATCATCGCGCTCGGCGGCCTGCTCCTGCCGCTGCTCGCGCGGGAGGGGTATCCGGAGCCGTTCCGTCTCGGCCTCGTCACCACCGGGGGGAGCCTCGGGCTCCTCTTCCCCCCCTCCCTTCCGCTCATCGTCTACGCGCTGATCGCTTCCAGCATCGCTCCGGTGCCCGTGGACACCCTGTTCCTGGCGGGGGTGCTGCCGGGAGTCCTCCTGATGGCCGTCCTCGCCGGCTACGGCGTGTGGGTCTCGAGGGGAGCCCCCGCCCGCGAGCGCCGGACCTTCGAGCCCCGCCGCGTCCTGCGCGCGGCCCTCGCGGCGAGGTACGAGCTCCCGATCCCGTTCCTCCTCGTCGGGGGGATCTACGGCGGCTTCGTGACCGTCCCCCAGGCGGCCGCGCTGGTGGCCGTCTACGTCAGCCTCGTCGAGGTCTTCGTCTACCGCGACGTCGCCGTGGGGAGCTTCCTCAAGGTGACCGTCCAGAGCATGGTCCTCGTCGGCGGCATCCTGACGGTCGTGATGGGAGCCCTCGCCCTGACGAACTTCCTCACCGACCAGGAGATCCCGCGGAAGATCCTCGCGGCCATGGGGGAGGCGTTCACGGGCAAGGTCGCGTTCCTGTTCGCGCTGAACGCCTTCCTCCTCGTCGTCGGCTGCCTGATGGACATCTACAGCGCGATCCTGGTCGTGGTCCCCCTCGTGCTCCCGATCGCGCTCCGGTTCGGGATCGACCCGGTCCACCTCGGGATCGTCTTCCTCACGAACCTCGAGATCGGCTACTCGACGCCCCCGGTAGGCATCAACCTGTTCATCTCGAGCCTCCGTTTCCGCAGGCCCCTCGTCGAGGTCTACCGGGCCTCCGTTCCCTTCATCGCATGCCTCCTCGCCTCCCTCGTCGCGATCACCTACGTCCCCTGGCTCTCCCTCTCCCTCGTCCGGCGGGCGGAGGGGACCGGCACGGCCGAGGTCGTCTGGAAGCGGCGCGATGGACTCGGCGGCTCGAGCGGCCGCGGCGCGATGCGGTGGTCGCCGCGGGCCCGGGACAGCGCCGTCGAGTGGAACGCGGTCGCGGCTCCCGACGCGGCGGCGGCGGCGGACGCGCGCGAGGACCTCGTCCTCGTCTACCGCCCCCTCGACCCCGCCGATCTCGACGCGATCCGGGCGGGAACCCGCGCCGTCCGTTGCTCCTTCGAGCTCGGGCGGCCGTCCGGAGAGGGGTGGCGGCTCGCCGCGCGCTGGGAAGCCGAGGTCGCGAGACTCGGCGACCTCGCCGGCCTGACCAAGGAGCCGGAGGGGTTCTCCGCGCGGCCGGCCTCGCCCCCCTTTCCCGCGATCGACCTGCGGGCGGAGAACTGGTCCGCCGGCCGGCTCGAGATCGAAGGAGCCGGGGACGGGCGCGTGCGGGGGACGCTCCGCGGGGCCGCGGTCTGGTTCCCCGGGGAGGCGGGGGCGCCGGAGCAGATCTTCGACGTCGAGGTCGCCTTCGACTGCCCGGCCGAGCTCGACGTGATCGCCTTCCGGCCCCCCGGGCCGGGCGCTCGTTCGCGCGAAATCCCCGACATCCGAGCCCTCGCGCGCCGGCGCGAGGGAGGCGGGCTCGCCCTGGTGCTCGAGCGCACGCGCTCCCGCCCATTCGACCTCTCGACATCCTGGACCGTGGATTCCCCCTCGCCGGACGCGATGGCCGGCCTCGAGACCGGCCTCGATCGATTCCGCGTCGGGATGGAGGACCTCCGCGAGGACGAGTTCCCCGGAGAGGGGGCGACCGTCCACCTCGCGCGTCTCCGGATCGACTCGACCGCAGGCGGGCTCCTCGCCGGCCGGGTGGAGGCGGTCCTCAGGGGCGAGCGGGAGACCTTCGACGTCGAGGTCCGATTCACGGTCCCGCTCCGGCAGATCGAGCGCTGAGGGGCTGCGCGAACGGGGCCTCCTCCCGGCGGAGGACCCCCTACAGGCTCCGGCGCCGCATTGACGATCGTGACGCCCGGCCCCTACTCTCCCCCCGTGCGACGCGCGTGGCTGATCCTGGTCCTCGCCTCCCTCGCCTGGCAGGCGACCGACCTCACGGGCCTCCTCCTCTCGTTCCTCACCGGGGAGGCGAGCCACGGGTGTTTCCAGGAATGCTCCACCGAGGAGTCCTCGGGGGAGGATTGCTCCTCGCGCTGTCCCGCCTGTCCCTGCGCGCCTCAGGGGACGCCGGTCGTCCCTCCCTGCGAATCGCCGCGTCCCGAGGACCCCGCCCCCTGCTCCCGGAGCTCCCCGCTCCCCTCCGCGCCGCGCTCCGAAGCGCACCCCCGCGCCGTCTTCCACCCGCCGACCGCCCGCTGATCCACGGGTGAGACCCCCGCACCGGGTCGGGGGATTCCGTCGGCTTCCAGCGCGGGAGCGCTCCCATGTCGTGCCTGCTCCTCTTCCTTCTCGCTCTCTCTCCGCCCGCGTCCGGGCTCCAAGAGGTCCCCGCCGAGGGGGGGCTCACCCTCGAAGAGATCCGCGATCTCGTCCGACGAGCGGCGCCATCCGTCCTCCTCGCCCGGGCCCGAGTCGAGGAGGCTCGCGGGCGCCTGACGACCGCCTCCTACCTCCTGCCGGAGAACCCGCTGCTCGAGCTCGACGGGGGTCCGCGCTTCAGGGACGGGGATCGCTCGGGGGACATCGACGCGACCCTCTCGATCCCGCTCCTCACGGGAGGGAAGCGCTCCTCCCGCATCGACTCGGCGAAGGCGGAGGTCGAGGCGGAGACGGCCCGGATCGACGAGGCGGTCCGCATCGCCCTCGGTCAGGCGTCCCGGGCCTTCCACGAGGTCCTCTTCGGGGAGGAGCGGATCCGATTCGCCGAGGAGCGGGAGCGGATCGGCCGGGAACTCCTCCGGACGGCCGAACGGCGCGAGGCGGCCGGCCAGGCCCCCGCCTTCGAGGTCCAGATCGCCGGCGTCGAGGCGGGACGGTCCCGCGGAGAGGTGGCCGCGGCGCGGGCTTCCCTGGCCTTCGCCCTCCTCGAGCTCAGGACGATCCTCGGCTGGCCGTCCGACCGGCCCTTGTCGGTCCGGGGAGACCTTCGCGACCGGGGGCGCTTCGAGCTGGACCGCCTCCTCGAACGGGCCGCGGATCGTCCCGATCTCCGGGCCCTCGCCTCCGAGGCGAAGCGCGCCCGCTCCGACGTGGAACTCGCCTCTGCGCGGAGGTGGCCCGATCTCTCCTTTAGGATCGGCTACGAACGGGAGGAGGGCGCGGACGTCCTCAAGGCGGGCCTCGGCGTCCCCCTTCCGCTCGTCGACCGGGGACAAGGCGCGCTCGAGGAGGCGGAGGCCCGGGCCGGCCGCGCGCGCACGGAGTACGAATACGCCAGGAGTGGCGCGGAGGGTCGACTGCGGCTCCTCTGGGAGAGATTCGAGCGGCTGGAGGAGGCCGTGGGGATCCTCGAGAGGGAGGCGCTCCCCCGGCTCGAAGAGGCGGAGAGCTCCGCACGGGCGGGCTACGAGGGAGGCTACCTCCCCCTGCCGCAGTGGCTCGTCGTCCGGCGCGAGATCCTCGAGACGCGCGCCCTCTATCTGCAGCGACTCCTCGAGACCGCCCAGGCCGGGGTGGACCTGGAGTTCGAGGCGGGGGTGGAGCGATGAAGAGGGTGCGAGCCTTAGTCCTGTCCACCGCCTGCTGCGCGGTTGGCGCGCTGGCGATCGTCCTCCTTCGATCCGAGAAGAAGGACGAGCCGTCCGCCTCGACCCTCAGGGAGCCCCACGAAACGCTGGGAGCGGGGAGGAAGGAGCCCGCCGACAAGGCGGAACTCCGCGTCGACCCCGACACGCTTCGCGACCTTCGCATCACGACGATGAGGGTCGAGCGGCACGCGCATGCGGAGGCGATCGAGGGGCTGGCGGAAGCGCGCGTCGACGAGACGGCCTACGCCGAGGTCGGATCTCCGCTCGACGCGCGCGTCGTCTCGCTCCGGGCGGCTCCGGGCGATCGGGTGGACGCGGGGACCGTCCTCGCCGAGTTGCAGAGCGTCGAGCTCGGACGCGCGCGGGCATCCGTGTTCGGATCTCGCAGGCGGATGGAAATCGCGCGCGAGGCGGCGGAGCGGCTCCGCGGCCTGGCCGAGTCCCGCATCGCGGCGCAGCGGGAGCTCCTCGACGCCGAGGCGGCGCTCGCGACGGCGGACGCAGACCTCCGCGCGGCGGAGGCCGCGCTGCAGGCCCTCGGCGTCGCCGCCGCGGAAGGGAGCGGCGGACCGGGCGAGGCCCTCTCGCGCTTCGGGATCGCGGCGCCAATCTCCGGAACCATCCTCGAGAGACTCGCCGTGCTCGGTCAGGCGGCGGGGCCCGAGCGGACGCTCTTCCGCATCGCGGACGTCCGACGCCTCTGGCTCGTCGTCCAGGTCTTCGAGCGAGACGCCGCGCGCCTGTCGCTCGGCGCCCCGGTCCGCGCGCGGTTCGTCGCCCTGCCGAGCCGGGAGTTCACGGGGCGCCTCGAGTTTCTCGGCACGGAGGTGGACGCCGCGTCGCGGGTCGTCAACGTCCGCGCGGTGATTCCGAACGAGGAGGGGCTCCTCCGCCCCGGGATGGCCGCGACGGCGTGGATCTCGCTCTCCGGAGAGGACGCGCAGGTTCTCAGCGTCCCGGCCGGCGCGATCCAGCGCGTCGAGGAGAACTGGTGCGTGTTCGTCCCGCGCGGCGGCGGCGTGTTCGAGATGCGGTGCGTCGCGCGGGGGCGCGACCTCGGAGGGGAGGTCGAGATCCTTCAGGGTCTCGAGCCGGGCGAGGAGGTCGTCGTCCAGGGGGCCTTCGTGCTGAAGGCGCAGGCGGAGAAGGCTCACGGCGGCGGCGAGCACGATCACCACTAGCGCCATGACCGAACGAATCCTCCGCGCATCCTTCGCGCGCCCCGGGGTCGTCCTGCTGCTCTCCGCGATGGGAGCGGCCCTCGGGGGGGTCGGCCTGGCCGGACTCCGCCGCGACGTGTTCCCCGACCTCTCGGCCCCGGTCTTCAATGTGATCGCCCAGAACGCGACGATGGCCCCCGAGGAGCTCGAGGCCGCGATCGCGATCCCCCTCGAGAACGCCCTCGCGGGCCTGCCCGGGATCCGGCGCGTGCGCTCGGTCTGCCAGCTCGGCGTCGCCCAGGTCACCGCCGAGTTCGAACCCGACGCCGACTACCACCGCGCGCGCCAGTACGTCGCGGAGAGGCTCGGTCAGGCCGCGGCCGCCCTCCCGCCCGGCGGCGAACCGCCCCTCCTCTCGAGCCTCACCGGACGGTTGAACGAGATCTTCGAGTTCACCCTCGAAGCGGAGCCGGGAGCGGCGGACCTGCTCGGACTTCGCGACCTCGCCGAGTTCGAGGTCCGAAACCGCCTGCTCGCCGTCCCGGGCGTCGCCGCCGTCGAGCGGCTCGGTGGCTACCTCCGCGAGTTCCAGGTCCTCCTCGACCCCGAACGGATGCGGGCGCGGGACGTCACGGTGGACGAGGTCCTCCACGCCGTTCGCGAGGCGGGGGCCAATGCTCCCGGCGGCTTCCTCACCCAGGGCGCGACCGAAGCGACCGTCCGGATGGTGGCACGGCCCTCCGGAACCGAGCACCTCCGGCAGGTCCTCGTCGCGAGACGAGGGGACGCCCCGGTCCTCCTCGCGGACGTGGCCGACGTGCGCGAGGGAGCCGCGGTCCGCCGGGGGATCGCGCACCGCCTCGAGGGGGAGGTGGTCTCCTGTCGCGTAGTGAAGCAGTTCGGGTCCGACACGGTGGAGGTCGCGGCGGGCATCCGCAGGGCCGTCGAGGAACTCCGGGGCGTCCTCCCGCGGGGGATCCGCGCCCGGATCGTCTACGACCAGTCGGACCTGATCCGCGAATCGCTCTCCGGCGTCACCCGCGCGATCCTCCTCGGCGCGGGATTCGTGGTCGCGGTCGTCCTCGCTCTCCTCGGAAAACTCCGGGCGGCTCTCCTCATCGTCGTCGTCCTCCCGGTCTCGCTCCTCCTCGCATCGCTCGTCCTCTCGCGGTTCGACGTCGGGTTCAACACGATGACTCTCGGGGGATTCGCGATCGCCGTTGGGCTCCTGGTCGACGCCTCGATCATCGTCATCGAGAACATCCTGCACCGACTCTCGGCCGCGAGCGGCGACGATCGGCGAGAGGTCGCCCTGCGGGCGGCGCGGGAGGTGGGTCGGCCGATCACGTTCGCGGTCTGCATCCTGATCGCCGTCTTCTTGCCGCTATTCTCCTTCACGGGAATCGAGGGGCGAATGTACCGGCCGCTCGCGGCCGCTGTCGTCTCCTGCCTCGGGGTCTCGCTCCTCCTTTCCCTCTCCCTCGTCCCCGTCGGGGCGAGTCTCCTCTTCGGCGAGCGCGCCGTCTCTGGGCGGGACACATGGCTCGTGCGGCGCGCGAAGGCGCTTTACACGCCCCTCCTCGACTTCTGCTTGCGCCATGCCGGAGGGGTCCGGCTCGCGACCCTCCTCGTCACGGTCGCGGTCCTCGGGCTCGCCTTCGGAATCGGGGTGGAGTTCATGCCGCAGATCGACGAGGGGGCGCTTCTCGTCCAGACCTTCGTCCCCCCGGAGGCGTCCCTCCAGGAAGTGGACGGCCTCAACCACCGGTTGGAGGACGAGCTCCGCACATTCCCCGAGGTCGAGGACGTGGTCCGGCGAACGGGGAGGGCGGAGCGAACGGAGGACCCGATGCCCCACTCGGTCTCCGACGTCCTCGTCGTGTTCAAGAAAGACCGGCGCCGGACGGCGGCGCAACTGGAGGAGGCGATGCGGGAGAAGGTCGAGAGCGTTCCCGCCGTCGGAACCCTCTTCACGACGCCGCTCGGAATGCGGATCGACGAAGGTCTCGGCGGCACGCCGGCGGACCTCTCCGTCCGGATCTACGGTCCGGACCTCGATGCTCTCGCGCGAGTCGGAGAGGATGTGCGAGTCTTGCTCGCAGGCCTCGAGGGTCTCGCCGACCTCCGCGTCGAGCCGCTCACGGGCCTTCCCCAGGTGAAGATCGAGATCGATCGGGCCGCCTCCGCCCGGTACGGCCTGACTCCGGGGGAGGTGAGCGAGACGGTCCGGGTCGCTCTCGCCGGGGAGAGGGCCGGGGAGATCTGGATCCCGCCGCGGCGCTTCGACGTCGTCGTCCGCCTCCCCGAGGACCGCAAGTCGGATCCCGCCGCCCTCCGGCAGATCCCCCTCGCCGGGGAGGGGGGGATCCGGATTCCGCTCGACCAAGTCGCGAAGATCGAGTTCGGAGTCGGGCCGGCCGCCGTCCGGCGCCAATCGGGGATGCGCCGCATCGCCGTCGAGGCCTCCGTCGAAGGGGGCGACCTCGTCGGTACGGCGAGGCGGATCGAAGCCCTCCTCCGGAAGGATCTGAAGCTTCCCGCCGGGTACTTCTTCGAGGTCGGAGGACGGGTCGAGCAGGCGCAGCGCGCGGGCCGCTCGTTGACGGTGGCGCTCCTCGCGGCCGCCGTGGCCGTCTTCCTCCTCCTCGAGCTGGCGCTCGGCTCCTTCGCCGAGACCCTCGTCATCCTGGGGACCCTACCCGACGCCCTCGTCGGCGCCGTCGTCGCGCTTCGCCTTGCCGGCGAGACGTGGAACGTCTCCTCGATCGTCGGGGTGCTCGGCCTCTTCGGGATCGCCGTCCAGAACGGCCTCGTCCTGATCACGCAGACGCGGGGCCTCGTCGCCGAGGGGCGTCCCTTCCTCGATGCCCTCCGCGAGGCGAGCATCGGACGGGTGAGACCGAAGCTGATGACGGCCGGCGTCGCGATCCTGGCGCTCCTCCCCCTCGCCGTCCTCCGGCTCCCGGGCACCGAGATCGAGCGGCCGCTCGCCATCGTCATGATCGGGGGGCTCGTCACCTCGACGATGTTCACCCTCCTCGCGCTCCCGACCTTCTACGCCTTCGTCGAGGGATTGCGGGACCGTCGCCGCCGGAAGGCCGCCCCCGCCCCGGCCCAGGCTCCCGCCTCGACGGCGCCGGCTTGATGCGCGAGGGGCCCGCCTAGGGCCCGATCAGGCCCATCGCCGTTCCGGTCGGATCGTTGAAGTAGCCGAACGTGCCCATCCCGGGCATCGACATCGGATCGCCCGTGCGCTTCCCACCCGCCTGCTCGATCGCGGCGAGCTTCCGCTTCACGTCCTCGACGTACACGTACGCCACCGCCGGCAGCGACGGCGTGTGCGACTGGAACACGCCGCCCATCCCCGCGCCCGCGTCGAACATCATGTAGCCCGGCATCGACTCGAGCGTCTGCCAGCCGAACTGCTCGCGCACGAACTGCGCACACTGCGCGAAGTCCCGGGCGTACAGCTCGACGTTGCAGATCGATCCGGGCGGCGGCTTGGGGCCGTCCCCCAGCGCCTGCGGCAGGGGCTCGCGCGGCTTCATCTCGGGGGACCTCGTCAGGCCCCAGATCGTGCCCGACGGATCCGTGAACCGCGCCAGGTCCCCCACGATCGGCACCTTCCACTTCGGCTTCTCGACCGTGCAGCCCGCCGCGACCGCGCGCGCGAGCGCCTTGTCCACGTCTTCCACGGCGATGAACGGCACCATCGCCGGGAAGCCCTTGGGGTTGCCGGCGCGCAGGGCGACCGCCTGGCCGGCCTGCGTCGAGCAGGCGCAGGCCTCGCTCGACAGCGGCATCATCTCCCAGCCGAACTGCGCCGCGTAGAACGCCTTCGACGCATCGAGCTTCGTGGACGTGATCGCGACGAGCGCGATCGGATGCTCCCCGCTCCCGCGGGGCACCTTGGGCAAACCGGCCATCCGTGTCACTCCTCGGCGCTCGGAGACGAGCGGCCCTTCACGACCCCCACGCTGCGCCGGCACGCGCCCGGCATTCTCTCGCCGAGCGGTTCCTCGAGCGCCGCGGATTCGGGCATCGACGCTGCACTCTAGCCCGGGCGCTCAGCGGAGGGCAATCCGCGGCAGCGCCAGCGCCGCGCGCGCCGTCGAGCGCGGCGCTCGAGGCCGGTCCGGATGACGGCCGTCGCGGTTTTCCTCGGATTCGTCCCGATTCCCCGAACAGGGGGGTCGGGGCCGCGACCCCCGGTTCCCCGGCCCCGGCTTGATGCGCATGGGGTCCGCAGCGGATCCTGCGCGTCCTTGATCCTCCTCCCCCTCCTCTGCGCCTCCCCCCAGACGGTGGAGGATCTGCGCCTCCCCGCGAGCGCCGACGCCTCGATCGGGATCCACGACTCCGAGAGGACCTTCAACACGGGCGCCTCCCCCCGGCTGCGGCTCAAGGGGATCGAGCACGTCCTCCTCCTCGACTTCGACGCCGCGGCGCTGCGGGGGCGGAGGGTCGCGGAGGCGCGCCTGATCCTGCGCCCCGCGGGACCCCTGAAGGTGAAGATTCTCGGTGTCTCCACGGTCTCCGTCCCGTGGAAGGAGGGGGACGGCAACGCGGAGCCCCGCGCCGGAGGCGTCTCGTTCCTCGATACGGGGTCGGGGCCCTGGCCCGCCGGGGACTTCCTCGGCTCGACCTTCGGCCGCGGCGGGTCGGAGTGGCGGGCGGTCGAGGCGGCGTCCGAGGACGGGGGCGCGGTCTCGGTCCCGATCCCCCCCGAGTTCGTCGAGCGGATGGCCGCCGGCCGCTCGCACGGCCTCGCCCTCTCCGACGAGAAGGGGCAGACGCGCTGGAACAACGACTTCTTCAGCCGGGAGACGCCCGAGGCGGGCTCCGTCCTCCTCGTGCGGACCGGACCCGGCGAGCCGAGGCCGGCGGCGGCCGCGCCGGCCCCGGAGACCGCGGATCCGACCCGGGACGTGCCGTTCTCCCTCCCCCGCTCCCGGGAGCGTCGAGCCCTGGGACCGCTTCCTCTCGGCGCGGTCGCGCGCTTCACGATCCTCCCCGAATCGGTGGCGATCGATCCCACCAGGGAACCCTCCGGGTCCGCTCCCGCGCCGGACTGGGACGGAACGGCGCTGCACATCCGCGCCGCGAGGGGAGAGCATGTCGGGGTCGTCCTCGCGCTCTCCTGGAGCGGGGAACCCCCGCTCCTCGGCGTCGCGATGCGCGGGCCGGAGGGCTCCGAGCCGAAGGCGTTCCTCGCGCTCGCGGTCCCGGGTCCCGAGGGCTCCCTCGCCGACCCGCTCGTCCCCCTCGGCGAGGATCTCCGCGCGCTCCCCTCCGCGCCGGGCGCCCGACTCGGGATCGTCCATCTCGAGTGGTTCGTCCCGCCGACGGCTCCGCCCGGCGAGCGGCAAGGGAGCCTTCTCCTCGAGAGCGTGGAGACGACGATCGAGGTCCCGGTCCTGCTCCGGGTGGAGGACGCCGCTCTCCCCGACCGGCCCACTTTCTCCCTCTCCCTCAACACCTACGCGTTCCCCGGGGGAGTGGCGCCCAAGGAGCGGTCGTGGTTCCGTCTCGCGCACGAGCACCGCGCCACCCTCGCCCCGGTCCCCTACTCCCAGTCGGGACAGGTCCACCAGGGCGCGGCGCCCGAGATCGAGCGGGGGGGCGACCGGGTCCAGGTCCGGTCCTGGAGCCGCTGGGACAACCGGTTCGGACCGCTCTTCGACGGGAGCGCGTTCGAGGGGCTCCCGCGCGGCGGCGTCCCGATCGACCACTTCCTCCTCCCCCTGCACGAGAACTGGCCGACCCCGATCGGCGAGGCCTACGCGTACCGGGGAACCCTCGAGAGCCACTGGCGGGACGCCCCGGCGATCGAGGAGGCGCTTCCCGATTCCTATGCCCGGGCGTTCTCGGACACGGCCGCCGCGTTCGCGCGGCATCTGGACGAGAGGGGGTGGACGGAGACGCGCTTCCTCGGGTTCCTCAACGACAAGGTCGACTTCCGCGCGCGGGGGGCGGGCACCTCCTGGTGGCTCCTCGACGAGCCGGCCTTCCGCGACGACTTCCTGGCGCTCCGCTGGTACGCGAGGCGCTTCCGCGACGGGGTCGGCGCGGCGAAAGGGCGCGCCCGGATGCTCTTCCGCGTCGATCTCTCGCGGCCCCAGTGGCGGCGCGAGCACCTCGACGGCCTCGCCGACCTCGTCGTGTGCAACGCGCTCCGCGAGTCGGGGGGGATCGCCCTCGAGACGGCGCGGAGGAACGGCGAGGTTCTCTGGTCCTACGGCGAGCCGCCCCTCGACCCCGCGGAGACGCGCGCCTGGTGCCTGCGCGCGTGGCTCGAGGGAGCGGACGGGATGGTTCCCTGGCAGTCGGTGGGGACGCCGGAGGCGTGGAAGCGGCCCGAGGCGACGGCCCTCCTCTATCCGAGCGGGCCGGGGCGTCCCGGCGGGCCGTTCCCCTCCCGGCGCCTCAAGATGCTCCGGCGCGCGGCGCAGGACGCGGAGATCTTGAACCTCCTCGTCGCCCGCGGGCTCGCGACGCGTGAGGGGATCCGCGCCACCGTCGGGGACCGCCTCGACGCGGAGACCTGCGAGCGCCTGCGCCTCGCCGCGCTCGATCGCCTCTCCCGGTGATCCCACCCCCCCCGGGGAACCCTTGATACCTCGGGAGGCCCGGCTAGCCTGCCGTCTAGTCGGCTGGGTGGCCGGAGAGGAAAGTTGTCTCCCCGGGCGGGCCCCGTAGCGGCCCGACCGGGAAAAGGAAGGTGCTGTGATGAAGAACTTCCTGGTCGGTGCTTCGCTCCTCCCGAGTTTCTCCCTCCCGCCCTCCCCCGCTCATTCCGCCCCCGGGACCGCGCGGGTCCCCCAGACCGCCTGGCGTCGGGCGGCCGACATCCAGGAGGTCGGCGGCCGCCTCGTCGCGTTGGGCCCCGACTACCGGGCGGAGTTCGCCGCGGAGGGGTGGCGCTTCACGCCGGCCCTCGGCCGCCGCGCCGAGCGCACCCGGTTCCTCTCCTATTCCCTCGAGTCGATCCGCCGGGGGGAGGAGGTCCTCTTCGAACGGGGCGGGGCGCCGGCTTCTCCCGAGCGGGACGGGTCGTCCGTCCGGTACTGCCGGGGCGCGGGGATCGTCGAGTCGTACGAGGTCCGTCCGGACGGGATCGAGCAGACCTTCCGCTTCGCGGAGAGGCCCCCGGGGACGGGGGACCTCGTCGTCCGCGGGAGGATCGAGACCAACCTCCCCTTCCCTGTCCTCGCCGAGGACGGGGGTCTCCGTTTCGAGGAGGGGGGGCTCGGAGGAGTCGCCTACGGAGCCGCGACGGGCCTCGACGCCGCGGGGCGTCGAGCCCCCGGAACCCTCCGCGTGGAGGGGGACCTCCTCGAGATCGCGCTCCCCTCCGCATTCGTCGATGCCGCCGCTCTCCCCATCCTCCTCGACCCGCTCGTCGGCTCGGCGATCCTCCTCGCCGGCGGCGGGCTCGTCGACTACGCCAACCCCGACATCGCCTACGACGCGACGAGCGACCTCTACCTCGTCGTCTGGGAGTCGGTCCTCTCCGCGGTCCAGATCGAGGTCCGGGCGGTCCGCGTCGCCTCCTCCGGAGCCATCGTCGGCCCGGTCTTCAACGTCCAGGCGGGCGTCGGCATGCCCCAGCAGCCGGCCGTCGCGAGCCTGAACGCGACGAACCGCTTCCTCGTCGTGTGGCGGGAGCTCGTCCTCGCGATCCCGCCCCACTTCAACGTCATGGCGAAGACGGTCGACGCCGCGACCGGCGCCGTCTCCGTCCCGATCATGGTCTCCACCTCGCCCGCTCCGGACCTCAACCCGGACGTCGGGGGGGATCCGCGCGTCGGCCCGGCAGGATCGTTCGAGGACGGCCTGGTGGCGTGGACCGAGGTCGGAGCGGGGATCCGGGCGCGGCTCGTGCGGTGCCCGGCCTCCGGCCCTCCCTCCCTCCCGGGCCCGGTGCTCGTCCTCACGACCGAGGCGAGCGCCGACTACGCCGCGGTCTCGAAGTCCTGCGGCTCCCCCGGACGCTGGCTCCTCGCGTGGGAGGAGTACGGCGACCTGGAAGGGGTCGTCCTCGATGCCTCGGGCACCGCGTGCACGCCCGAGAGCCCGATCGCGGCCTCCCCGGCGTACGACTCGATGGTCGACGTCGCGGGAGACGGGACGGGCTTCCTCGCCACCTGGCAGCGGGGCGGCGCGGGCGCCCGCGACATCCTCTTGCGTCCCTTCTCCTTTTCCGGGGACTGCGGGTCCGGATCGCTCACCGCCGGCGCGGAGTTCGTCCTCGAGGGGGATCCGGGAGACGACGAGACGAGCACTGCCGTCGACCTCGCGCAGGACAAGTACGTGGTCGCCTGGGCGGATCGCGAGGGGACGCCGACCTTCGACCTCTACATGGCCGCCGTCGACCGGGCGAGCGGACTCCCGTGCGAGCCCGCGACCGGCGTCGTGATCTCCACCGCGACCGAGGGGTCGCCGGCGGTCGGAGCGCAGTTCGGCGGCGGGGCGACGTCCGACCAGGCGCTCGTCGCCTGGGTCCAGGTCGCCGGCACCGTGAGCACGAACACGAGCGTGCTCGCGCACCGCGTCGAGTCGCTCGGTCCGGGAGGGCCCGTCGTCGATGTCGGCGGGGGGTGCGGCGGGGGAGGGTTCGGTTGGGTGAACGGGCCGGTCGCGATCGCGAACGCGGACTTCGCCTTCACGCTTTCGGGGGCGGACCCGGGAGCGACGGGGAGCCTCGTCCTGGTCGCTCCCGCCGCCTCGAACTTCCCCTGCGGGCCCTGCACCCTCGTCCCCGACCTCTCCGCCTCGGCCGTCCTCTCCGCCCAGGTGTCCGGTGGAGGGGCGGCGATCGCCGTCCCGATCCCGTGCAACCTGGCCCTCCTCGGCGGAGGGGCGAAGGTCCAGTGGATCGTCTTCCCCACCTCCGCGAGCCCCTGCTCGTCCGGTCCGAACGTGTCCCTCTCGAACGCCATCGACGCCACGGTGGGGCTGTAGCGGGTCCCCCCGGATTCGATTCGCGCGGGCCCCGGAGCGCGCCGGGGCCTGCGCCTCCTCCGCCTCCGCGGGACCGTGACCCCGGCGCGGGCTGGGAGCTGTGGGGCCCGCGCGCTAACTTCCCGCCGTGCTCGGCCTCCAGCGCCCCCTCGGCCGGCTCCCCTACCTCCTCGCCGGAGTCTCCCTCTTCGCGCTCAAGGCGGCCCTCGACGCGGCCGTCTGCCGGGCCTACGGCCGGCCCTGGTCCGCCCTCCTCTACGTCAGCCCGATCGACGCCCCGCTCTTCCGGCCGAGGGAGAACCTCGGCTACTGGCTCGCCCTGTGGGTCGTCGCGCTCCCCTTCATCGCCGTCGGGCTCCTGCTCACGCTCCGCCGGCTCCGGGACGCCGGCCTCCCCGGCTGGCTCGCCGCGCTCTTCTTCGTCCCGTTCGCGAACCTCCTCTTCTTCGTCGCGTGCGCGGCCTTCCCCCCCCGGCGATCGGAGCCCGTCCCCGACCGGAGACTCGGGTCCCGGCGGGGAGCGAACCGCGAGTTCGGGGCCGCCATCTCGATCGGCGGCGTCGTCGGCGCGGTCGTCGGACTCGGCGCCGTGGGGATCTCGGTCGGACTTCTCCGCAGGTACGGGACGGCCCTCTTCCTCGGAGCGCCGGTCCTCGCGGGCTACGCCTCCGCGTGCGCATTCGGGCGCCTCCACGCGGCCACCGTGACGGGGGCCCTCCTCTCGGCGGCCGCCGCGCTCCTGTACACCGGTCTCATCCTCGCCCTCTTCGCCGTCGACGGGCTCGTCTGTCTCGCCATGGCGATCCCCCTCGTCCTCGTCGGAGCCCTCGTCGGGGCATTCGTCGGCTGGTCGGCCGCCGAGAGGCGCGGGACGATTCCGGGGGCGCCGCTCGCGCTCCTCCCCCTCCTGTTCCTCGCGGAGAGCCTGAGCCCGCTCCGCCGGCCGGAGCCGCGGCCGGTCGAGACCGCGGTCATCGTCGACGCGCCTCCCGAGGTCGTCTGGAACCGCGTCGTCGCGTTCCCTCCCCTCCCGCCTCCCACGGAGATCCTCTTCCGCCTCGGCGTCGCCGCCCCGATGGCGGCACGGATCGAGGGCGAAGGCGTCGGCGCGGTGCGCCGCTGCGTCTTCACGACGGGGGAGTTCGTCGAGCCGATCGAGGTCTGGGATCCGGGGCGCGAGCTCGCCTTCTCCGTCCTCTCCCAGCCCGACCCGATGCGGGAGCTGACCCTCTGGCGGGGGGCGCGCCCGCCCCACCTCGACGGGTACCTCGAGTCGACCCGCGGCCAGTTCCTGCTCGAGGCCCTCCCCGACGGACGGACGCGGCTCGTCGGCCGGACCTGGTACCGGACGAACATGGCCCCGGAGGGGTACTGGCGCCTCTGGGCCGACGCCTTCATCGAGGCGATCCACCTGCGCGTGCTGCGACATGTCGCGGCGCTCGCGGAGGTCGATGCGAGACGGAAATGACCGGCTCTCCGAGCTTGAACCGGAGGGAGTTCCTCGCCGCGGGCGCCGCCGCGGCAGCCGCCTGCGCGGTTCCCTCCCGTCGCCGGGACGAGCGACCCCGGAACCTCGTCCTCGTGATCACCGACGACCAGCGCGCGGACGCGATGGGGTGCGCGGGCCACCCGTTCCTCGAGACCCCGAACCTCGACGCTCTCGCCGCGCGGGGGGCATGGTGCCGGAACGCCTTCGTCACGACGGCGCTCTGCTCCCCGAGCCGCGCGACGATCCTGACGGGCCAGTACGCCCATCGCCACGGCGTCGTCGACAACGGGACCGCCCTCCCGGGTGGGATCCCGACCTACGCCAGGGTCCTCCAGACGGCCGGGTACGAGACGGCCTACGTCGGGAAGTGGCACATGGGGGCGATCGGCGACGAGCCCCAGCCGGGGTTCGACCGCTGGGCCTCCTTCAAGGGTCAGGGGAGCTACTTCGACCCGACGATCAACCTGGACGGGGAGCGGAAGAAGATCCCGGGCTACACGACCGACGTCCTCACCGACCTCGCCGTCGAGTGGATCCGGGGCAGGGGGAGGAAGCCCTTCTGCCTCGCGCTCGGCCACAAGGCTCCGCACGCGCTCTTCGAACCCGCTCCGCGCCACCGGGATCGCTACGCCGACGCGCCGCTCCCGGTCCCGCAGCCCGACACGGACGAGGCGTACGACGACGCTCCGAGATGGGTCCGCGCGCAGCGGAACTCCACGCACGGCGTCGACGGGATGTACGACGGCCGCCTCGACCTCGATCGGTTCCTCCGCGACTACCACCGGGTCCTCCTCGCCGTCGACGAGGGGCTCGGGCGGATCCTCGCGGCGCTCGAGGAGAAGGGCTTCCTCGACTCGACCCTCCTCCTCCATACGAGCGACAACGGCTTCCTCCTCGGGGAGCACGGCCTCATCGACAAGCGCTGCATGTTCGAGGAATCGATCCGCGTGCCACTCCTCGCCCTCGCCCCCGATTGGATCCGGCCGGGAACGCGCGTCGAGGCCATGGTCCTCAACCTCGACCTCCCCTCGACGCTCCTCGACGCGGCGGGGATCGCGGCACCCGCGACGATGCAGGGGGAGTCGTTCCTGCCGCTGCTCCGCGGCGAGCGGGTCCCGTGGCGCGAGTCGTTCCTCTACGAGTACTTCTTCGAGCGCGCCTACCCCCAGACGCCGACGGTGCTCGGCGTCCGGACGGCGGGGTGGAAGTACATGGAGCACCACGGCGTGTGGGACCACGGCGGGCTCTACGACCTCACGGGCGACCCGAGGGAGGCGCGCAACCTCATCCGGGATCCGGTCTGGAAGGACAAGCGGGAGGAGCTCGCCCGCGAGCTCGGCCGCCTCCTCGAAACCTACGGCGGCCGCCGAAACCCGGCCTGGGGGCGGTAACCTCCTGGTCCCCGGCAAGGAGCCGATCGGGATGCCTCGCCGAACGCGCATCCGTCTGAGCCGGTGGACGTCCGCCCTCTGGCTCCTCTTCGTGGGCTTGATCCTCGCCGGGGGCGTGGCCTCCGCCGCAAGAAAGGAGGAGGTCGGTTCCGTCGGCTGGGTGTTCCTCGTCCTCGCCGGGGGGATCGCGGCGTTCCATGCGGCGAACCTGTTCGCCCCGCGGGGCGTCGCCTACTACGTGATGCTGGAAGAGGAGGACCGGCCGGCGGCGGCCCCCGACTTCGACGGAAAGATCCGGAAGCTCGCGAAGCTGAGGGAAGACGGCCTGCTCACCGAGGAGGAGCACGCCCGCAAGCGCGCCGAGATCCTCGGGGAGAAATGGTGACCCCGCGCGCCGGACCCGGAACGCCGGTCGCCTACGGCCCTCCGGACCGGCGAGCCGTCACCCTCTCCCACTCCGAGCGAGCCTCCCCGAAGTGGCGAACCGCCTCCTCCATCGAGGCGACCGCCTCGGGGCGGTGACCGTCCGTCGCCGCCGACCAGGCGCGGTAGAGCATCCGTTCGCCGGCCGCCCAGGGGCCCGTGTGGGCGGCGTAGCCGGCGAAACCCTGGGACGCGACGAGCGCCTGCTGCGCCGCGTAGACGGGGAAGAGGTTCTTCTCGATCAGCCCGTCGAGCCGCCGGGCGAGGTCGGCGATCGGCAGTTGCCTCGCCTCCGGCAGGAGCGCCTCGACGTCCGGAGCGACTCGCCCGATCGCCTCTCCCGCGGCCGCGGCGGAGCCGCGCGCCGCCTCGCTGACGGGACGGTGCTGCAGGCGCAGGGCGAGCGCCACGACGAGGAGTGCGACGCCGCCGGCGACGAGGGGGGTTCCGCCGGGAATCCCGGCGATCATCTCCCGATCCCTCGGGTAGGCGCCCCCGAGGATCCCGATCACGGTCCCGAGGAGCATCAGCCACCCCCGCATCAGGTCCCTCCCACCATCGTCGCGAACATCTGCTTGAACCCCTCCCAGCCGATCCCGTGGAGGGACTGGCCGACGCCCGCGAGGCTGTCCCCGACGAGGAGGCCGGCGGCGAGCGGGATCCAGACCTCCTCGAGCACCTTCCTCCCCTGTCGCTTCTCGACGAGGACGGAGAGGAGGCAGCCGATGCCGAAGGGGAGGAGGGTCGAGAGGCGGAGGTACATGGAGAGTCCGACCTGGACGCCGAGCCCCCCTCCGGCGGCGAAGGTGAGGGCCACGCCGAGGAGCGCCCCGATCGCGTAGCGCGTGAAGATGTCCGCGTTCCCCTCGCCCGTGACCGCCTTGATCGCCCCGTCGATGGCGCCGGCCTGGGGAGCCGTGAACCTCTTCTGGAAGGCCTTCCCCTCGAGGAGCGGCTCGACCTTCTCCGGAGGCGTCTCCGGGGTCACGATCCCCTCGGCGGCGGCGATCTCCCGGATCTCCGCGCGGAGGGTCTCCTTCGAGCGGTACTCCTTCTGCGCCGACGTGAAGAGCGCGGTGAGGGTGACGATCGAGACGGCGGGCCCGATCCAGGCGACCCAGAGCTGCGCGACCTGCTGCTTGCGGGGGATCGCGCCGACGAGGTGGCCCGTCTTCAGGTCCTGCATCATGTCGGAGGCCTGGGCCATCGCGACCGCCATCGCGCAGCCCATCGTGACGCAGACGGGAACGGCCCCCTTGCCGGCGATCGCGAGGAGCGCCGCGATCCCGATCAGCGACATCCCCGAGATCGGCGCCCAGTCGGTGACCCCCATCGCCTGGGAGACGATCACCCCGGCGAGCCAGATCCAGAACGTCGCGACGAGGCCGCAGGCGATCGCCTTCCCCGCGGAGAGCCCCCCGAGGCTCCCGGCGACGAAGACGACGACGAAGGAGAGGACGGCCGCGACCCCGATGAGCGGAGCCGGCAGCTCCTGCGACTTCGTCCCGGCGGGCCCCTTGCGCGAGAGGGAGGCGAACGCCGCCCGGATCATCGGCGCCGCGAGGAGCACGCCCGCGATCGCGCCGCCGACGAGGAGCCCGATGCCGAGCTCCCGGTTGATCTGGCGGATCGGGCCGGCCGCGTTCTCCGGCGCGACCCCGGCCGGCAGCCAGCCGAAGCGAACGAGCGCGGGGGCGACGACCCACGAGGCGAGCATGCCGCCGAAGATGACGACGATCGCGTAGCGCCCCGCGATGAAGCCGGCGGCGAGCCCCGTGAGGGAGAGCTCGATCACCGGCGAGGTGTAGCCGGGGATGCGGAAGCCGAGGAAGGAGAAGATCCCCGAGTAGTTCGCCTCCGCCTCCTGCGGCAGCTCCTCCCCCCCGTGGATCTCCCAGAGGAGGTAGCGGATCCCGAAGTAGAGGAGGAACCCCGCGATCGTCCCGTAGAGGAGGAGGAGCGCCCGTTTCCCGCCCCCCGCCGCCTTGAGCACGGTCGCCGTCGCGTACCCGGTCGGGAAGCGCAGGCGCTCGAGATCGATCATCTGCTTGCGCAAGGGGACGATGAAGACCGTCCCGAGGAAGGAGCCCGCGATGGCGGCGAGGGTGATCGAGAGGAGGTTCGGCGGGTCCCCCCGGAGGTAGAGGACCGGCATCGTGAAGATCACCCCCGAGCAGGTGATGTTGATCGCGGCGGCGACCGTCTGGTTGATGTTGTTCTCGACGATCGAGCCCTTCCGCATCAGGCCGCGCAGGACCCCGAGGCCGACGATCGCCGCCATCGCGGAGGCGGGGACCGTGAAGCCGAGCTTCAGCCCCGCGTAGGTCATCGAGATCGTGAGGAGGATCCCGACGACGATCCCGATCCCGTACCCCGCGAAGGTCTCCTCGCGGTAGGGACGCGTCTCGATCCAGGGCCGCTCGATCCGGACGCCGGGGGAGGGTTCCGGCATTTCGGGGGGAGGGGAGGGAGGGGGGCGGAGGGGGGCGGAGGGTCGGCAGGATGCCGGGGGGGGCCTCGTCCGGCAACGTCCCATCGCCGGGGCGCCGTCCCGGCGGAGGGACGAATCCGGGACGAACCGCCGTCGGAGGACCGCGTCGAACGGACCCGGCACTCACAGGATTGCGCCCGGGCCCGTATTCCCCGCGCGGCCGGGCCCGCCGATTGCGAGGCCGGCCCGGGTCCTGCCCCCGCGACTGGTCCGAAGGAGGTGCACCGTGCAGAAGCGCGCGCTCCTTGCGCTCGCCTGGTTGGTTCCGTTCGCGCTTCCCGTCCCCGCGGCCGCCGGCCAGGGGGACTCGATCGAGTGGGAGGGAGACTTCGAGGCGGCGCTCGCGAAGGCCGCCAAGGAGAAGAGGCCCCTCCTCGTCAGCTTCACCCTCGACGGAGAGCCCGCCAACGACCGGCAGTGGAGCGACACCTACGTCGACCCGAAGTTCGTCGCGCTCTCCCGCAAGATGGTCTGCGTCGCCGGCAACATCGCCGACCACGCCCCGGCCGGGCAGCCCTGCCCGAGGTTCCCCGGGATCACCTGCGAGCAGCACAAGACCGTCGAGAGGGCGATCCGCAAGCGCTACCTCAAGACCGACGTCGTCATCTCCCCCCAGCACGTCTTCGCCGCCCCGACCGGCGCGGAGCTCTTCCGGAAGGTCTGGGAGCACCCCAAGGCGGACCTGATGCGCGGGATGGCGATGGCGATCGCCGGCCGCGCGGAGGCCTCCTCCGGCGCGGAGGCCGGCGAGGTCGCGGACCTCGCCTCTGGGGAGCGCGCGCGCGTCGACCGCCTCCTCCAGGAGATCGAGAGCAACAACGCCGAGGTCCGCGACGGCGCCTTCACGTCGCTCGCGACGTCCGAGGACGCCCGCGCGCTCCCGGCGATCCTCGGGAAGGCGAAGGCGGAGAACCCCGACCTGACCCGCTACCAGGCGATCCACGCGCTCGGGCAGAAGGGGAACCACGGCGCGATCGCCCCGCTCCTCGGCTTCCTCGGCGAGCGGGACACGAAGATCTCGATCTACGCCCTGAACTCGCTCCGGAAGATCGAGCTCCCCGACCCGGTCCCCGACATCCTGAAGTTCCTGAAGAGCGCCTCGAACGACCGCGTGCGCGCGTACGCGCTGCGCGCGATCGCGACCTGCCACCCCGGCAACCCCGAGGTCCAGAAGGTCTGCCTCGCGGTGATGAAGACGGCCTCCGCGTCCCTCGAGGTCCCGGCGATGCTCGCGGTCTTCTCCCTCCAGCCCGACCCCAAGGTCACCGCCGCGGTGAAGCCGAAGCTCTCCTCCGGCTCGACCGCCGTCCGCTCCCTCGCGGCCTGGATCCTCGGCCGGCAGCGCGATCCCTCCCTCCTCCCCCTCCTCGCGAAGCTCGCCGAGGAGGACAAGTCGCTCGAGGTCCGCGAGATCGCGCGCAAGACGCTCGCCTACTGCAGGGGGGAGGAGGTCCCCAACTACGAGCGGCTCAGCTCGACCTTCTACTGGGACGAGGACCTCGCCGAGGTCGGCTGGGGCGCGGGCGGGGAAGGACCGCGCGGGGGGGGCGGACCGATGCGGGCGAAGCGGCGGAGCTAGAAGTCCTTCTTCCCGACCCAGGCGGGCGGGGGCCACGTCCCGTCGTGGGGGATGTCGTCCCCCGCGAAGAAGAGGAGCGCGATCCCGTAGCCCTGGGGGGGGGACTTCCCCCCCTCCGACTCGATCAGGGTCCTCGCCCCGAGGAAGAGGACCTTCACCTTGAAGTCGTTCTCCTTCTCCTCGAGCTTCGCGAGCCTGGGGAGGTCCGACTTCTCCCCGATCAGGCCGAGCGAGTAGACGGCGCACGCGCGCACGTCGGGGCTCTTGTCGCCGAGCGCCTTCCGCGCCAGCTCCCGGGCCCGGGCCGTGTCGTCGAGGTCGGTCGCCGCGACGAGGGCGTTCGCGCGCAGCCGCGCGTCGGCGTCGGACGCGCGCTTGTAGACGAGGTCCGCGACCTCCTTGCGGGAGGGGGCGAGCTTCGCCAGCGCCCGCAGCAGCTCCTTCAGGATCGCCTTGTCCGACTCCCGCTTCGCCGCCTCGATCAGGGGGTCGACCGCCTTCCCGCTCCCGACGAGCTCGAGGGAGATGATCGCGTGGCGGCGCAGGAGCCCGTCGCGCCCGGCCGCCACCTTCTGGAGGAAGGGGAGGGCCCGCTCGTAGCCCGGCTCCCCCAACGCCCGCAGGACCTCGACGCGGCCCGGGCCCGGGTTGCGCTCGAACTCGTCCTCCAGGAGGGCCTGCGCGTCGGGATGGTCGAGGCCGACGAGGCGCTCGAGCCGGTCCCTCTGCTTCTCGATCCCCTTCTCCCTCGCCGCCTCGAGCCACTTCTCGCGGTCGAAGCTGCCGGCGGGGAGGCTCTCGGCGACCGCGCCGGGGTCGATCTCCGCCTCCTTGAGCGCGCGGGCCATGAGGGTCGCGAGCCCCTCGGCCGAGATCAGCCACTCCCGGCGGAAGAGGAGCTGCCCGCTCGGGGCGACGAAGACGTGCTGCGGGGCGTTCACCAGCGTCCGCCCGCCGAGGAAGAGCCGGCGCGCGGCCTTCTCGACCTCCTTGTGCTCCTCGCAGGTGACCGAGCCGAAGCGGGAGCAGACCGAGCGGTCCCCCTCCTTCACGGCCTCGTGGTCGTCCTTGCTCGCGACGAGGCAGAGGAACTTCCGCGACCGGCCGACGACCTTCGCCTCGCGGTAGACCTCGTTCACCATCGAGTCGTTCGCCCACTCCCCGTCCATGTTGAAGGCGATCATCAGGGGGAGCTTCTCGGCCTTCGCCTTCTCGAGGCTCGCCTCGAGGCCCCCCTGCCAGACGACCCGCTCGGCGGAGGCGCCCTGGAGGAGGAGGAGGGCGAGGGGGAGGAGGGGGGCCATCAGAAGGCGTAGAAGAAGCGCCAGGCCTCGAGAAAGGTCGGGGCCTGCGCGCTCACCTCCTCCGGACCCGTGAGCCGCGCGCCCGGGACCTGCGAGGCGAGGAAGGCCTGGCCCGCGTTCCGGAAGCGGACGGAGAGGCGCACGGGGCCCTCGACCTTGAGGGGGCGCATCTCCCGCCTCCGCTCGACCCCGCGCTTCACCCCCGCCTCGATCGCGCGCCGCGCCTCCCCCGGGAGCATCGTGCGGGCGGCGTTGCGGCCGATCCCCTCCTTCACGGCGACCGTCTCGATGCCGCCGAGGAGGTCCCTCGCCTCCTCGCAGGCGGCGCGGTCCCCCGAGAGGAAGACGACCGGGACCCCGAACTCCCCGGCGAGGGCGGCGTTCAGCCCGCACTCGCCGAAGGACTTCCCGTTCACGACGACGTCGGCGATCGACTCGGTCGACCAGGTGTGGTCGAGGACGCCGTTCGCCGTCCCGGCGCGGGGGTGGTAGGCGACGAAGACGGCCGCGGAGAAGGAGGCGTCGATCCCCTGCATCATCCCCATCGGCTTGGGGCGCCCCGTGAACAGGCTCACCGGCACGGAGACCTCCTTCCCCTCGCGGGGGACCGCGACCGAATCGAGCAGCTCGTCGGGGACGAGGTTGACCTGGCTCCAGTGGGCGTCGACGACGAGGACCTCGGTCGCCCCGCCGAGGGCGGCGCCGCGGATCGCCGCGTTCGCCTCCCCGACCATCAGGCGGCGGCCGATCGCGTAGTCGGGCCCTTTCGGGTTCACCTGGTCGTCGTGGGTGAGCCCCGCCACGCCCTCCATGTCGACGGAGATGAGGACCTTCACGGGGGGAGACTGGGCGGCGAGGAGCGGGAGGAGGGCGGCGGCGAGCATCCGGATCGTCCGGGAGAAGCGGGAGGATGAGGGGAATGCCCATTCGTGTAAAGTGCGCGGCGCCTTCCCTCCGCCCGCGCCGAGGTTCGAGCCATGCCCCCCTCCTCCCGCGCCCCCTCGCAGGACCTCCTCTTCGTCGGGATCAAGGGCTCCGTCGTCGCCCTGAAGAAGTCGAGCGGCGAGGTCGCCTGGTCGATCAAGCTGCGGCAGGGCGCCAGCTACGTCCCGCTCGTCTCCGAGGACGGGTTCGTGTTCGCCCTCTCGGGAGGCGAGGTGACCTGCCTCTCCGCGGCGGACGGGAAGCCGGTCTGGCACAACGAGCTCAAGGGCTACGGCCGGGGCCACTCCCTCCTCGCGGGCGCGGCGAACGCGGGGGTCGTCCCGGCGGTGGCGGCCCTGGAGGAGCAGCAGCGGGCCGCGCACTCCGCGCACGTTCCGCCCGCCTAGGCCCCGCCCGAGTTGTCCCCCCGGCGAGAGGGTCTCGTCCTCGCGGCCGCCGCCGCCACCCTCGCGACCGCCTACGCCCTCCTCCCGGGCCCGCTCTTCTACGAGGACGCGACGCGGCTCGTCACCGAGCTCTACACCCCGCGGTTCACCGATCCCTTCGTCCTCCGCCACGGTCTGATCCTCCCCCTCGGCCGCGCGATCCAGCGCACGACGGGGCTCGCCCCCGAGGACGCGCTCGGCCTCCTCTCGGCCCTCTCGGCCGCCTCGATCCCCGCCTTCGCCTATCTCGGCCTGCGCCGCCTCGGCCTGGGGCCCTCGCCGAGCGCCTTCGGCGCGGGCCTCCTCGCCCTCGCTCCGACGACCGTCTTCTACGGCCGGCACATCGAGGTCCACGCCCCGAACGCGGCGGCCACCGCCCTCGCGTTCGCCGTGGCGTGCGGCGGGGGCGCGGAGCGGGCCTCCCTCCTCACGGTTCCCCTTTCCTTCGCCGCCGCGGCGGGGACGCACGCGGGGGGGGTCCTCTCCCTGCCGTTCCTCGGCCTCCTCGGCGCCTCCCGGAGCGGCGGGACACGCCGCGCGGTCTTCCTCGCCCTCGGCCTCTCGACCGGTCTCGCGTGCTTCGCCGGCGGACTCGCCCTTCTCGCCGTCCGTCTCGGGATCCTCCATCCGCAGGAGGGGGACCCGTTCTTCCAGATCACCCTCAACTTCCGCTCGTCCCACTGGGACTTCTCCCCGGTCCGCTCCCTCGCCTACGCGAGCCAGACGGTCCTCCCCCACGGCGGCTTGCTCCTCCTCGGGATCCCCGGCCTCCTCCTCCTCTTCCGGCGGGACCGCCTCGCGGCGCTCGCCCTCGCCGCCTGGTTCCTCGCGTTCCTCTACGCGTACGCCTCCTGGGGCTTCCAGAAGCTCGGAGGTTACCTCCTCCCCACCTACCCCGCCCTCGCGGTCGGGGCGGCGGAGGCCTTCCGACGCGCGAGGGAGCACCGGCCCCGGCTCGCGAGCGCGCTCGCCCTCCTCACCCTCGGCGGCCAGGGCCTGCTCGGCGCGCGGATGGCGGCGCGCGACCTCCACGAGCCCCACCCCCTCGAGTGGGCGCGCTCGCTCCGCGAGGCGACGGGAGACCGCGGGGCCCTCGTCACCGACTGGCTCGCGCATCGCACCCTCGCGGCCCTCCACACGCGGGTGACGCCGATCACGGTCGGGACCCTGAACTTCCTCCCCCCCGGGGAGAGGCCGCGGGCGATCGCCCTCCTGCTCGAGGACCTGGAACGCAGGATCGCGTCGGGGACCGACGTCTACCTCGACGGCGACCTCGAGGCCTGGATCCCCGAGGCGCCGCAGCTCGAGCCGCTCCTCGACGCGATCGAGGGCCGCTTCGACCGCGAGAGCGTCGCCCGCGGATCCTTCCGCGGGTGGCGCCTTCAGACGCGGCCCCGCTGAGGGGGGACGGCCGAGCCATCACGATCGCCAGCGGGGGGCGACACGGACCGCGCCACCGGCTGGAGGATCCCCGGGTCGAAGGCCCCTCGACCGCGGAGGATCTGGGTCCATCGCTTGTCGAGCCAGTTCCACCACATGGCCGGGTGCTCCCGCACGAAGGCGTCGACGTCGGCCGCCCACTTGCGGGTCGCCGCCTCGGCCTGCTCCTGGATCCCGCGCGAGCGGTCGAGCTCGTAGGGCTCGCCCACGCGGACGCGGTAGGCGCCGTCCTCCCAGTGCCAGAAAACCGGGACGACCGGCGCGCCCGTGCGCAGACCCATGATGAAGGCTCCGGGCCGGAAGTAGGCCGTCCGACCGAGGAAGCTCACCGGCGTCCCTTTGCCGGGCATCCGGGGAAAGTCCGGAGTGATGTAGAGGACCTTCCCCGAACGGACCACCTCCATCGCCACCTTGAGCCGATCGGTCTCCGCCGCGTCCTCGGGGGGGAAGACGAAGTGCCCCTCTCCCGCCTCCAAGGCCGACGAGTTCAGCCGCCACTTGCGAGGATCCTTGGCCCTCCGCATGAAGGTCCGGCAGGGGAGGCGCATGCCCACCCTGCAGCCGTAGAGAGGGTAGCCGCAGATGTGGGGAGCGATGTGGATCACGCCCCGGCCCGCGGCGTGGGCCCGTTCCAGGATCCCGAACGAGTCGTCGAAGACGTAGCGATCCGCGCATCCGCTGGCGGCGAACGAGCCCGCCCGGAGCAGGTGGGCCATCATCACGTACTGGTCGATGGCCCGCTCGAAGTGGGCCTCCACGAGGCCCGGGCGACGGAGGCCGGCGAGCTCCATGTTGGTCGCCACCTTCCGGCGGAGCGGAAGGGCCAGGCGCGAGGCGACTCGAAGCGCCTTGCGAAGTCTCTCGATGGAGTCGGCGCTGGAGGCCCGGCGCGCTCCGCGGATGCCGGACCTGAGCAGGCGAAAGGTGAGGTTCTTTCGCAGCTCGCGAAGGAGGGTCATCGGATCCTCGAAGGGGTCGCGGTGCTCCAGGCGCGGATCCCGGCCGCGGTGTCCCCTCCGCCCGCGAACGGGAGACCAGGCTGGGAGGGAGTGTAGCGTACACGGATTCCCCGGCGGAACCGGGGGACCCTCGTCGGGTTTCACCCGGTCCCCTCCCGCGAAAGGTCGACGCATGCGCGCTCTCCTGGTCCCCTTCGTCATCCCCCTCCTCGCGGCGGCGGCCTCCGCGCAGGCGAACTGCGGGAACACGTCGACCGGGATGATTCCGCTCACCGATCTCGGGCCGGAGACCTACCAGGGCTTCGGGGGGGGGCTCTATCCGGCCGGCGCGAACATGCGCCCCCCCGCCCACGACGCCGCGGGCCTCGTCGAGGCTGCGCAGGTCGTCCCGAGGAACGCTGCGGGTGCCCCCGACCCGAACGGGAAGATCGTCCTTCTCTCGATCGGGATGTCGAACACGAGCGGCGAGTTCTCGACCTTCCTGCCGATCGCGAATGCCGACCCGGGGAAGAATCCGGCGGTCCTCCTCGTCAACGGCGCGCAGGGGGGGCAGACGGCGGCGGCCATCTCGAGCCCGAACGCCGTCTTCTGGACGGTCGTCGACCAGCGTCTCGCGATGGCGGGCGTGACCCCGGCGCAGGTCCAGGCGGTCTGGTTCAAGGAGGCGAACGCGGGGCCGACGCAGCCCTTCCCGGACCACGCGCTCGTCCTGAAGACCCAGTTCGCCGCGATCATGGGGATCCTCCGGAACCGCTACCCCAACGGCCGGCTCTGCTACGCCTCGAGCCGGATCTACGCCGGGTACGCGTCGACCCCGCTGAATCCCGAGCCCTGGGCCTACGAGTCCGCCTTCGCGGTGAAATGGTTGATCGAGGACCAGGCGAACGGGGCGCCGGCGCTGAACTTCGGCCCGGCGAACGGCCCGGTCGTCTCCCCCTGGATCGCCTGGGGCCCCTACCTCTGGGCCGACGGGCTCACGCCGCGGAGCGACGGGCTGGCCTGGCAGTGCTCGGACCTGACGAACGACGGCACGCACCCCTCGCCCTCGGGCCGGACGAAGGTCGCGAGCCTCCTCCTCGACTTCTTCAAGACCGACGCGACGGCGAAGTCCTGGTTCCTGGCGGGCCCCGCGGCCCCCTGCGGCCCGCAGGCGCAAGTCGAGGAGTACGGGACGGGTTTCGGCGGCCCGAACGGGACCGTCCATCTCGTCGCGAGCCGCCTCCCGACCGTTCCGACGATCTCCCCGTTCCGCGCCCACGCGTTCGGGGGCCCGCCGGACGCGATCGGCGGGTTCGTCCTGGGCGGCTTCCCCCTCGCCGACGGCCAAGTCCCGCTCCTCGGGGGATCGCTCCTCGCCGCGCCGGCGCTCGGTTTCCCGATTGGGACGAACGCCCTCGGCATGGCCGACCTCGACTTCGGCCCGGTCCCGCCGGACCTCGCGCTCTGCGGCGGGGAGGTCTACCTCCAGTACCTCGTCGCCGACCCCGACTCCCCGCAGGGGGCCGATCTCTCGAGGGGACTGCGAGTCCGGATCGGTCACTGACGCCGGGCTCAGCGGTCCCGGGAGGCGAGCTTCTCGATCATCTCCCGGAGCTCCGCGATCTCCTTGCGCAGGGACCGCACCTCCTCGAGGACCTCCTTCATCCGCTCGTCGTCCCGCTCGACGCGCAGGGGCTGCGGGGCGCGGAAGGTGCGGATCTCCGGGATCTCGATCCGCGGGGTCTCGACGCGGAGCCGCGGGACGACGACGGTCCGCGCCTGCTTCTTCGCCAGCTTGACGGTGAAGGTCTTCTCCTCCTCGCCGCGCTTCACCTGGATCTCGACCTTCTGGCCCGGCTCGCAGGCGGCGATCGTCTGCCCGATCTCGCTGCCCGGCTCCCCGTTGAAGCGGAGGATCTTGTCCCCTTTCTGCAGCCCCGCCTTCTTGGCCGGGCTCCCCGGGATCACCTCCTGGATCGTGAGATTCCCCTCCTCGTCGGTCATGTGCTGGATTCCGAGCCAGGCGCCCTTCTGCTCTCCCTCGTCCGTCTCGACGAGGAAGCCGGGCGACTCCTCGGCCTCCCCCTTCTCCGCCCCCTCCTGATCCTCCATCTCTCCCGGCGCCTTCCCCAGGACGACCTCGAACGTCTGATCCTCCCCGTCCCGCAGGACGATGACCTCGACCTTGTCGCCGGGCTTGCGCGCGCGGACGGCGGCGGCCAGGGCGTCGAAGTCCTTCGGCTTCTTCCCGGCGAACCGCAGGATGACGTCCCCCTCCCGGATCCCGGCCTTCTCGGCGCCCGAGCCCTCCGTCACCTCCTGGACGAGGAGCCCTTTCCCTCCCTCCGCGGGGGCGGTCGAGACCCCCAGGAAGCCCTGCTCGTCCGCGATGGCCGAGGAGGCGAGGAGGACGAGGCTGGCGAACGCGGAGGAGAAAAGGGTCTTCATGGCCGTGTTCCTTGCCCGGCGGGCGGCCGGACACTCACCGGCCGCGGACCGGTCGAGTTCTTCTACGGCCGGGGAGGGCCGAGAGTTAGCGCCCGGCGGTCCTCGGACCCGGGACGCGGTCCAGGTTGAGGAGGTAGTCCTTGACCGCGTCCAGCTGGACCCCGATCGGGGCGCCCCCCATCAGGGCGGGGAAGCCCGCCTGGGTCCCGAAGGTCGGCATGTTCGTCCCGGGGTACCACCGCTGCGCGTCCTCGATCCAGGAGCGGATCCAGTCGGGACGGAGCCGCGTGCGGGTCCGGTCGAGGTCGGGCGCCTGGGCGTAGGGGTCGTCGCTCGGCGGGGCCACCGTCCCCTGCCAGTGACACTTGAAGCAGTTGAACCCCTGCTCGCGCGCGAGCTTCTCACCGCCAGCGAGGTAGTCGGGGTGGACCTTCTCCTTCTCCTCGAGGTAGGAGTCCTCGCGCTCGCGGACATGCTCGAAGGGGAGGCTCGGAGGGGGGAGGAGGCGGATCTGCTTCTCCGCGGCGTAGGCCTGGAGCTTCCGGAGGGCGTCCCCCGCCCCGAAGCGGCTCGACTCGAGGGCGGCGATCATCCGGGTCGCCTGCTCGACGCTCGCCGCCACCTTCGCGTCGACCCCGAGGGACGCCTGCGGGAGGCCCCCCAGCGCCTTGCGGAGGTCGCGGGAGAAGGTCCGGCCGTGGTTGCGGGCCTCGTCGGCGGCGAAGTACTCCGCGAGTGCCCGCGCCTCCGCGTCCGGAAAGCCGTAGGTCGGCATCCGCACCTCGAGCCAGGGGCGGAGCGTGACGGGCTTCTTGAGGAAGGAGAAGAGCCAGGGCGCCTGGACCTTGGTCCCCTCGCGGACGAGGAAGGGGGGGGATAGCACGAGCGCCTTCGGGTCGCCCGGCTCCCAGCCGTTCTTCTCGGCCCAGTACGCGGAGAGGGCGGGGAGGATCCCCCCTCCCTCGAGCGGCTTGCGGGAGATCCTCGAGGCGTAGGGGACGGTGATCTTCTCCGAGGTCCTGCCGTGCCCGGGCGTCGTCTCCCAGAGCTCGAAGTAGAGCTCCTTCGCTTCGGCGTCGTCGAGGGAGGTCCGGCCGTACGCCACGACCTCCTCGCCCGCCGCGCCCTTGAAGGCGAGCTCCTCCATCCGGAACACGTGGCAGCCGACGCAGTTGTTCCGGCGGACGGCGGCGAGCCCGTCCTCGATCGCCCGCTCCCGCGGGGCGGGGCGGTGCCTCATCGCCACGGGGATCTCGTCCTTGACGAAGCCGAGGACGAAGGTGGCGATCGCGCGGATGTCCTCCTCCGGGAAGTCGAACTGGGGCATCCGGAAGAGGTCGAGGGGGGCACGGTCCTTCTCGTGGTCGTACGACCGCGGCGCGCGCAGCTTCTGCGCGATCCAGTCGTGGCGCGTCTTGGGGAGGCGGGGCCGCGCGGCGATCCCGGGTGCGACCGCCTCGCCGAGGGGGCCCTTGCGGGCGACCCAGCGCTGCCAGGGCTCGTCTCTGTAGAGGAAGCCGAAGTCGAGCTGCTCGAAGGGCTTGCTCGCCCACTCCGTCAGCTCCACCCCGATCGGCTGGCTCCGCTCGAACCCGGGGATCTCGTGGCAGGAGTAGCACCCCTGCCTCTGGATGAACTGGTGGCCGACGAACTCGAGGAGCGGGTCCCCGCTCGCGAGCGGGCGCCCGATCGCCTCCCGCACGAAGCGGAGAGTCTCGGGATTGTTCTGGTCCAGGCGCTCCGCCGTCTCCCTCGCCACCCGGAGGGGGCGCGAGGACGCGAGGAAGGTCTCCGCCTGCTCGCGCAGCTTCGCCCGGTCGACGGCGGGAAGGCCGGGGCGGAAGCGCTCCGGCGTCGTGCCGAGCGTCATCAGGTAGGCCGTCACGTGCCCCGCCTCCTCCGGGGTCAGCCGGAGGTTCGGCATCTTCGTCTCCGGCCACATCGCCTCCGGGTCCAGGATCCAGGCGTGGATCCACTCGGGGCGCATCTTCGCCCCGAGCCCGTCGAGGGAGGGGCCGAAGTCCGACCAGGAGTGACCGGAGCCCTCGATCCCCCCGATCTCGTGGCAGGCGAGGCACCCGCGGCTGGAGACGAGGTCCTTCCCCTTCTCGGCGTCCCCCGCCGGCGGGGCCGGGAGATCGGCGGGGGCGGAGTTCTCGAAGAGGTACTGCGCGACCGCCGCGATCAGGTTCTCGTCCCACGACTCCGAGACGCGGTTCTCGAGGTGGAAGACCCGCGGCATCGGCGTCGCGGGGCGGAAGGACTTCGGATTGCGGAGCCACCCGGCGACCCACTCCTTCGTCGTCTTCGACGCGATCTTCGAGAGGGTCGGCCCGGGCTTCCGGGTGAGGGGGAACCAGGCGAGCTTGTGGCAGGCGTAGCACCCGGAGCGCTCGAACAGCTCGTGGCCCCGGCGCATCGTCGGCGCCTCGCGCCCGGCTGTCTCGAGCGTGTCCTTGTGGCACTGGACGCACCCCGCCTCGACGTGCTGGAGCGGGTGCATCGGGAAGTCCCAGTAGTGCTGCTTGTGCCAGTGGCGCTCCTCCTCCCACGCCTTCGCCTGGGCGTCGTCGCGGGGGGCGTGGTCGACGCGGACGAACTCGAGGGCCTCCCCGTTCCCGCGGTGGCAGATCGTGCAACCGACCAGGTCCTTCGGGTGGGGGGAGGAGGCGGAGAGGAAGAGCTCGAGGCGGGGATGGGTCTTGAGGGGGTTTTTCCCGCCGGGCGAGGAGGGGACCTCCGGATCGGGCCTCTCCCATCCCTCCCGGTCGACCGGGAGGTGGCAGGTCTGGCACATGTCGACCCGGCGCTTGCGCGTGCCCGGGAAGTTCAGGTCGAACCAGAGGTCGTCGGGGACGACCTTCTGGACGAGGAGCGAGGGGGCCATGAAGTCGAGGCCCGGGAAGTCCCGGATCGCGCGCAGGGCCTTCCCCGAGAGGGTGGTCGGCCGGATCGGCTCGATCTTCTGGCTAAACGGGGCGAGCCTCCCGCGCAGGTCGGCGAGCTCCTTCGCCGCCTTCGTCCGGGCCTCCACCGCCTTCTGGTACTTCCCCTCGGCCTCCGCCCGCGCGACCGAGAGCGCCTCCCACTCCTCGCGGCTCCTCTCGACGCGCTTTTCCGAGGCATCGAGGACGTCCTGCCCGTGCGCGGGCTCGCCGCGCTGGACGCGCTCCTCCTGGATGCGCCAGAGATGGACCTGGTGCTCGGCGCGCGCGATCCGGTAGGCCTGGTCGGCGGCGTACTCCTTGCCCTGCTTCTGGCGGTAGTCCGCCTCGAGGGGCCCCACCTCGGCCGCCCGGTCGCGCTCCGCGCGCTCCGCCCCCGCGACCTCGCGCTCCAGGCGCTCGACCTCGGAGCGGAACTCCCGGGACTGCGCCCGCGCGAGGGCGCGTTCCGCCCGGTCGGCCTCCTCGACCTGGAAGGCGCGCTGCCAGCGCTTCCACTCCCGCGCCCAGTCGTCGACCATCGCCCAGACGACGGAGCCGAGGAGGGCGAGGCTCGAGAGGGCGAAGGCGCGGTTGAGCCCTCCGACGCGGTAGTGGGTCTGGCCGGGATCCGCCAAGGGGTCCTCTCAGATGTTGAAGAAGAACTCCGTGATGTTCACGACGTACTTCAGGTTGAAGGTCCACCGGCAGACCTCCTTGATCGGGACGGCCAGCGTGAACAGGAAGAGGGTGACGAAGATGGAGTACCGGACGAGCCCCATGTCCGCGCGGAATCTCCGGAAGGCGGTCCGGGCGAGGATCCCGGGGAGCACGATGACGTAGCCGAGGACGAGGAGGATCCCGGGAGCCTCCTTGACATACCACTTCTGCGGGAGGGGCTGGTCGAGCATCCGGATCCAGAAGATGTCGGAGACGTTGACGTTGACGATCGCCTCGACCTTGTTGTGGTCCCAGTACTCGTAGGGGCCGAAGAGCGCCTGGTTCGGGCCGCGGAGGAAGGTCCCGATGACGATCGGGAGGAGCCAGAGCACGATGAACCCGAAGAGGAAGAAGAAGATGGCGAAGGGGCGCTCCCGGAAGGTGAAGTAGCCGTTCCCCTTCGGATTGCGGTCGAGGTAGGGGACCGCCATCAGCCCGACGATGATGAGGCCCGGGACGACGACCCCCGCGATCCAGGGGTCGTAGTAGATGAGGAGTTCCTGCAGGCCGAGGAAGTACCAGGGGGCCTTCGAAGGGTTGGGCGTCCGCGAGGGGGAGGCGGGCTCCTCGAGCGGGGCGGGGAGGGCGATCGACCAGACCGTGAGGACGACCGTCAGGATGACGAGGCAGATCAGCTCCCCGTAGACGAGGTCGGGCCAGACGAAGACGCGCGACTTCGTCTCCCTCGCCTCGAAGGTCGGCTCCCCGCGCGCGGCGAGGTCGTCGTTCCTCGACATCTTGCGGACGGCGAGCCAGGTGAAGAACCCGACGAGGAAGAGCATTGCCGCGATCGGGACGTTGTCGGGCTTGCCGACGATCAGCCGGAAGTCCTCGTCGAAGAGGCTGTAGACGAAGTAGACGACCGAGAGGAGCCCGAGGGCGATCCCGGCCCGGTTCGTCGTCAGCGTCCGCCGGTACTTGACGAGCCCCGCGACCGCGAGGAGGGAGAGGGTGACGA
>JAKEFM010000384.1 GCA_022616055.1 Planctomycetota bacterium
CTCAGTCCCGCGCCCGCCCGACCCTTGCGAGGTAGAGCTGCGCCGGGTCGATCCCCTTCCCCTTCTCCCCGCGGCGCGCCGCCTCCGCTCCCAGGTACTCGGTCTTGATCCCGATCCCCTTCGTCGAGCCCTGGCTCGAGCCGTACCGGATCCCGACGATCTCGCGGCCGCGCCGCTCCCAGGCGAGGAAGATCGCCGAGTGGCCGGAGCCGCTCTCCCGCCAGAACTGGACGAAGTCGCCGGGTTTCGCCTCCTCCAGCTCCTCGACTCGGCTCCCCAGCCCGTAGTCGACCAGCGCGTGCAGGACCGTCCGGCGGTCGCCGTCGGAGCCGTACCAGGCGCGGCGGAACGCGACGATCGACTCGGCGGTGAGGTCCCCGATCCGGAACGGGCGCCCCTCCTCCCCGCACCACTCCTCCCACGCGCGGAAGAACACCTCGAACGTCAGGCCGCAGCAGTAGGAGCGCTTCTCCGGATCCCCGGTCGCGACCTTCGTCCCGAGGTAGACGAGGTCGCGGGTCGTCCCCTCCCAGGCGCTCCCCTTCGGCCACCAGTAGCCGTGCGAGCCGTCGCGGGGGTAGGAGTCGAAGATCCGAAGGACGTACGGGTTGAGGGCGCCCGGCTCGGGGATCGGGGCGGGGCGGCTCTCCTGGCGCGCCACGGCAACGAAGACGAGGGAGGGCAGGGCGAGCGCGGAGCATCCGAGGGCGATCGGTCCGATGCCAATCTCGCGCGTCATTCCAAGGTCTCCCAGGGGGGGGACGCCCGCGAGGGGCCCCGTCCCGTCTCGCGGTCGAGCGCCGGCGTGCGGCCATCGCCGCGGTAGACCCTTCCGGGAAGGAGGGCAGGATACCGGGCGCTGCGTCTTCCCGGAGGCGGCACCATGGTCCTCGATTGGGTTTCTCTGCCGGCAGACGAACTGGACGGTCAATTCCGCGGGCGGGCCGGACGGTCGACCTCACCGACATCCCCCCCGCGATCGCGGCGGCCTCCGACGGCGACATCCTCCTCGTCGCGACCGGGACCTAAAGCGCTTTCACGCTGACGGGGAAAGGTCTGCGGATCCTCGGCTCCGGTTCCGGCTCGGCCGGCACGGCCATCGGTTCGCTCTCGCTCGGCGGGACGAGCTCCATCGACGCGGTTCCTCCCGGTTCGCTGGCCCATCTCGATCGTCTGTTCTTCTTCCCGGCCCCGGCCGGGACCAACGTGACGATCCCGCTCGCATGCGTCCCTCCGACCTCCTTCTACGCGCCCGCCTTCCTTCAGGCAGCCGTCCTCGATCCGATCGGCTCGTCCTGGCTGCTCTCCAACGGGGGACGGTCGCACTCGTCCGGCCCCGAATCCGGCGCGTCCTCCGAACGATCTCTCGACCTTCAGGCGGAACTCAGCCGCGGCCGACCTCGTTCTCTCCCGGGAGCTCGAGGATGCCCAACGCCAGCGCGGCGGCTCGAAGGGCCCGGTCGAAGGTCAGGAGGGAACGGGCGCCCGACGCCATCGCGAGGGCGAGATGGAGCGCGTCGGCGGCCCGCAGGCCGACGCGAGTCCCCAGGGTGAGAAGGAGGCGCTCCGCCCGCCGGTGGACGGCCGGAGTGAGCTCCGCGCGCTGGTACTCCCCCGAGTCGAGGTCTCGGAGGAGTCGTCGGTAGATCCGCTGCGCTCCCTCGAGGGGGAGCTCCGACTGCCGGACGCGGCGGAGGATCGCCGAGGCGAGCTCGGTGACGGCGAGGTCCGCGACGACGAGATCTCTCCGCCCGAGAAGGGCTGACTCCAGGCGGACGCTCTCCGGCTCGGGAACGTAGAGCTTCGCGAGCGCGCTCGTGTCGAGGTAGACGGGGCTAGAGGCGATCCTCACGCTCTCGCGCGATCGTCCTCGAAAGCGAACCCCCGCGCAGCCGGACGGTCGCGCGGAACCGGCGGTGGCTCGAGAAGGGCCGTGCGGACGAGGGCCGGGGCGGGACGAGGCGAGCCACCGGACGACCCCGGTCGGTGATGAGGACCTCCCGGCCCTTTCGCACCTCCTCGAGAAGAGCGCTCAGGTTCTGCCGCGCCTCGCGGATCCCGGCCGTTCGCATGGGGAGGAAGATGCTACATGTAGCACGATGCGTCAAGCGCCCTCGTCCGGCTCTCGGCGGGACCGCGGGGCGCCGCCGGGGAGTGGAGGGACGGGCACCGGCCGGGTCCGGGTCAAGGGACCCGGTACGCCTCCGGCACGGGGCGGTTCGGGCGGTCGAACCAGAGCGGACGGCGCAGCCCCCCCGGCCCGGGGGCGGGGCGCGTCTTCGCCATCCACTCCCGGTAGACCTCGAAGGACTTCGCCGTGTCGACGGCGACGTCCCCGTAGCGGTCGCCCGGATGCGCGCGCTCGACCGTCACCTTCTGGTGCCAGCAGTGCATACCCGAGGCCGGGTCGGGCTGGACCGGGAAGATCAGGTTCTGGTGGACCCCCGACTCCCGCCACCAGATGCGGCGGGAGTCGGGATCGGCGCTCTCGAACGGCTCGACGCCCCGCTTCTGGCGGATCGTCCAGACGGAGCCCTCGCGCTCGATCGAGACCTCGGCCGAGGACCAGCGGTGGCCCCCGCTCGCCTCCTCCTTCGCCCGCCAGCGCCCGAGGTGGTGGGAGATCGCGACGACGCCGGGGGCGATCCCCTCGGTCACGTAGCAGCGGTTGACGAGGTAGCCGATCCGCGTCGAGACGCGCAGGAGCTCGCCGGTCTCGACGCCGAGCCGCTCGGCGTCGCCCGGGTGGATCAGGACCGGGTTGGAGTTCGCGAGCTCGTAGAGCCACTTCGACGGCGAGCGGGTGTGGATGAGGGTCGGGAGGCGGAAGTTCGGGAGGAGGTCGAACTCGTTCTTCTCCCGGTCGAGGGTGCGCCAGTCGACGTGCCCGGGCCAGTAGCCGGGCAGCGCGTGCTCGGGCCAGCCCCACTCGACCATCGTCCGGGACCAGAACTCGAGGCGCCGCGAGGGGGTCGGGAACCCCTCGACGACCCCCTCCCCCTGGCGCAGGCCGACGGGGAGGCCGCCGCGGGACGCGATCCCCGTCGCCGGGTCCACCTCGGCTCCGGCGACGGCGCGCTCGTGGAGGAGCCGCACGTCCTCCTCGACGGAGAAGACGCCGAAGCGGCGCATGTACTCGAGGGGGGACATCCCCTTCTCCCGCGCCGCCTCGGGGAGGCGCGGCACCCCGTTCTCGAACATCCAGCGGTAGTACTCCTCGACTCCGAGCTTCTCGCCGGGGCGGTAGGGAGACTCGAAGTACTTCCGGATCCCGAGCGAGCCGTCCGGGTCGATCCGCCAGGAGAGCTCGATCCAGAACTCGTTGTGCTCCCAGACCTCCCCGGGGTTCGCCTCCCGCGAGTCGCCGACGGCGATCCCGGAGCGCTCCTTCGCGACGCGCACGACCGGCTGGCGGAAGCCGACCCAGCGGCCGTGGTGGGTCTCCTGGCTCTGGTTGTCGTGGCGCTCGAGCCCCATCCCGAGGGGGAGGACGAGGTCCGCGAACCAGGCCGTCTCGCTCCAGTACGGGGTGAGGCAGACGTGGAGGCCGACCTTCTCCTCGTCGGTCAGGGCCTCGATCCAGGACATCCCGTCGGGGTTCGTCCAGACGGGGTTGTAGACGCGCGTGAAGTAGACGTCGACCTTGCCGCGCCCCTCCTTCAGGAGGTGCGGGAGGAGGAAGGACATCTCGAAGAAGGCGAGGGGGAACTCCCGCGGGAAGAGGAGGTCGTTCCACTCCCGGACGGGAGGGGCGGGGTTGGGGTGCTTCGGGACGAACTTGTTCCAGGTGTGGGGGTTCACCCCTCCCTCCGTCCCGAGCGAACCCGTGAGGACGACGAGGAGGTAGAGGCAGCGCACGATCTGCCAGCCCCAGAGGTTCCCCGAGGAGGCCGCGCGCCACACGTGGGTCGAGAACCGGTTCCCCGCCTCGGCGATCCACTCCGCCGCCTGCTCGATCCGGGCCGCGGGGACTCCGGTCTCCTTCTCCGCCATCTCGAAGCTGAAGCGGCCGTACAGGTCGGAGAAGGCGGCGAGGAAGGTCTCGAAGGTCGGGGCGGCTTCCTTCCGGTCCACCCGGAGGTAGTCCTCCCAGTTCACCCACCGGCGGACGAACTCGGCGTCGAACTTCCCCTCGCGGACGAGGTAGTTCGCGATCGCGAGGAGGAGCGCGCCCTCGGTGCCCGGCCTCGCCGGGAGCCAGAGGTCCGCCTTCGCCGCCGTGTTCGAGAGGCGGGGATCGACGACGATCAGCTTCGCCCCCGAGTACTTCGCGTCGACGATTCGCTGGGCGTGGGGGTTGAAGTAGTGCCCCGTCTCGAGGTGGGAGGAGAGGAGGAGGATCGTCTTCGCGTTCGCGTAGTCGGGGGAGGGGCGGTCGTAGCCGCACCAGAGGAAGTGCCCGAGGCGCGCCGAGGAGGAGCAGACGTTCGTGTGGGAGTTGTGGCCGTCGACCCCCCAGGCCTGGAGGACGCGCATGACGTGGCCGTCCTCTCCCGGCCGGCCGATGTGGTACATGATCTCGTTGCGCCGGCCGCCGACGATCGCGCGCCGCATCCGACCCGCGATCTCCTCCAGCGCCTCGTCCCAGGAGATCCGCCGCCACTTCCCCCCGCCCCGCGGCCCGTCCCGCCGCAGGGGATGGAGGATCCGGTCCGGGTCGGTCACCTGGTTGACCGTCGCGGCTCCCTTCGCGCAGAGCCGGCCGCGGCTCCCGGGGTGGAACGGGTTCCCCTCCACCTTGCGGACGGTCCAGGTCTCCTTGTCGACGTAGGCGAGGACCCCGCACGCCGCCTCGCAGTTGAAGCAGAGGCTGGGAACGATCGCGTAGCGGCGCTCGACCTTCCGGGGCCAGTCCTTCGACTCGAACTCGACCCAGTCGTCCCACTTCGCGGGATCGGGGTGGGAGCGGAGCTTCGGCGACCAGGGCTTGGGCCGGCTCTTCCAGGAGCGGGGATTCATGCGAGGGGAACCGACTGGCCGGCGTACACCCACGCCCGGCTCCAGAAGAAGACGCCCACGATCGCGGCGAGGGCGCCGACGGCCTGGGAAGGGATCGAGCCGGAGCCGAGGACGAGGAGGAGGAGGGGGCCGACGACGCCGAGTCCGACCGCCCCGACCCAGAAGGGGAGGGAGAACTCCCCGCGCACGATCTTCGAGGCGGCGAGGGAGGCCCGGGAGCCGGGCTCGGGGTGGAGGGCGAGGTCGAGGAAGAGGAGGGCGCCGTGCCCGACGAGGGCGACCGCGAGGAAGCCGCCGAGGACCTCCGCGTCCCTCGGCTCTCCGGCCGACATGAGATGGGCGAGGAGGAGGGAGGCGAGGCCGAGGACCGCCCCCTCGACGAGGAGCCCCGGCGCGCGGAGCCAGCCGCCCCACAGCTCCCGGGCGCGCGAGGCCTGCCGGAAGAGGAAGAAGGAGTAGACCTGCGCCGCCGCCGCGGCGAGGAGCCCGGCGACGAGGAGCGGGCGCTCGGGGATCGCGTCGAAGAACGGCACGAACCGGCGGGCGAGCGCGAGGAGGCACAGGCCGCCGAAGGCGCCGAGGGCCCACGCCCCCCGCACGAGCCACGACCGGGGGTTGGGGCGCCGCAGGATGTAGAGGAAGCGCTCGGGGCGCTCGAGGTCGAGGACGAGGAGCGCCGTCGTGACGATCAGGAAGGCGAGCCCGATCCCCGGCGCGACGGCCCTGGGGAGATCCCCGTCGAGGACCCCGGCGAGCGAGGTCGCGCAGCCGACGCCGAAGGCCCCCGCGGCGATCCCCTTCGTCACGAGGTACGCCGCGATGTCGAACCCCCAGGGGCGGCGGTGGAAGACGTCGAGCGAGACGGTCGGGCGGCCGGGGGCGACGTCCCCCGCCGGGTGGCGGCGCAGGGTCTCGAGGAACTGCCGGGCCTCCGGAGCGGCGCCGGCGTAGGCCTCCTCGACCGTGGGTTTCCGGGGAGCCGCGCCTCCGTCGACCGCAGCCTCCAGGAGTCCCGCCGGCGTGTCCGGCCCCGCATCCGCGCAGCGATGCATCGGAGCCTTCGCCGCCGAGAGGGGGTCGAGGTCTCCCTTGCCTGCGCCGAGATAGAAGATCTTCGGGGCCGTGCGGGCCTCGGGGCGGCGCACGTCGACCCGGTTCTCCCGGAGCAGGAGGGTGAGGGGATCCTCCGGGTCGTCGAGGTCGCCGAAGATCCGGCACTCCGTCGGGCAGACGACGACGCACGACGGCGCGAGCCCGTTCTCGAGGCGGTTCGCGCAGAAGTTGCACTTCTCCGCCGTCCCGGTGTTCGGGTCGATGAAGAGCTGGTGGTAGGGGCACGCCGCCATGCAGGAGCGGCAGCCGATGCAGGCGTCCCCGTCGAGGTCGACGATCCCGTCGGGACGCCTGAAGAGGGCGTTCGTCGGGCAGATCTCCATGCACGGGGCGTCCTCGCACTGGTTGCACAGCACCGGGAGGAAGACGCGCTCCGTGCCCGGGAACACCCCCCGGTCGACCTCCTTCACCCAGCAGCGCCAGACCCCGAGGGGGATGTCGTGCTCCGACTTGCAGGCGATCGTGCAGGCGTGGCAGCCGATGCACCGGCCGAGGTCGATTGCGAAAGCGTAGCGGGTCACTCGGGAGCGGGGAGGAGGACGCCCTAACTAGAGCCGACCCGCCGGCGAGGGCAAGGCGAACCTTCCCCGACACGCGCGTCGCGGGCGGGCAGGCTGTCCGGGGAGGATCCAGGGAACCCCGCGCCCCTCCCCCGCGTCCTGTCGGAGGCGAAGGATGGGCGGACGGGCTCTCCTCCTCTGCGCGCTCCTCGCGGCCGTCGCCGGCCGCGCGCCGGGGCAGATCGTCCTTCACGAGGAGACGGAGTGGATCGGTCCCCCCTTCGCGCTCGGGGACTACGACGAGCAGATCCTCTTCCCCGTCCCCTTCCCCTACGCCGGCCCGTCGAATCCGCTCGGGACCTGCGGACTCAACCCCCCGTTCCCCACCTGTCCCTCGGCACCCCTCGGAGGGACCCTCTGGCACCGGGAGATCGACTGCTGCTCGGCCGGGGCGGGGGCTCCGGACGGCTGGGAGGGCGCCTTCGCCGCCTACAACTCGGGTCCCCCCCTGTTCGCCTACGGCACGGGCCTCGCGAACGCGGGGGCGATCTCCTCGTACGGGATCGGCGCGGTCGCCGCGCGACCGAGCCCCGCCTCGACGCGGATCGTCCTCTCGTTCCAGTACGTGAAGCTCACGGAGCCCTCGAGCCCCGCCTTCGACACCGCCTCCGTGGAGGTGCGGGAAGCCACGTGCGGAGAGCCGCCCGGCCTCGACCCTCCCGGCCTCGCCTCCTGGACGGCCCTCTCCGTCCTCCCCTCGACACCGGTCCCCTGCTCCGGAGCGGTCCACTGCTCCATCGGACCCGGGCATCCCGTCCTCGACGGGGCCTTCCTCACCGCGGGGCCCCCGGCGGGCGCGGGCGGGAAGATCCGCTTCCGGTTCGACACCCACGACGGGGCCCTGAACGGCGCCTGCGGCTGGAGCGTCGACGCGGTCCGGTTGACGAACGAGGAATGCGATCCCCCCTGCCCCGTCGCGGGCGCCTTCGAGCCGCAGATCGGCTCGACCGGCGGGGAGCCGGTCTCGCCCAACCCGGCCTTCGCGATCACCCTGAGCGGGGCTCCTCCCGACGGCCTCGCCCTCCCGTTCCTCGGCTTCGCGGACGCCACGCCGGTGCCGATCCCGTTCCCCTCGGCCTGCGCGCTCTGCTGCACCCCGGCCCTCTTCCTCGCGGCGGTCGTCGTCTCCCCCTCGGGCGAGGCGACGCATCCCCTCCCCCTCCCTCCGGGCCTCTCCCCCTGCGCCGAGCCGCTCTGCATCCAGTGGGTCGTCCTGACGATCCCCCCGTTCGGCCCCTTCAACGTCTACACCTCCTCGTCCGGGAAGATCCGGATCCACCTCGGCTAAAGCCCCGGGGCCCCGCGCGTCGAAGCGTTGACGCCCCTTCCCGGGGTCCCTACTTTCCGGCACTCGCCTCGGGAAAAGGTCGCACGGGGCCGCCGACCGGCCAGGAGATCCATGTCCCCCCTCATCCCCCGGAACGAGAAGTCCCTCGCCCCGTTCACCGAGATGGCGGGCCTCCTGTGCCAGGCCGCCGCCAAGCTCCGGGAGCTGCTCCAGCGCTACGACCGCATCCCCGAGCGCGTCCGCGAGATCAAGGACTACGAGCATCGGGGGGACAAGATCACCCACGGGGTCCTCGAGAACCTGGCGAAGTCCTTCATCACGCCGTTCGACCGCGAGGACATGCACCGGCTGGCGACCGACTTGGACGACGTCCTCGACATGATCGACAACACCTCGCACCACCTGATGGACTACGGGATCGGCCAGGGGCTCTACGGGGCCGAGGAGCTCGCGCTCGTCCTCGAGAGGCAGACGGCCGAGATCCAGGCCGCGATGCAGCACCTCGGCGCGAACGCGGCCGTTCTCCCCCACTGCGTCGAGATCAACCGCCTCGAGAACGAGGGGGACGCGCTCTGCCGGGAGGCGATCTCCCGCCTCTTCCGCGAGCAGAAGGACGCGATCCTCGTCATCAAGTGGAAGGAGATCCTCGAGAACCTCGAGCGCGCGACGGACGAGTGCGAGGACGTGGCGAACGACCTCGAGAGCATCTACCTCAAGTACGCCTAGGCCGCCCGCGGGACGGACCCTTCGGGAAGGAAGCTCCCCCTGACGACCATCGTCCTCCTCGTCGCGCTCGCCCTCGTCTTCGACTTCATCAACGGCTGGAACGACGCGGCGAACTCGATCGCCACGGTCGTCTCGACGCGGGTCCTCACGCCGCGCCTCGCCGTCCTCTGGGCCGCGTTCTTCAACTTCGTGGCCGCCTTCCTTTTCGGCCTTCACGTGGCGGCGACGATCGGTAAGGGGACGGTCGACCCCGCCGTCGTCGACAACGCGGTCATCGGAGGGACCCTCCTCGGGGCGATCCTCTGGTCCTGGGCCTGCACGCACTACGGCCTGCCGATCAGCATCTCCCACTCCCTGATCGGGGGGCTGGCGGGAGCCGCCGTGGCGAAGGGGGGCTGGTATGTCCTCCACGCGGCGGGCTTCAAGAAGATCCTCCTCTTCATCGTCCTCTCCCCCGTGCTCGGATTCCTCGCGGCGTTCGTGCTGATGGTCGCCTTCCTGTGGGTCTTCCGCCGGGCGCACCCCATCCGGGTCGACCGCCTCTTCCGCCGCCTCCAGCTCGTCTCGGCGGCGGCCTTCAGCCTGGGCCACGGCAGCAACGACGCGCAGAAGACGATGGGGATCATCGTCCTCATCTTGTTCTCGAATCGTGCGATCACGGGGCACGCCGACCCGGGCCACGTCCCGATCTGGGTCGTCCTCTCCTGCCACCTGGCGATCGCCCTCGGCACGGCGGCGGGCGGATGGAACGTCGTGCGGACCCTCGGCACCCGCGTCACGGCGCTGCGCCCTATCGGAGGCTGCAGCGCCGAGACCGGCGCGGCCATGACCCTGTTCGTGACCGCCGCCCTCGGCATCCCCGTCAGCACGACCCACACGATCACCGGAGCCCTGGTCGGCGTGGGGACGACGCGGCGGCTCTCGGCCGTGCGGTGGGGGGTCGCGCGAAGGATCCTCTGGGCGTGGGTGCTGACGATCCCCGTCAGCGCGGCGGTCGGTTCGATCGGCTTCCTCGCCTTGCGGGCCCTCGGCCTGAAGTGAGGGGTCCAAGCCTCGCGCCCTTCCTCCTCCTCGCCGCCTGCTCCCTCCCGCATCCCTCCCGACACCGGGAGGCCCCCGTCGAGGCGATCGTCCTCGGGAACGCCCAGGACGGGGGGCTCCCCCACGCCGGCTGCGGGCGCCCCTGCTGCGAGGCCGCCCGACGAGATAGCTCGCGCCGCGCGCTCGTCTCCTGTCTCGGGCTGATCGACCGGGAGGCCGGCCGCGCATTCCTCGTCGACGCGACGCCGGACTTCCCCGAGCAGGTCGAGGCGCTGAATCGGGCCGCAGGGCGGCCTGCCGCGTCGCTCCCCGACGGCATCCTCCTCACCCACGCGCACGTCGGGCACTACGCCGGCCTGGTCCACGTCGGCCGGGAGGTCGCCGCGGCCGATCGGCTCCCGGTCTGGTGCACCCCCTCGATGGCGGCCTTCCTCCGCTCGAACGGCCCCTGGAGCCTCCTCGTCTCGGAGGGGCACGTCGAGCTGCGCGAGACGCCCCCCTCGACGACCGTCGAACTCACGCCCCGCCTGCGCGCGACGCCGATCCCCGTCCCGCACCGCAGGGAGTTCAGCGACTGCGTCGCCTGGCGGATCGAGGGGCCCGGGCGCGCCCTCCTCTACCTCCCGGACATCGACGGGTGGGACGATCTCCCGGGGGGCCTGCCGGGGATCCTGGGCGGCGTCGACGTCGCGCTCCTCGACGGGACCTTCTTCGACCCCGCCTCCGAGCTCCCGGGCCGCGACCCCTCGAAGGTGCCCCATCCCCCGATCCCCGACACCCTGCGCCGTCTCGCCGCCCTCCCGGGGCGCCGGGAGGTCCGGTTCACGCACCTGAACCACACGAACCCCGCGAACGTCCCCGGCTCCGCGGAGAGCCGCCGGGTGGAGGCGGGCGGGGCGCGCGTCGCACGCGCCGGCGAGAGGTTCGCCCTGGCGGGAGGCCCCCCGACGCCGTGAGCCGGAGGGTGTGAGTACCATTTGTTATCAGTTGCGAAGATCCTGACGAATTGATCTTGACACTGAATCTCCCCCTCTCTACTGTCCTGTACCTAACGCTTCTTTACAGCGCCGGATCTTCGCCAGGATCATGTC
>JAKEFM010000385.1 GCA_022616055.1 Planctomycetota bacterium
ATCCGGAGTCGGGACCGGGGAACCCCGGCTTCGGTTCGGCGGTGACGCAGGCGCTCGGCGGGACGGTCGCGGTCCTGATCCTCGGCGCCTCGTTCCAGACCTGGAACGGCCTCCCGCTCCCTCTCGACCTCGCGCCGTTCGGGCTGCCCGGGTGCTCCCTCCTCGTCTCCGCGGATCTCCTCCTCCCCGCCGTCACGAGCGGTTCCGGTCCCGGGAGCGGCTTTGCCCTCTTCCCCCTCCCCGTGCCCGCGGATCCCGCCCTCTTCGGCGCCCTCTTCCATATCCAGGGGCTCGTCGCCGATCCGGGACCGTCCCTCCTGCCGGCCTCCATGACGCGCGCCATCCAGGTCCTGCTGTCGTGACGGGGAGTCGAAGTCTCCCCTTCCTCCTCGCCGCCGGGCTGGGCCTGACGCCCTCGCTTGTCGGCCAGGCGTTCCCGATCTGGTCCGCTTCCGGTTCCGCGATCGGGCAAGGATTCGGAGCCTCGGTCGCCGGCCTCGGCGACGTGAACGGGGACGGGGTCCCGGACGTCCTCGTCGGGGCTCCGGAAGCCTCTCCCGGAGGAGTGAACAAGGCCGGCTACGCTCGGGTGCTCTCCGGCGCGGACGGCCTGACCCTCTTCGTCCGGACGGGGACGACGCCCCTCGAGCGTTTCGGCCGTTCCGTCTCCGGACTCGGGGACGTCGACGCCGACGGCGTGGCCGACTTCGTCGTCGGGTCCCCGGGCGCGCCCGGGGGCGGCCTGGTGCGCGTCTACTCCAGCGCCGACGCGAGCGTGCGATTCCAGCTCTTCCCCTCCGTCCCGAACGGCGCCCTCGGCTGGTCGGTCGCCGACGCCGGGGACGTGACGGGAGACGGCATCCCCGACGCGGTCGCGGGGAATCCGGGGACCGTGAACACGCTGGGGCTCGTCATGCCGTTTCCCCTGGGGATCGTGCAGGTCTTCTCGGGGGCCGATGGATCGTCGGCCCAGCTCGTCACGGGCAGCGGGACGTTCGGCTACGCCGTCGGACGGGCCGGGGATCTCGACGGCGACGGCCACTCCGACATCCTCATCGGCGCGCCGACGGGAGGGCCGGGAGCGTTCGAGTACGGGCAGGGTTTCGTCTTCGCGGGGCTCACCGGCTCCATCCTCCTCTTCGTGCAGAGCGCGACCGCGCAGACTCGCCTCGGGACGTCGGTCGTCGGCCCCGGCGACCTCGACGGCGACGGCGTCCCGGACGCCGTGTTCGGGGAGGGAGGACCGGCGGGGCCCTGGGAGACGTGGGCATTCTCGGGGGCGAACTCCGGCGTCCTCTGGTCCGCCACCGGTTATGGCGGCTTCGGCGCCTACGTCGCGAGCCTCGGCGATCTCGACGCGGACGGGGTGTCGGAGGTCGCCGTCGGGACGAAGTTCGACATCCCCTTCAGCCTGTCGCTCGACCTCGTCCTCCCCAGGGTGGTCTCGGGATCGACCGGCCAGACCCTGTGGCAAATCCCCGTGAGCGGGCTCCCCCTGGCCGCCACCCCGGTCGTCGCCGCGGCCGGGGACGCGACGGGGGACGGACTGCCCGACCTCCTCCTCGGCGGTCCCACGGCGGACCCGGCGTACGTCAACAACGCGGGCGCGGTGCAGCTCGTGTCCCTCGTGGGCGTCCCGGGTGGGGTCGACGTCCTCGGCTCGGGGTGCGCGGGCTCGGGGGGGGTCGTTCCGCGAATCCAGACCGCCGGCGGGGCGCCGGCGGTGGGGAACGCTGCGTTCGCGGTGGTCCTCTCCGAGGCCCTGGGCGGGGCCACGGCCGTCCTGATCGGCGGACTGTCCGGAACGGCCTGGTCGGGGACTCCGCTCCCGCTGAATCTCGGCTTCCTCGGCTTGCCCGCCTGCTCGCTGCTCGTCTCGGCGGACCAGTTCATCGCGAGGACGAGCGCCGGCGCCGGCCCGGGGGCGGGCACGGCGTACGTGCCGGCAATCCTCCCCGCCAGCCCGAGCCTCGCCGGGCTCTCCCTCTTCTTCCAGTGGTACGTCGTCGATCCCGGTCCCCTCCCTCTGCCGGGGGCGACCTCGGCCGGACTCGAAGTCGTCCTGCAGTAGGTCCTCACTCCGAGGGACCATCCGCCTCCGGTCCCGGTCCCTCCCTTCTCGCGGGCGGCAGGGTGAGTACGGGGCCGCGAGGGGAGGACCTCACACCGCGGGGGCGAGGGAGGGGACCGCCCGAAGGGTGAGGACGTTCCGCCCGCGCAGCACGACGAGCTCCTGGGCGACGCCGACGGTCGCCGCGCCCAGGGCTCGGTGGAGGTCGTCGGCCGACTCGACCCGCGTCCCTCCGATCGCCGCGACGGCGTCTCCGGGCCGGAGCCCGGCCCTTTCGGCGGGGCTCCCCGGCTCGACCTCGCGGACGAGGACGACGGCCCCCGCCTTCAGGCTCGCGCCGGCGAGGATCGCGGCGGGAGCCCACGCGGTCTGCGCGCGGACGCCGAGGTACCCGCGACGGACGCGTCCGTGCGCGAGGACCTCCGAGAGGACGACCCGGGCGGTGTTCGAGGGGACGGCGAAGGAGACTCCCTGCGCGCGCATGATCGTCGCGGCGTTCACGCCGACGATCGCCCCGGCCGCGTCGACGAGCGGGCCCCCGGAGTTCCCCGGGTTCACCGCCGCGTCGGTCTGGATCACCCCTTCGATCAGCCGCCCCGACGGCGAGCGCATGGAGCGGCCTAGCGCGCTCACGATCCCGTGCGAGACGCTCCCCTCGAAGCCGAGGGGGGAGCCGACGGCGAGGACCAGCTCGCCGATCCTCAGGTTCGAGGAGTCGCCGAAGGGGAGGGGAGGCCCGGCGACCGGGGCCGCCCGCAGCACGGCGAGGTCGGTGCCGACGTCGATTCCGACGACATCGGCGAGCGCGGCCGTCCCGCCCCGGTCGACGACCTCCACGCCGACGGCGCCCCCGACGACGTGGGCGCTGGTCAGGACAGTGCCCCCTTCCCCGACGAAGCTCCCGGATCCTCCTCCGATTCCCCGGCGGCCGGGGCCGAGGACGCGGACCTGGACGACGCTCGCGGCAACGCGCTCGGCGAGGGCGGCGAAGGCGTCGGAGATGGTGCGGAGGAACTCGCTCTCGGGGGGGCGATCGGGGTCCATGAGTCCCCTATTCGTCTCGCCTCGAGGCGCCTCAAGCGGGGGGGGATCGACCGGGGCCGGACCGAGCGTTCCCGAGAGAGGCGTCATGTTTCTCCGGAGTAACGCGAGGCCGCGCCTAACGGCGTCGATCCGCGCCGAACCCAAGACGGACTGCGGTCGGGCGTCGCAGCTCGGCTGCGGCTCGACAATTGCGGCGACTTCTCGCTCCCCCGACCCCTGGAATCGACCGGTCGCCCCGACCTCGGCCCGGGTCTCCGAGGAAAGCTCCGGATCGGAGAAGGCGCATGACTCCCGAGCAAGGCTCGGCCACCCGAGCCCGCAGGATCGTCCTGGGGCTCGCCCTTCTCGCCTCGGGGCCGCTCCGCCCCCTCCGTGCCCAGACGGTCCTCCTCCGAGAGCTGCACGGGATGCTTCCGCCCGAACCGAACATGACGTCCGCCGTCGCCTTGGGTGATGTGGACGGCGACGGGGATCTGGACATCGTCGTCGGGAACAGCGACAGCGATCGCCTCCTCCTGAACGAGGGATTCGGCTTCTTCACGGAGGGCGTGGGCCAGATCCCGGCGGTCGTCGGCTTCAGCAGCACGAGCGCGCTCTCTCTCGGAGACGTCGACGGGGACGGCGACCTCGACTGCCTCGTCGGGGCGAGATTCCTGGCGACGCCGAACCGCCTCTACCGGAACGACTCCTCCGGCGTCTTCACGGACGCGTCGGCGCAGCTCCCCTCACTCAACGACGACACCTGGGCCGTCGCCCTGGGGGACCTGGACGGCGACGGGGATCTCGACGCCGTCGTCGGAAACTTCGGCCAGAGCCGAATCCTCGTCAACGACTCCACAGGAGTCTTCTCGGACGTTCCGGGCCTCCTCCCGGTCGGATCGTTCGGGCCCAGGGAGATCGCGCTTGGCGACCTCGACACGGACGGGGACCTGGACCTGTTCTCCGCGAGCTACGGCCAGGATCGTCTCTTCCTCAACGACGGCTCGGCTGGATTCACGGACGCGACCCCCCAGGTGCCGCCCGACAACGTCTACACGACCGCCGTTGCGCTCGGGGACGTCGACGGGGACGGCGACCTCGACGCGTTCCTCGGTCGTCCCGGAACCAGCTTCTCGGGCGACCAGAACCGCCTCTACTTGAACGACGGCGCGGCGGGCTTCACCGACGCGACCGCCCAGCTGCCCGCGGTTCTCGGCATCACCCTGGACGTCGCGCTCGGGGACGTCGACGGGGACGGGGACCTCGACGCGCTCGCGGCGAACTACGGCCAGAGTCGCCTCCAACTCAACGGCGGCTCCGGGGTGTTCGTCGAAGCGACTGCCCAGCTCCCCATGCTGGACGAGTCCACGTCCGCCCTCGCGCTGGGCGACCTGGACGGGGACGGGGATGTCGACCTGATCCTCGGGAACGACCAGCTCTACGACGGAGCGCGGAATCGGCTCTACTTGAACGACGGCGCGGGGGCGTTCGCGGACGTGACGAGTCCCCTCCCTCCCATCCTGGACGACACCCGCGCGATCGCCCTCGGGGACCTGGACGGCGACGGGGATCTCGACGCGTTTGTCGGTAATGGGGGGCTCTCCCCACAGGATCGTCTCCTCCTCAACGACGGGGCGGGAAATCTCGACGACGCCACCGGGCAGCTCCCCCAGGCCCTGGACGACACGCGCGCGGTCGCCCTCGGAGATGTCGACGGCGACGGAGACCTGGATGCGCTCGTCGGGAATGCGGGCACGACCCCGGGCCTCCAGCCCGAGCGCCTCCTCCTGAACGACGGTTCCGGGACCTTCACCGTGGCCCCGATCCAGCTTCCGAATGTCCAGGACTTCACGAGCGCGGTCGTGCTTGGCGACCTCGACGGGGACGGGGACCTCGACGTCCTGATCGGATCGGGGTACGGATCGGACCGTTACTGCCTGAACGGCGGGACCGGCGTCTTCTCCGACGCATCCGCCCAGCTCCCCTTCAATCCCGGTCCCACGACAGCGCTGGCCCTCGGGGACTTGGACGGAGACGGGGACCTCGACGTGATGATCGGAGGCGCGCAGGAACGCCTCTACCTCAACAACGGCTCGGGAGTTCTCCTCGACGCCCCGGCGCAGCTTCCGGCGATCCTCGACGACACCCGGGCGCTCGCATTCGGAGATGTGGATGCCGACGGCGATCTCGACGTCCTGATCGGCAACTTCGGTCAGCCGGACCGTCTCTGGCTGAACGACGGCGCGGGACTCTTCAGTGATACGACGGGTGCCCTGCCCGCAAACCTCGACTACACCCGCTCGGTCGCGCTTGGGGACGTCGACGGGGACGGAGATCTCGACTCGCTGATCGGGAACTCGGGAGGGTCCTACTACGGGGAGCCGAATCGACTCTACCTGAACGGCGGCGCCGGCGTCTTCGTCGATGGGACGGCCCTCGTCCCGGCCGTCCAGGGAAGGACGCACGCCGTCGTCCTCGGGGACATGGATGGGGACGGCGACCTCGACCTGCTCGCGGGCAAGGAACGCCAGCCCGACCTCCTCCTGTCGAATCTGACCCATCAGCTTGCCTGGAGGGGGACCCCGAGGGTGGGGAAGCCGCTCACACTCGACCTGTGGGGATCGGCCTGGGGGACCTGGTTCCTCGCCTTCTCGCTAAACGCAGGGAGCTTCCCGATCCCCCCGTTCGGGATCCTTCGTCTCGACCCGATCGGGATCAACCTGGTCGCCTCCGGCATCCTCGACGGGCAGGGGCGCGCCTCGGTCACCTACTCCGTTCCGTCGAACCCTTCGCTGGTCGCAGCGACCGTCCACTGGCAGGCGCTCGTGACGGTCCCGGCGAGGTTCACGAACCGCGAGGTCACCACCCTGGCGGACCTGTAGGGAAGGAGAACGGTCGATGCGTCCGTCTAGGATCTTCTCGCTCGCGGCCCCCCTCGCCGCGGTGCTCGCCTCCTCCGCCTGGGCGCAGCCCCTCCGCCTGCGGGAGTTGCACCGGATGATGCCGTTCGACGCCGACTCCATCTCCGCGATGGCCGTGGGGGATGTGGACGGCGACGGAGACCTCGACCTCTATCTCGGGGGTTCCTGGACCTACCTCAGCCAACCGGACCGCTTGTACATCAATTCCGGCGCCGGGGCCTTCGTCCCCACCGTCGGCCAGCTCCCGGGGAGCCTCGTCGGGAGCAGGGCCGTCGTGCTGGGAGACGTCGACGGGGACGGGGATCTCGACGCCTTCCTCGGGAACGGAGGTCAGGATCGCCTGGCCCTGAACGACGGCTCGGGCAACTTCGTCGATGCGACCTCGCAGGTCCCCCCGAACGTCGACGACACGCGAGCCGTCGCCTTGGGAGACGTCGACGGGGACGGGGATCTCGACGCCTGGGTCGGGAACAACTACACGGCGGCAGCGGATCGCCTGTACCTGAACGACGGCTCGGGCAGCTTCAGCGACGCGACGTCCCAGCTCCCTCCGCCTCCGTCCTGGCCCCCCAGCGCCTCCACCTACGCCGTGGCCCTCGCGGACGTGGACGGGGATGGGGACCTCGACGCGTTCCTGGGAGGAACGCTCCGTCTCTATCTCAACAACGGGTCGGGAATCTTCAGCGACGCGACCTCGCAGATCTCCGTCTCCTTCTACTACTCCGTGGGGACGCTCGCCCTCGGGGACCTCGACGGGGACGGGGACCTCGACGCCTTCCTTGGCATCTACTACGGGTACTACACCAACAACTATCGGCTCTATCGGAACAACGGCTCGGGGGTTTTCACGGACGTCAGCTCATTGCTTCCCGCCGTGGCGAGCTTGCCGAGCTCGATCGCGCTCGGCGACGTGGAGGGAGACGGGGATCTCGACGTGTTGGTGGGCAACAGCTACCCGCCGAATCATCTCCTCCTCAACAACGGCGTCGCGGGGTTCACGGACGGTTCCGCGCAGCTCCCTTCCCTTCCCTCCGGAGACCCGACGAAGGCTCTCGCCCTCGGCGACGCGGACGGGGACGGGGACGTCGACGCGCTGCTGGCGAACGGGCTCGCCTACGGCAATCCCTCCGCCCGCCAGGACCGCCTCTACCTGAACGACGGCTCCGGCGCGTTCACCGACGTCACGGCTCCCCAGTCCGGGCTGGTCGACGCCACGTGGGCGGTCGCGCTCGGAGACCTGGACGGGGACGGGGATCTCGACGCTCTGGCCGGGAATTCAGGGCAGAACCGATTCTTCGTCAACGACGGCGGGGGATCCTTCGCCGTCGCCGCCAACCCGCCTCCCGCGATCGGCAACGGCACCCGCGGGATCTCCCTGGGGGACGCGGACGGGGACGGGGACCTCGACGCTCTCGTCGGGACCACCGGAGCGAGCCGGCTCTTCCGGAACCTCGGGACGGGCACGTTCCTGCCCCAGATCTTCCCGGGAGGAGCCTGCGACGCGGTGGCCCTGGCAGACGTGGACGGGGACGGGGACCTCGACGCCCTGCTCGGTCGATACGGGCAGGACAGTCTCTTTCTGAACGACGGGTCGGCCCTGCTCACCGATGCGACGGGCCAGCTCCCGGCGATCCTCGACGACACAAACGCCCTGGCGCTCGGGGACCTCGACGGCGATGGAGACCTCGACGTCCTGGTCGGGAACGGGGGCCAGGATCGAGTCTTCGTGAACAACGGGGCGGGGACCTTCACGGACGCCACGAGCCTGGTGCCGGCGGACGACGACGGGACGGCCGCGCTCGCCCTCGGCGACGTCGACGGGGACGGGGACCTCGACGCGATGCTCGGGAACGCGTTCTCCTCGTCCACGTCCGGGGCCCAGAACCGGCTCCTTGTGAACGACGGCTCGGGAAGCTTCAGCGACGCGACGAACCAGCTGCCGGCGATCCTCGGCGCGACCCACGCGCTCGCCCTCGGGGACATCGACGGGGACGGAGACCTCGACGCGCTAGTCGGGAACGGCGCCTTCGGCTACTACTCGACCGGGGACCTGAACCAGGTCTACCTGAACAATGGCTCGGGGACCTTCGTCCTCGCGACGGCGGCTCTCCCCCTCATCGTCGACGACACCAGAGCCGTCGCGCTGGGGGACCTGGACGGGGACGGGGACCTCGACGCCTTCGTCGGGAACCAGCTCACTCCGGTGGGGGGCTATCGATTCCTCTACAACCTGGGCAGGCAGCTCGCATGGCGAGCGATCCCCCGCGCGGGGAAGCCGCTCACGCTCGACCTCTACGGTCCTCCCTTCGGGGGCGCCCTCCTCGCCTTCTCCCTCGGGACCGCGAACGTCCCGATCCCGCCGCTCGGCACCTTCCGTCTGGATCCGGGCTCGGTCCATCAGACCCTCGCCACTCTCCTCGACGGCCAAGGTCGGGCGTCGGTCACGTACGCCGTGCCGGCGCTTCCCGCGCTGGTAGGCGCGACCGTCTACTGGCAGGCGCTGGTGGGATCACCCGCGAGGTTCACGAACCTCGAGATCACGACCCTCTCGAGCCTCTAGCCTCGTAGGGCGAGGGAGTCGGCGCGCGCTCCGGGGTTCCGGACCGCCTCCTACCCCGCAGATCGCGTGGAGAAGCTCGTTGCCCGTCCGCCTAAACTGCGGGGCACGAGCATGGTCGTCGACCCGGGATCCGAAGCTCCTGTCGCCGCGGGCTCCGCCGGAGGAACCGCGGCCGAGACCCCTCCCCGGGCGCACGAGGTCCTGGAGGAGTTCTCGCAGCTCGACGTCCTCGAGCAGGCCCGACTCCTCACCCGCGTCGACGACGCCACCGCCCGGACGGTCCTCCACGAGGCGGACCAGGGCGCCGTGGCGCGGCTCCTCCGCTCGATGGAGCCGTCGGCGGCCGCGGCCGTCTGGCGGCTCCTCCCGACAGACGACCGGGTCGGGGTGGCGCGTCACCTGCCGCGCGAGCTGCGGGAGCGATTCCTCTCGACGCTCCCCCCCGCCGAGAAGGAGGCGGCGCAGGGCCTCCTCTCGCTCTCCGAGGAGACGGCGGGAGGGCGCATGAGCCCGAACTTCGTCTCCCTCCCCGACTCGGCGACGGTCGAGCAGGCCCGGCGGATCGTCCAGAACTCGGCGAGCGCGGAGACGGTCTTCTACCTCTACGTCGTCGACTCGCGAGGGCGACTCCTCGGGACGCTCTCCGTCCGCCGGCTCCTCACCTCCCCGCCGAACGCCCGGGTCCGCGCCCTCATGTCGGAGAACCCGGTGAGCGTCGGGGTCGAGGCCCCGATCGCCGAGGCGGCGAGGCTGATCGACCAGCACCGCTTCCTCGCCGTCCCCGTCGTCGACGGGACGAACCGCATCGCCGGCATCCTCACCGCCGACGACGCGCGCCGGGCCGTGCAGGGAGACGTCGACCGGGCGGTGTTCGAGGTGACCGGGGTCGATCCGGGGAGGGAGGCCGGGATCTCCCCCTGGAAGGCCGCGACGCTGCGCATGCCCTGGCTCCTGGTCACCGTCGCGAGCGGGCTCGGCTGCGCCTTCCTCACCGGTCTCTTCGAGCGGACCCTCCACGAGGCGGTCGCGATCGCGGCGTTCGTCCCCCTCGTCCTCGCGCTCGGCGAGTCGGTCGCGGCCCAGACCACCGCCGTCGTCCAGATGGGGATACTGGGAGGGGCGACCTCGCCGCGGCGGTGGAGGGACCTCGCGGACGAGGTCGCGGTCGGCGCCCTGGCGGGGGTCGGGACGGGGGTCGTCGTCGGGGCGATCGCCTGGTTCTGGAAGGGGGACGCCGGTCTCGGATGGATCCTCGGCTCCTCGGTCCTCCTTGCCCTCTCCGCCGCCTCCGGGATCGGGGCGGCGATCCCTCTCCTCCTCCGCGCGACGAAGCTCGACCCCGCCGTCGCCTCGGGGCCCGTGGCTCTCGCGTTCGCGGACCTCGCGACGCTCTCGATCTACTTCGGCGTGACCCGGCTCTGGTGGACCTCGGAGCCGTAGGGGGGGCTAGTCCTCCCGGACGATCCTCCGCTCGGTCGACGCCGCCAGGTGCTCGAGGGTGGTCTTCCCTCCGGACGGCCAGCGGACCTCGAGGCGGTCGATCTTCCCGGCCTTCCCGAGGCCGAAGGTCGCGTCGAGCTCGCTCTGGGAGAGGTAGGAGGATCCGCTCCGGACGACCCGCTCCTCCGTGCGGTCGCCGATCGTCGCGCGCAGGACCGTGC
>JAKEFM010000063.1 GCA_022616055.1 Planctomycetota bacterium
CTCGGCATCGACGCCGCACCCTACCCGTGGGGGCTTCCTGAGCAAACTGGATAAGCATGAAAGGGAATTCCCCTCACCAAACGTGGGGCTCGCCGTCTGTGCGCCGAAACACAGCCCGCCTCCCGCCGGATTCCCCGGGCTCCACCACGCCCCGCCCCCGTCGAGGCCGACGAAGAGGAGATCGGGGTTGAGGACGTGGAAGGCGACGGCGTTGAAGGGGTTGTTGTGCGGAAAGGGGCCGCACGCCTGGAACAGAGGGGTCCCGTAGGTCGCGAGATTCGTCGACCAGGTCAGGCCGGCATCGGCGCTCCGGTAGATGACGCCGTCTCCGTCCTGGAGGCCTGCGGGACCCGCCGTCGTCGCGCCGCCGCAGACGTAGAGGACGTTCGGCGCCCCGGGGTGCGGGCGCGTGATGGCCCTCAGGTTGTACCCGGGCCCACCCGGCGGGAAGGTCGAGGCCCACGAGCCGGCGCCGCCGCCCGCCGTGCTCCTGCGCACCTCGGTCGGCCGGACCGCGTACACGTTCTGGGGGTTCGTTGGGTCGATGACCACGTCGACCGTGGGCGCTCCCGGGTCGACCAGGGCCCAGGGAGCTCCTCCTGTCGTGGTCAGGTACGTTCCCGCTGCCGTCGCGGCGAAAGCCCTCAGGCCGTTCGTGGGGTCGATCGCGAGGGCGTTCGGGATGACGTTCGCCAGTGTCTGCGTCCAGGTATTCCCGCCGTTCGCGGTCGAGTAAACCCCATCGGCAGAGTGACCAACGTGCGCGATCTGGGGAGCCCCCGACGCCTCCACCGCCGCCGCCACCCAGTGCTTCTTGAACTTGACGGGCAGACCGGTCGTCAGCTCTGTCCAGGTCCCTCCGGTCTGAGGCGTCCAGTTCTGGGTCCGGAACACCCCCCCAGTCTCGCCTCCACTCTCTCCGCACGCGGCGAGCTGGAAAAAGGCCGTGGCGTCCGACACGCCGAAATCCCAGGCGTTCGGCGGGAGACCGGATGTCTCACCGGTGACCAGGAAGCTGTTCAAGGCGCCGCTGTTCGCGCGGTGGGTCGTCAGCGTCTCTCCGCCTATCTGGACGGTTCCGGTGGGAAACGACTCGATATCGCGAACCCGTCCGCCGAGGGGTCCACCGGTCGTGTTCCAGACGGGAATCAGAGGCGGCATGGACGACGCGCTCAGGATAACCGCCAACATCGACGCGACAACAATCGTCGACCTTCTCATCGCGTAGCCTCCGTGAATTAACAACGAGCAGCGGAGGCATGAGACACCTGGCGACGGGTATCGTCAAGCCCGTAGGCCTTCAGGGCCGACGAGGGGCGCTACCTGCGCTTCCTCCGGCGCGAGGGCGGTTCAGGAGAAGGCGGCGTCGAGACTGATTCGGTTCGACCTATCGCCGTCGTTCCAGCGATCGCCGACGACGCGTGCGCGGCCTCGGGCCTTGGGACACGCAGGCTAGTCCCGTGCTTCGCGGTAGAGGACGAGCGAGCGCGGCGTCGCCGAGAGGATCCCGCCCGGGACCGCGACGAGGTTGCCGAGGATCGCGCGGCCCGGACCGTGGAGGCCGGTCCTCGGATCGATCGGCGGAGGGATCGCCGCCTCCATGTACAGCTCGCGAGAGAGGTCGAAGACGTAGAGGTAACGGTCGCTCGCGGCGAAGAGCCGCCCGCGGGCGAGGGCGGGCTCGCGAGGCTGGTCGGTGTCCGCGGAGAGGAAGGCCTCGTCCGGCCCGAGGGGCGCCGAGTCGATCCTCCTCCAGAGGACCGGGTCGACGGCGGCGACGTTCTGCTCGCCCCCGGAGTTGGCGAGGAAGACGTGGGCGTCCTTCCACCATCCCGCATAGAGGGAGGCCTCCCGGAGGAGCTGCGGCGGGTGGAGGAGGGGGGAGGACCCCGGCGTCCCGGGAAAGGCGAACGCGTAGAGGAAGGCCGAGTCCCCCGGCGCGATCGCGAATCCGCCCGGCCCGGCCACGGGCCGCCCGAGGCCCAGGTCGGCGAATCGCGGATTCTCCCGCGCCTCGAGGGGAGGGCGCCGGGCGGTCCGGTACGCGAGGAGGCACTCCCCGCTCCCGGCGTCGAGAGCGACGACGACCCCGAGGTTCGTCCCGTAGAAGATGACGCCGCCGGAGGCGACGGGGCCGCTCCCCGACACATTGGATGCGCTCCTCCCCTGCATCCGCGGAAGGAGTGGATCGAACTCCGAGCCGGTGCAGAGCCATCGGAGGAAGAGGATCTCCCCGCTCCGGGCGTCGAAGCACCCGAGGTAGGAGGCGACCTCCCCGGAGACCCGCTGGAGGCCGCAGTAGAGCCGCTCTCCATAAAGGAGGGGCTCCTCGGAGAAGACGAAGCCGTCGAGCCGCTCTTCCTTCGCCCTCCCCCCGTCCGGGGTGACGTATCCGCCGCCCGGCAGGCGAGCCCAGCGGAGCCGGAGCGGCGAGCCGCCTCCCCGCACGCGCTCGAACACCGCCAGGGCGTTCGAAGGGGCGCCCGTCGGCGAGGCCTCGCCGTGGACGACGGCCACCGTCCTCCCGCTCGCCGCCGGGCGCGTGCGCCGGATTCCGCGCCCCTCGCCCCCTCGCGCGCGGTGGGGAAGGACCTCCTCGAGGTCGACCTTCCCGGCGAAGGTCCCCGAGCCGAGGTCGCACACGTAGAGGAAGCGCCGGGTCTGGAGGAACGCCTCCCCTTCCGCGACGGCCGGGCTCGGGTCGAAGCCGAGGGCGCGAGGCGTGTCGGCGTCTGCAGGGACGGCGAGGGGCGTCCAGGCGATCGCGAGGCGGGCGCCGGAGGGACCGGGCGGAGCCGGGAGGGCGCCTTCGAGCGCGCCCAGCCACTCCATCGGCGTGTGCGTCTGGCCCCGCGCCTCGACCGGGCCGTCCCCGGCGCCGGCGGCGAGGCGGTCGATCTCCGGCCGGTCTTCGAGGAGGAGGGCGGCCGTCGACCGCCGAGCGATCGCCGCGTTCCGCGTCGCCGGGTCCCCGGCGCTCGCGGCGAGCCGGTAGAGGGCGGCGGAGGCCGCCGTCTCCCCCCGCTCGAATGCGCCGTCCCCGAGCCGCAGGGCGGCGCGCGCGGCGGCGAGGGTGCCGGGCCGCGCCTCGAGGATCTTCCGGAGCCGGGCCTCGTCGGAGCCGGCCGCCTCGAGCTCCGCGGCCGCCGGCGCCTCCGCGCGCGAGGACCAGACGGCGGCCGCCTCGGCCGGGAGCGCGGCGACCCGGCGCCGGATCGCCTCCCGGACGCCGACGAGGTGCCGATCGTCCAGCTCGACGAACCGGTCGAGCTCCTCGGCGCGTCCGAGCGCCCGGTTCCACGCCTCGAGTCCCGGTCCGAAGCGCTCCTCCCGGATCCGCGTGTCCCCCTCCTCGAGGAGCCGCTGGATCTCGGGCGCGGTGGGGAGGATCGTCCGGTTCTCGAGGTTTCCCTCCTCGGTCCGGGCTCCGGGGGCGGGTTCCTGGGACGGGGGGTGGAGGAGGAGGGGCGCTGGGAAGAGGAGTAGAAGGGGAAAGAGGCGCAACGCCCTAGCGCAGGTCGGGATCGGGCCCGGCGTGGAACTCCCGCCGCCGCATCCGCTCGTTTAGGAAGGGGTCGCTCGGCAGCGCGGCGCGCTCCTCCCGCAGGAGGCGCAGGCGCTCGGCGAGCCCGGCGTTCTCGACGACCAGGGCGGCGCGCCTCTCCGCCAGGGCGCGCGCGTCGCGGAAGGCCGGCAGGACCCCCGTCGCGAAGATCGTGACGCCGATCGCGCCGAGGAGGAGGGGAGGCAGCGGATGGGAGCGGGGGGATCCGCCCTCGGCGGTCCAGGAGCGGCCGGCGGCGCTCACGACTTCTCCTTCCACGGGCTTCCCCCGAACCGCGCGAGGCGACCGAGCTCCGCCTCGATCTGCAGGAGGCGGTTGTACTTCGCGACCCGCTCGCTCCGGCAGGGGGCGCCCGTCTTGATCTGGCCGGCTCCGGTCGCGACCGCCAGGTCGGCGATCAGGGCGTCCTCCGTCTCCCCCGAGCGGTGGGAGATGACGGTGCCGTAGCGGGCCTCCCGCGCCATCTCGACCGCCTCGAGCGTCTCGGTGAGCGTCCCGATCTGGTTCACCTTCACCAGGATCGCGTTCCCCGCGCGCTCGGCGATGCCCCGGCGCAGCCGCTCCGGATTCGTGACGAAGAGGTCGTCCCCGACGAGCTGGACCTTCGAGCCGAGGGAGGACGTGAGCTCGCGCCACCCCTCCCAGTCGTCCTCCGCGAGGCCGTCCTCGATGGAGCCGAGGGGATGGGCCTCCACCCACTTCTTGTAGAGGGCGGAGACCTCCCGGGAGGTCCGGCTCGCGCCGTCCATCCGGTAGCGCCCCGTCTCCTTCTCGAAGAGCTCCGTCGCGGCGACGTCGAGGGCGAGGGAGAGGTCGACGCCGGGGCGGTACCCCGCCTTCTCGATCGCCTGCAGCAGGCAGTCGATGGCCGCCTCCGCTCCCCCGAGGTCCGGCGCGAAGCCCCCCTCGTCCCCGACGCCGGTCGCGAGCCCCTTCCCCCGGAGGTACGACTTCAGGGCGTGGTAGGTCTCGGCCCCCGCGCGCAGCGCCTCCGCGAAGGTGGGGAGGCCGTGCGGGACGATCATGAACTCCTGGACGTCGAGGTCGTTGTCGGCGTGCGCGCCGCCGTTGAGGACGTTCATCAGGGGGACCGGGAGCGTGCGCGCCTTCTCCCCGCCGAGGGAGCGGTAGAGGGGGAGCCCCTCGGCGTCCGCCCGGGCGCGGGCGACGGCGAGCGACACGCCGAGGATCGCGTTCGCTCCGAGGCCCGACTTGTTCGGCGTCCCGTCGAGCTCGAGGAGGCGGCGGTCGAGGGCGGCCTGGTCGCCCGGGGCGAATCCCCCGAGCGCGGGGGCGATCCTCTCCTCCACGTTGCGGACGGCGGTCCGGACCCCCTTCCCGCCGTAGCGCTTCCCGCCGTCGCGCAGCTCGAGCGCCTCGTGCGCTCCCGTCGACGCGCCGGAGGGGACGGCGGCGGTCCCGCACCCGCCGCCGGAGAGGAGCGCCTCGACCTCGAGGGTCGGGTTGCCGCGCGAGTCGAGGATCTCCCGCGCGCGGAGGCTTTCGATCGCCGCCATGCGCGGAGGAACATAGCGGCGCGATCGCGTGGGGGTCAACGCGGCCCGTTGTCCCCGGCCGCGTATCCCCGTAGGGTCCGGGTCGTATCTCCCGTTCCATTGCCAGGAGTCGTCCAGTGAAGCGATCCCTCCTCCTCGCCCTCGCCGCCCTCCCCCTCGCCTTCACCGTCCCCGCCAACGCGCGCGCCCCCCTGCGTCTGGGGGATCCCCTCCTCGGGACCTGGCAGCTCTCGATCAAGGGGACCGAGTCCCCCTTCGACGGGGACCTCCCGTTCAAGGAGAAGAACGTGGTCACCGTGACGATCGGCCTGGCGACCGCGGAGGGCCCCCCTTTCGCCTTCAGCCACGCGATGACCGGCTTCACGGTGGTGCCCAACTCGCCCCAGGGCGCCTTCCCGTTCGGGGCCTCGAGCGGGGTCCTCTACGGGAGGGAGTTTCTCTTCATCGGGGACACCGACTTCGGGACGATCCGCGGCAAGCTCAAGATCAACTCCGCCGGGGTCGGCGTCTCCTTCAACGCGACGGCGAGTAACGTGGACGCCTTCGCCATCATCGACGCGAAGATCAAGGGGACCCGGGTCGGGCCCTAGGCGCGCCTCTCCGAATCCACCGCGCCGGCGACTCAGCGGAAGAGCGCGGTGTAGCGGCGCTGCATCTCCTCGGGGGAGACCTCCTCGATCGCGTGGCCGACCAGCCACTCGTGGCCGAAGGGATCCCGGATGCGGCCCGAGCGCTCGCCGTAGAACTCGTCCGCCGGCGGCCGGACCATCGTCGCCCCCGCCTCGATCGCCTGGCGGATCACCTTGTCCGCGTCGTCCACGTGGAGGTGGAGGATCATCGGGCACTTCTCCGTCGGCCCCGGCGCCCGGACGCCGTACTCCGGGAACTCGTCGCTCATCATGACGACATGGCCGCCGATCTCGATCTCGGCGTGGCCGATGCGGCCGCTCGGTTCGGTGAGCCGGAGCTTCTCCTCGGCCCCGAAGGCGCGGCGGTAGAAGGCGATCGCTTCGGCGGTGTTGCGGACGGTGAGGTAGGGGAAGAGCTCGTGGACCTTCATCGGGCGACTCCAGTACCGAGGTCGATGCTCGAGCGACGCTAGCGGGACGTCCGCGCGACCGTCTTGTACGTTCTTGCCCTCCCCCCCGAATCAAGGAGAGGCACATGGTTGGGGCGGTCCTCGGAGAGGGGTGCGTAGGCTCCCGGGGGGAGTCCGGCGAACGCCTGGAACTCCCGGGAGAGGTGCGCCTGGTCGTAGAAGCCGCAATCGACCGCCACCTCCGCCCACCCGCGCGATCCCCCGCGCGCGGCCAACTCGATCGCGCCCTGGAAGCGCCGGATCCGGGCGTAGACCTTCGGCGAGAGACCGACGATCCGGCGGAAGCGCCCGATCAGCCATCTGTGGCTGTAGCCCGTCTCGCGCGCGAGTCGGCCGATCGAGCAGCCGCCGGGCGCGCCGAGCCGCGCGAGCGCGAGGGCCACCGAGGGATCGACGAACTCACGAATGACCCGCCGGGAGAGGAGGAGTTCCTCGAGTCGCGCGATGCGGGCGAGCGGCGTGCGCGCCTCGAGCAGGCGCTCGCGTTCCCGATGCGCATCCTCTCCCCACAACGCTTCGAGGGGGGTGTGACGCTCGGAAAGCGCGTCGGCGGGGAATCCGAGCAGGGCCGCCGCGCCCCCCGGCCGGAACTGCGCCCCGACCGACCAGCTCGGAGCGGAGGTGTCGCGCAGGTGGAAGGAGGAGCGGGCGCCCGCGACGACGGAGTGGCCGTACGTTCTCCCGACCTCGTCCCGGGCGTCCTCGAACAGGCGGATGGGCTCCGGGGAGAGCCGGAAGACGAGAGTCGTGCTCCCCGTCGGCAGGGCCCGCTCGCGCGGGAACCGGGGGGAGCCCACGTCGCCGATCTCGTCGAAGTGCCACAGGCGCTCGACGAAGGGAGCGAGGGCGGAGTGAGGTGCCCGTCGGAGGAGCATGGAGCCGAAGGCCCTGCATTGTGCACCCTCCCCGTGCCCAGGGGATCGCGCCGTCCCCGTCCGTGTCGGCGCAGTCGAAGGCGCCGGGAGGCTTCGCGAATTCCTCGCGCGCCACCCCGCCTCCGGCCGCCGCTATCATCCTTCGCTTCTCCCTCCATGGCCGACGCTCTCCACCTCCCGATTGCACCCGGACGGTTCGACGAGCTCTTCGCGCGCGTGCGCGAGGCCTGCCTCGAGCGGTTCGGCCCGCACCTCGTCGCGCTCGTCGCCTATGGGTCCGCCGCGCGCGGGAAGGTCCGGGAGTTCTCGGATCTCGACCTCCTCGTCGTCGCGCGCGGCCTGCCGGCCGAGCACGGGGAGCGGAACCGGATCGGAGGGGAGATCGACCGGGCCCTTCGCCCCTGGCTCGAGGAGTTCGCGGCGCAGACGGGCTGGAACCCCTACCTTTCTTTCCTTTTCCGAACGCCCGAGGAAGCGAGCCGGGTCTCCCGCTTCTACTTCGACATGACGGAGGAGGCGCGCCTGCTGGTCGATCAAGACGGCTTCTTCCGAGGCGTCCTCGACCACGTGGCCGACCGGCTGCGAAGCGCCGGGGCCCGGCGGGTGCAGGTGGGCAAGCGCTGGTACTGGGACCTCAAGCCGGACTGGAAGCCCGGAGATCGGGTGGAAATCTGAACGCGGGCCCCCTGGCTCGGGGGATCCTCGAGGAGGCGGTCGCCCGCCTCGACACGTGTCGTCGAATGGTCAGGGCTCGCCGGCACGCCTACGCCGTCCGGTCCGCGCAGGAAGCGGTCGAACTCGCCTTGAAGGCCTTGCTCCTCCAGGGGGGAATCGACCCGCCGAAGTGGCACGATGTCGGCGAGGCGTTGCGGAAGGAGGCGGCGCGATTCCCGTTCCTCTCCGCGGCCGAGGTGGAGGAGATCGCCTCGACTTCGCGGGACCTCCGCGCCCAGAGGGAACGGAGCATGTACGGGGACGAGGAGCTCGAGCTGCCGCCCGGCTCCCTCTTCAGCGACAAGGATGCCCGCTCGGCCTCTCGCGCCGCGAAACGCGTCCACGACCTCGTCCGCCGGGCGTTCCCGGAGGGGACCGGGACCGGCGCGACCGGGCCGGGCGATCCCCGCGCGTAGTCGCCCGCGCACCGAGTCGACGCCGCCGGCTTCGCGCGCCGCGGTTCCGCCCCCGACCGAGGACCCTACACCCGCTCCCGGCGCTTCTCCTTTCTCGGAGGGGCGGTCGGAGGCGTGGAGGGCGTCCCCGCCGGCCGGTCCGCGGCGGTGATCGCGCCGTCGCCGTTCGAGTCGGCGCGGTCGAAGGCCTCGGCGGACCCCTCGAACTCCTCGCGCGTCACCTTCCCGTCCTTGTTCTTGTCGTGGCGGGTCAGGAAGTCGTCGGGCTCGCGGATCAGGCCTGAGGCCTTCCCCTTCTCGATTCCGGTCTCGAGCTCGGTGCGCGTGAGCTTGCCGTCCTTGTCCCCGTCGAAGCGATCGAAGAACTGCCGCGGCGCCTTCCACTCCGCGGAGGTCAGCTCTCCGTCCTTGTTCGAGTCCATCCGAGAAAGGGCGTCCTCGACGCTGCGGATCTCGAGCCCCTCCGGCCTCCGACCGCCGGGCCCCCGTCCCTCGCCGGGACGAGGAATCTCGTCGGCCTTCACGAAGTCGTCCCGGTCGCGGTCGAAGAGGCGCCACAGGCGCTCGGGGAGGACGAACTCCGCGGCGGAGACCTTGCCGTCCCGGTCGTGGTCGAGGTCCTGCATCAGGCGCTCCCGGCCGGTCCCCTCCTGCCCGGTGTTGTAGCGAGGGGGGAAGGGGATTCCCTGGAGGTCCTCCGAGACGAGCGACCCGTCGCGGTCCGCGTCGAGGCGGGAGAAGAGGTAGGCCGAGAACTCCTTGGGGGAGAGCTTCCCGTCGGCGTTCTGGTCGTGCTCCATCGGGTTGCCTCCCTCGAGCGGACCCGGTCTTTGGCGTTGGCGCCCTTCGCCGGGTCGGCCGCGCAGCTCCTCTCCCGCGAGCCGGCCGTCCTTGTCCGCGTCCAACCGGTCGAACTCGGCCCCGTCCCCCTTCCACTCGGAGCGCGCGATCGCCCCGTCCCCGTCCGCGTCGAGGCGGCGGAGCATCCCGTCGCGGTCCGGTCCCCTCGGCGGAGCGGGCGGCTCCTTCGCCCCGGGAGGCGCAGCCTCTCGCCGGCCGGTGCGGGCGGCGCGTTCCTTGAAGCCGGAGAACTCCTCGGCGGAGAGCGATCCGTCGCCGTCCTCGTCGGCCATCCGCGCCATCGGGAAGCGGAACTCGGAGGCGTCGACGAACCCGTCGCCGTCGCGGTCGAGGAGGCGGCCGCGACGCCCGCGATCCTCCCCCCCGACCCCACCTTCTCCGGGCGCCCCGCGCGCCCTGCGACCGCCGAGGCCGGGGAACGCGGAGAGCTCCTCGGAGGAGAGCCTCCCGTCCTTGTCCGCGTCGAGCCCGGCGAACGCGGCGGCGGAGAGCTCCTCCGTGGAGAGGGAGCCGTTCCCGTCCTTGTCCGCGGCCTTGAAGTCGATCCCCGCGAGGACGTCGCCGGAGGCGGCGGGAGCCTTCGGGGGCGCGGGCGGCTTGGGAGGCGGCGGATCCTGGGAGAAGGCCGGGAGGGCCCAAAGGAGGAGCGGGAGCGCGACGGGCAGGAAGGGGAGGTTCATCGGATTCACCTCGACTAGCGGCGGAGCGGCAGGCCCGGGAAGAGCCGGGCCGCCGGTTGCGGAGCGAAGTTCCCGGCCGGGACCGGCGCGCGGAGCACCTTCTCGATCTCCGCCTTCGACAGGTAGCGCGCCCCCTCGTGGCTGATGTCCTTCAGGGGCCGGCCCGACTCGTCGACGAGCCTGTCGAAGGGGAACTCCTCGACCGCGACGGCCCGGGCCTCGCGCATCGGGATCGTGGCGAGGGTCTCCACCTCGGCGCTCCTCGTCGCGTCGAGGATCCCGAGGCCCCGGTCGCCGGCGACGAGGGCGAGGTGCTGGAGGAAGGGGGCGTTGTAGACCCGGGCGAGGGCGAGGTCGGCGACGGAGCGGCGAAAGGTGCGGGCGATCCCCCGGAACTCGGGGCGCGTCGGGTCGGTGACGCGGACGGTCACGAGGACGCCGTAGGGCTGACCGTCCCGCATCGTCTCGGCGAGGAGGTAGGCGTAGTCGTTCTCCTCCGTCGGGAGGTCCCCTCCCTCGGAGCCGAGGTCGTAGACCGAGCCGAGGGAGACCGCCGTCACCTTCGCGGAGGTCGCTCGCGGCGGAAGGAGGGATCCCTCTCCCCCCGAGAGGACGAAGGGGCGCTCCGGGTCCGTCACGTCGAGGAGGCGGCCCCCCTGGGCGCCGCAGGCGAGGGCGGCGAGGTGGCGCGCGGGAGTCCTCGACTTCGCCTCCGGGTCGGGGCGCGAGGACTGGAAGAGGAGGGCGACGTCGCTCGCGTCGTCGGGGTCGGTCGCGCCGCCGTTCGTGTCGCAGCGGCCGATCTCGCGGATCTTCGCGGGGTCGCCGACGTCCAGGACGGCGAGACCGCCGGGGCCGTCCGCGACGAAGAGCCAGGGCCACGCGAGGGCGAGGGCGCGGGCCTCGCTCGTCGCGACGCGGCCGACGGGACGGGGCGCCTTGCCGGCGACGTCGACCGCGGCCACGCCGGAGGCGCCGTCGGCGACGTAGAGGATGCCGCCGGCGAGGAGGAGGTCGCGCGGGTCGGAGGCCTCGATCCGCGCGGCGATCCGCGGGAAGGCGGGGTTGCCGAGGTCGAGGACGGAGATCGCCTTGGAAGAGCAGACGAAGGCGCGCGAGGCGCGTCCCTGGAGCGGATCGAGGTCGAGCGCGAGTTTCCCGGCGTCCGGGAGCGGCAGAGTCGCGAGGGCCCGGCTCGCGGCGGGGTTCTTCCGGTCGAGGGCGACGACCTCGAACCCGCGGGCGGAGGTCGCGAAGACGAGGTCGCGGGCGAGGCGGAAGTTCGGGGATCCGAGGCCGAGGGTCTGCGGCGAGCGGTGGCACTCGACGCAGCCGCGGGCCTCCTTCCGGACCGTGTGGGTCTGGTGGTGGACGAGGGTCATCCCCGAGAGGCCGGCGGAGGTGACCGGCATCTGCTGGACGAAGCGCGGCTTCCCCTCCTTGTCGTAGGCGCTCCCGGTCGTCGAGAAGCCGACCATGTAGGGGGCGAGGAGGCCCTCGGGGTTCCACCCGAGGTAGAGGGGCCGGAAGGTCGCGAAGACCTTCTCCTGCGTCGTCACCCGGCCCGGCGTGCGCTGGCCGGACAGGAGGTCGAGCTGGGTGAAGGACTCGTTCCGGTCGAAGTGGAACCCGAAGAAGTTCGGGACCCACGAGGCGTGGCAGGCGTAGCACTCGAGCCGGCCGTGCTCGGGGGTCATCGCCGCGGCCGCGCGGGGGTTGAAGCGCGGGGAGCCGGGGGTGATCGCGTCGAGGACCTGCGGGACGGGGTGCTCCCGGCCGTCGACTTTCGAGACGAGCGTGACCTCCTCCCCCTTCCGCCGGAGGTGGGAGAGGTCTCCCCCGCGCGAGGTCTCGAGGGTCGCGCGCTTCTCGAACGTGCCGTGGCAGTCGATGCACTCGATCTCGACCGCGTCCTCCATCGCCCCGTAGAGGTTGCCGTCCCCCATGACGTCGCGGACGGTGTGGCAGTCGATGCAGGCCATCCCCTTCTCGTGGTGGACGTCGGGGGGACAGACCCTCGGGTCGTTCTGGTAGAAGACGCCGTTGAGGCGCGCCTTCGTCGTCCCGGGGACGTCGGGACCGGATGGCTGGCCGGGGACGAGCTGCGCGAGGCCGCGGAAGGAGAGGCCGATCGAGGCGTCCCCGTAGTGGCAGTGGACGCAGGTCGACGTCGGGACCGCCGCCGTCATCCGGTGCTTGCGGGGATGGCCCGGCTCGAACTTGTCGATCGTCGGATCGGCGCTCCGGGAGAGCCCGTCGTCGGCGTACGTGACGTGGCAGGCCGCGCAGCCGTGGCCCCGGTAGTCCCCGTCCATGCCGAGGCGCCCGCGCACCGCCCTCCCCTCGGAGTAGAGGTGGCACTGCGCGCAGGACTTCCTCGGGACGTCGGCGAAGTGGGAGGAGACCTTGCGGGGGTCGGCGGACGGATCGAAGAGGGGGAGGCCGGGGAGCTTCCCGTAGCCGTTCTTCGGGACGTTCCCGTCCTCGTCGGCGGCCGGGAAGAGGGCGAATCGCGAGCGCCGGTCGCGGACGACCCCGTTCTCGTAGAGGCCGTCGGAGAGGTGCCCCGCCGTCGTCCCGTGGAGGGACTTCGAGAGCGCGGAGCAGTCGGCGGCGTGGCAGCTCCCGCACGTCCGGTCGAGGACGCGGAGGTCGGAGGGGTTGCGGAATCGCCGGAAGGGGAGGTCGTGGTCGAGCGGGACCACGCTCTCGTCGTTGGGGATCTCCTTCCCGGGCCGGACATGCGCCCCCTCCTTCGTCGTCGCGGCGCCGTCCCCGCCGTGGCACCCGACGCAGGAGATCGCCTGCCAGGGATGGATCTCCTCGATCCGCGAGTGGCAGGAGAGGCACCCGTCCGATCCGGGGCCCCCCGCGGCGAGCCCTTCCTGCGCTGCGAGGAGGAGGAGGGCGGGGATCACGCCCAGAGGGAGCGGATCGGCTTCCCGGCCGCCGTCGGGTGCTTCACGCCGAAGAGGGAGGCGACGGTGGGGGCGAGGGAGGTCCACTCGACGGGCTCCTCGACCGTCTTCCCCTTCTTGAAGTCGGGCCCCCAGGCGACCGCCGCGATCCGGCGCATCTCCTCGGAGTTGTCCCCGTGGTCGAGCCCGTTGCGCTCGTTCAGGTCGCGGTCGCGGCCGAACTCGGGGCAGACGAGGATCGCCGTCGTCGAGCGCAGCTCCTCGTCGGCGCGGACGGCGTCGAAGATCGCGCCGAGCGCCTCGTCATTGCGCCGGATCACCTCGACGTAGTTGTTGAAGGAGCGGTGGGCGACGTCGCAGTCCCCGAGGTGGACGCCGAGCACCGTCGGCTTGAAGACGCGCAGGATGTTGAGGGCGACGCGCAGCGCCTTGCCGTCCTGGGCGCCGGGACCCGTCGCCCGGGTCGCCCCTCCCCGCGTCAGCTCCTCGAGGATGAACCGCTCGATCCGGGCGGCGGCCTGCGGGTCGTTGCCGACCTCCCCCGGGGCCTTCGCGACGGCGGCGGGGTCGAGGGAGGAGCGCAGTCGCTCGAGGAGGGTGCGCTCCTCCTCGCCGCGCTCGCGGGGCCGGCCGAACTGGTCGAGGACCGACTGGAACTCCGCGTTGAAGATCCCGTCCCCCGAGATCAGGTTCGCCCCGTACCTCGCCCCGAACCCGGGGTGGAGGGAGTAGGCGTAGTTGAGCGCCTGCGGGCCCCCGCTCGCCGAGAGCCAGACCTGGTTCGCCGGGAGCCCCGCCTCGCGGCGCAGGACCTCGAAGATCGTCGGGTTGCTCCCCCGCGCGTTCTCCCGGATCCCCTTCACCTCGACGCACCCGGTGAAGAGGGAGAGGGCTGCGCCGTAGTGTCCGACGTTCTGTGTCGCGACGTTCGGGAGGAGCACCCCCTCCGCGGCGAGCTTCATCAGGTTCGGCACGTTCGCCGGGGTCCGGATCGTCTCGCGGCTGCGGACGCCTCCGGCGAACGCGACGAGGAGGAGCCGCTTCGTCTTCCCCCCCTTCTCGAGGAAGGGGGTCGCGAAGAGGGAGCGCGGGAGGGCGGCGCTCGCAGCTCCGAGCCCCACGGCCTCTAGGAATCGCCGCCGGCTCCAGCGGCTTCCCGTCGCGCGACGCTCTCCGGAGGGGTGCATGGCTAGTAGAGCTGGTACTCCTTCGACGTGACGAGGGCCGTCAGGACCATGGCGGGCGTGCCGGCCGGGTCGTCCCACCCCTCCCGGAACGCCTCCCGCTCCGCGTCCGTCGGGACCCGCGCGAAGAGGCGGAGGAACTGCTCGGCGATCCAGGCGTCCGGATCCTCGACGCGCTCCTTCCTCGGGAGCGGGCTCTTCCCCGAGTCGACGAGGACCCGGCCAAGGACGGCGCGCACCGGGGCGGGATCGGAGAGGGCCTGGAGGGCGTTGCGCATGTTCCGGAACTCCCGGTAGGAGGGAGGCCGGCCGAGGAGATCGACGAAGAGGGAGCGGACGAACATCGGGTCGCTCTTCGCGCGCGGGGACTCGAGCGCCTCGCGATAGGCGGGGGAGGAGACCCACTCGGCGAGGATCGCGGGGAAGGCGGCGGGATCCCCCCGCAGGCGCGCGAGCGAGGGATCCTCGACCGGGAGGTCGCGGCCGAAGATCGCCCGGTGGAACCGGCCGAGGTAGGTCGGGGCGAACGCCGCCTGGTCCATCACGATCCCGACGAAGTCGGCCTGGCTCCGCCCCTCCCGGCCGAACAGGCGCGCGGGGTAGCCGTCGTACATCTTCTTCCCCGCCTCGAGGAGGTCCTTGCGGTCCTGGACCTTCGTCCCGAGGAGCTGCTCCAGGACGACGGTGACGAAGGTGTCGGGGCCCGGATTGCGCGCGTTGAAGTTCTGGGAGATCACGAGCTCCCGCACCGCCTCGAAGACCGTCGTCGAGCCGCTCGCGAGCCGGACGGGGAGGGCGGCGAGGGAGGCGGTCGCGGGGCGGAAGTTGTCGAGGAGGAGGAAGTGGTAGAGCTCCTCCTCGTACCACGCCTGCCAGAACTCGAGCGACCCGGCGAGCCGCCGCGGCAGTCGCTCCGCGTCGGGGCCGAGGGAGAGGAGCTCGACCTCCGTCGGGGTCCTCCGGAGCAGGTCGAGGTAGGCGGCGCGCGCGAACCTCCGCTCCTCGGGGGAGAGGCGGGCGCTCGCGCCGGAGCAGGCGAGGAGGATCTCGTCGAGCGCGGCGGAGCCCCCCTCGGCGAGGAGCGAGAGCCGGTGGAGCCCCGGCTTCAGCCTCAGCCCCCGCCCGCTTCCCTCGAAACGGTCCTCGTAGACGACCTCCCCCCGGCGCCTCACGGTCACCTTCTCGAACCTCGTCGTCCCGGAGGGGACGAGGAGCGCGATGCCGGGCGGCGGGGGAGGCGCCCTGCGTCCTTGGGCGCCCATCCCCTCCCCGGGTCGCGCGGGGAGATCCTGCTCGAGGAGGAGCCGGTCCTCGGCGAAGACCCGGACCCTGCCCCGCTCGACGGCGACCCGGAACGAGAGGGGCTCGCCCGGCTCCCTCCGCGGAGCCGGCGCCTCGCCGAGGATCCGCCGCCGCTCGCCGAGGCCCGCGGCGACGATCGCCTTGCCCGACTCGAATCCGGCGCAGGCCTTCACGCGTCGATCGGGGGACCCGATCTGGACGAGGGCCC
>JAKEFM010000386.1 GCA_022616055.1 Planctomycetota bacterium
CCTGGATCTCGAGGAGGCACGCGCCGGGGATCTCCGGCGCGCGGGTCGGCTCGGAGTCCAGGCGTCCGGTGACCCCCGCCGGATCGACGAGGCGCCCCCCTCGATCCTCCAGGAAGGCCTCGAGGCCGCGGCCCGGACGGCACAGAGCCTCGGCGGAGGAGACGAAGAGGCCCAGAGGGAAGTAGCCGAGCGGAACGAGCAGAAGGAGGGCTACCGCCCTCGAGCGGCCCCTCGCTCCCCGGGGCCGCTCTCCGGCGCCGCGGGCGGCCGTCGCTCCGAGAAGGAATGCCGCTCCGGCCAGGAGCGCGCACAGGAGACCCTGCTCCAGGGAGGGGGCGGGCAGGAGGAGCGCTCCGCAGAAGAGCAGGGCGGCAGGAACGAGTGGGGATCTGAAGAGCACGCGAGAGACCCCGTTGGACGGTTCAAGGGTCTTCGGGGGTGCGCGGCCTCCTGTGGAGGGGCACGCCCTGGCTCTCCGAGGTCCTCCGGCCCCGTGACGCTAGCAGCCCGGCGCCGATCCCGCCACCGCTCCGCGTGGACGAAGCGCAGGCTCGGGCGCTTCGTGGGGAGGCCTCAGGCGGACCCGCGATCTCGGCTTCCGGCGCCGGCGTCGAGGAGGCCCACCCTTGGGAGATCGAAGTACGCGAGGAGCCTGTCCTCGACGAGGCGTTGCAGGGTTTCGTCCGTCGCGCCCGGCGAGAGCCTGCCCGAGAGGCCTCGAAGCCTCCCGCGCTCATCGGCCTCGAACTGCTCGAGGGCTCCGAGAGGGAGCGACTCACGGGCCGCGGCCACGACTGCCTCGCGCCACTTCCGGATCTGGGCGTCGCTATCCGCGGGGGCGGCGGATCGCGACCCGAGCGCGCGGGCCGCCGATCGCAGGGTCTCCCGGAGCCGCGGGTGCGCTCCTCCGACGCGACGGGCGGCTGCCCGGAGATCGCCCGCGAGGTCCTCGAGCGACTCCTCGGGATCTCCGCCGCCTCCTCCTCGCCGGGAGGCGATGGAGCTTCCCTCCAGCCCCGCCTCGCGTGCCCGCCGATCGACCTCGCGGGCCACGCTGTGGATGAAGCCGCGGGGCGCCTCGCCCCTCGGCCAGTCGGCTTCCGCCTCGGTGAGGGCCTCGAGGACGAGCCAGAGAGGCCATCGCCTCTTCCACCACGAGTCCACCATGTGGAACTCGAGCGAGGTGAGCCCCGGCGCGCCTCCGCGCGCCTTGAGGATGGGATCGCCGATCGCGGCGAAGAATCGCTGCTCGGCGGGGGATCCCGGTCCCGCCGAGGGATCGGAGTCGATCATCTCCTCCACGAAGCGGTCGACGGCCTCCTCGATCGTGCGCAGGCACTCGCGGAAGGCCTCCTCGTCTCTTCCCATGGGGTCGTCGATCTCGGGCGAGCGGGTCTCCCTCCCCGCGCGGTCGAGGAAGGAGCCGACCAGGAAGATCGGGACGTCGCTCTTCGCGAGCTCGCGCACCTCCGCCGCGTGACTCTCCTCCATGACGAGGACGAGATCGGCGCCTCGCACGGCGGCGCCCCCGAGCGCGCGCGAGCGGTGGGACGAGAGATCGTAGCCCGCCTCGCCGGCGACGCGGGCGGCGAGCGGCTCGGCCGTCTCCCCGACGATGCCCAGCGTGCCCGCCGACGAGACCTCCACGTCGCTCCTGCCGAGGCGCTCTAGGCGATCACGCAGGACGGCGGCGGCCATCGGGCTGCGGCAGATGTTGCCGCTGCA
>JAKEFM010000387.1 GCA_022616055.1 Planctomycetota bacterium
AGGAGCACCAGGTCGAAACCCGCCGGAAGGTCCGGCCGCGCCGTGCGGAACGACTCCCGGAGGAGGCGCCGCACCCGGTTCCGGATCGGCGCGTCGCCCCAGCGCCGCCCGACGACGAGGGCGAACCGGGCGGGGAGCCCGTCCTCGCGGCCCCAGGCGTAGACCACGACGCCGCCGGAGGCCGCCGAGCGTCCCCGGTCGAGGGGGCGACGGACGTCCCTGTGCCGCGTCAGGCGGGCTCCGCGGGGCAGGGAGAGGCCGGGCATCGGCCCATCGTACGGCGGCGTCCTCGGCGTCCTGCGCGCGGGCGGGGAGACCGCGGTGCGACTTCCCCCTGGACCGTGTCCCTCCCCGGTGTTAGTCTTTCTTTCGCTAAAGGAGGGCTGACATGACGCTCATTCTTCGAGCCGAGATCCCGGTCTTCCTCGGCTTGGCGGCCGTCATCCTCGGGGCGCTGTTGTCGTGACTCGGCCCTACCTCGTCGGGAGCGTTGTTCACGAGTGCGCGGCCTTGGGCTCCTCGGTCCGGGCCGGCCACGACTGCGCCGGTCGGAGCTCGGGCCTACCTCGTCGGGGGCGCCGTCCGCGAGCGCGGCGCTCCGGGGTCCTCGGTCCGGCCCGGCTCCGACTGTGCCGACGTGTCGCGAGGAGGGACGTGAGGAGGCGGATCGCCGATGCGACGGCGGCGGGGAGTCGGAGGTGGTCGTGATGTCCGACGGAGCTCGGCCCGACCTCGGTGAGTGCGGCGTCGCTGTTCGCGCAGGAGGCCCTCGATGAAGTCCTACACCCGGAAGCAGCGCGCGATCCTCGAGTTCATCGCCCGGCGCCAGCGGGAGGACGGGATCTCCCCGTCCCTCGAGGAGATCGGCCGGGAGTTCGGCGTCCACCGCGTGACGGTCTTCCAGCACGTCGCGGCGCTGGAGCGGCGCGGGGCGCTCCGCCGCGGCGTCCGGCAGGCGCGCTCGATCGAGATCCTCGACCCCGCCTTCCTCCCGAAGGCGCCGCTCCTCGTC
>JAKEFM010000388.1 GCA_022616055.1 Planctomycetota bacterium
ACGGGTTCTGCGGATTCCCGTCCCCCGGGAGCGGGTACCGAGCCGACTTCCGCGGGATGTTCCGTCTCGGGGGCCTCCGGCCCGGCCGCTGGTCGATCCGCGCCGCGATGCCCGCGGGGGAGGGGGAGTTCGCCTGCGAGGCGAAGGCCGACGCGGGGAGCGACGGAGTCGTCCTCCGCGTGCGCGACGCGGCCCGGGCCGAGGCCGGCTTGGAGGACGGGGTCACGGGGCCGCGCGTGCGCATCCGCGTGTTCGACACGGATGGGAGGCCCGTCGAGGGCCGGGTCCGCCTCCAGTTCGTCGAACGCGACAGAGACCTCTCCCACGAGGACCGTTCCCTGTTCGAGGGGATCTGCGAGGCAGCAATCCCGGTCTCCGAGTCGCCCCGCGTCTGGGTGGAGGTCCTTCCGGAGGGCGCCGACGGCGCCGATTCCGGGGCGGCTCACGGGGCGTTCGGCCCCTTCTTCGCCGTCGCCGGGGAGATCCCGATCCGGCTCGAGGCGGCGCGGCCGCTCGTCGTGCGCGTGGTCGACCCTGACGGGAGGGGCGTGCCGGGCCAGGAGATCGAGTTGGAGGGTTGGATGGGCGGGAGGCCCGACTCCGGCTGGCGATCGATCTTCCACCGCGAGGGGGAGACCGACACCGGGGGTGTGGTCGAGTTCCCGGGCGTCGGGTCGGGCACCTACGAGGTGACCGTGAAGCCGGTCGGCCATTGGCTCGCCCCCCTTCCGGCGACGGCCCGTGCCGGCGCCGAACCGGCGACCCTGGTCCTCAAGCCCGCCCTCGTGTTCCGCGTGACGCTCCTCGACCCGGACGGTAGGCCTGTGCCGGGGGCCGATCTCCTGGCCATCCCCGACGAGGACGTGAACGCGATCTCCGGAACCTCCGACGCGCGGGGCGTGGTCGTCCTCGGCCTGATTCCCTCCGAGAAGTACGACCTCCATGGCTCCTGCTCCGGCCGGGCCGACGTCCAGCCCTTCCTCCTCGAGGGCTGGACCCCGACCGACGCGGAGTTCCGGTTCCGGCGGGCCTACCCGCTCGAAGTTCGCGTCCGCGACCCCTCGGGGCGTCCGGTCCCCGACGCGACGATCGTGGCGTTGTGGGAGGGGCCGTCGGGAGAGGTCGGCGCGATGCACGGGCTCACGGGCCCTGACGGACTCGCCTCCCTGGGGGGCGTCCCGAGTGAACGGGTCCGGGTCCGGGTGTTCTTCGAGGCGTGGGAGGACGAGCGGGCACCGGCCGCGGAAGTCGAGGCCCGGGCGGGAGGGGCTACCGTGGACCTCGTCCTCGACACCGGAGCAGAGGCCGTCCTCCTCCTCCCGCGGGAGCAGTGGAAGCGATCCTTCGAGGCCCTCTTGGCCGTCGAGGGCTCTTCCGCGGCCAGCGTGTCGGGACGGTTCGTCGACGGGCGCTGCCGCATCCGGGGCCTCAAGGTCGGGTCCGCCTACGCGGTTGCCGTCACGGACGAGGAGCGCCTGTACGCCGTGCTCCGCGGCTACGCTCCCGGGGGTCCGCCCGTCGCCCTGGATCTCGCGGAGGGCCGCGAGGTCCGCGGCCGTGTCCTGGTGCGGGAAGGGGAGACGATCGAGTCCGTCGGGGTCCTGGTAGGCGAGGCGGCTCTCTTCCGGACGTACGGCTTCGAGGCGAACGGCGCCTTCGCCCTCGCCGGCATCCCCGCCGGCCCCTGCCGCCTGCGGGCCGAGATCCGGGACGCCGAGGACAGGACGCGCTCCGTCGTCGTCGAATCCCGCCCCGGCGAGCCCGTGACG
>JAKEFM010000389.1 GCA_022616055.1 Planctomycetota bacterium
ACCGCCCCGCCGGACGTCGTCGCCGAGGTCCGCGCCATGCGCGAGCGCCTCGAGAAGGCAGCCGAGACCTCCTGCCTCAAGGCCGGCCGCGGCGGCGTCCAGGACGCGGAGTTCCTCGTCCAGGCCCTCGTCCTCCGCCACGGCCCCGGGAACCCCGTCGTCCGCGGCCCCAACAGCGTGGACGCCCTCACGGCCCTCCGCGACGCCCGCGTCCTCGCCCCCGCGGAGCACGAGGGCATCGTCACCGCCTACCTCTTCCTCCGCACCGTGGAGCTGCGCCTTCGCCTATCCGGGGAAGGCGTCGGCAGCCGCTTCCCCGAGGACCCCGAGGCCCGCGGCGCGCTGGCGCGGAGGCTGGGGTACGTGGACACGTCCTGCGCCCCCGCCAGCCGGAGCCTCGCCGAGGAGGTCGCCTGGTACCGCGACCGCCTGCGCACGCTGTACGAGCGCGTCATGGGGCGGGAGGCCCGGGGCGGAGAGTCGGAGGCTGCCATTCCGTAATCGGGGGTCGGGCTCGCACTCCCCCGGGGGTGGTAGGATGCCCCCATGCCGACGCCCAAGCGCAGGACCGGAAAGAGCCGGGGTCGCAGGATCGTCTGCCACCCGAGGGTGCTCGGAGGCAAGCCGGTGATCGAGGGTACCCGCATGAGCGTCGAGCAGATCCTCGGCCTCATCGCCGGGGGAATGACCGTCGAGAAGATCGTGCGCTCGTACCCCCTCTTGACCGCCGCCGACGTACGGTCCGCGGTCGCCTACGCTCAGCGAGCCCTGCGCGACGACATCGTCGTCGACGTCTCGCGGTAGGGAGCCTTGCTGCCGCCGCTCCTGGCGGACGCCAACGTCGCCGTGGAGGTCGTCGCGTTCCTCCGCGGTGCGGGAGCGGATGTCGAGAGCGTCGCCGAGATGGGCTGGGGAGACCGCCTCGACGACGAGATCCTCCTTGCGGCCTCGAAGCGACGCCGTTTCGTCCTCACGCACGATGCGGACTTCGCTCGCCTCGCCATCGCCGAGGGAGTGGAGTTCCGCGGAGTCCTCTGCCTCCGACCCGGCGATCTCCCTCCCGAACTGGTCATCGCGAGCCTGCGGCCGCTGATCACCCGTGACACCGACTGGACGCCGCCGATGATCGCCGTCTACCGTGCCGGGAGGCTTCGCATCCGACGACCGCCACGTTAGGCCGAGGCCGACGACAACGTCTCGCACGACGCGGGCGGGCTTCGCCCGTCCCTGGTATGGTCGACGCGCTCAACGATCTTCCGGGCGGGGGTGTGTTTGGGCCGCTTACCCACGACACCTCCTCGGGGTTGGGGACCGGAGAGGGCGCTTCGACGGCTTGTCAGTCTGGTA
>JAKEFM010000390.1 GCA_022616055.1 Planctomycetota bacterium
GAGGGACGCATGCTGAACCCCCGGTTCTCCCAGTACCGGGTCCCGCGATTCCGCGACGTGCCGGCGCTCGAGACCGTCCTCCTCGACCGCCGCGACCTCCCTTCCGCGGGGGCGGGCGAGACCCCGATCGTCGCGGTCGCCCCCGCGATCGGGAACGTGATCTTCGACGCGACCGGAGTCCGGAAGCGGTCGCTGCCGCTCCTCTGAGCGTCCCGCGGACGAACGGGAAGCCCGGCGGGCGCCCCCGCTGCCGTCTCGTAGCCCGCCGCGCTAGCCGATCGTGAGTGCGGAGACGTTGGTGATCCAGAGCCCCCCGACGGAGGGCTCCGTCGAGGTCGCCGCGCCCTGGAAGTAGACGCGCGTCCCGTTCAGGACCGGGGTCGGGGGAATCGGGAGGGCATGCAGCGCCCCGCCGCCGAGGAGGGTTCCGGAGAACAGGAAGCCTCCCACCATCGGGTCGATCAGCAGGACCCCGTGCGGAGGCACCTCGAGGTAGCCCGTCCCCAGGGAGAAGAAGACGCCGTACCCCTCGCCGGCCTCCCCGCTCACCGTGAGGAACGGAGTCGAGCCGGGAGGGGACACTTCGGCGGAAAGCGCGAGGGTCGGAGTCGTCGGTCCCTTCGACATCGTGAAGTTGTCCAGGACCTCGCCGAAGCTCCCAGGATCGGCGCTGACGAAGCGGCAGTGGATCTGGTTCCCGGAGACGTCGAGGAGGAAGGTCCCGTGGCCCTCGATCCCGGCCTCGAGGATCGGGCTCGGGAAGATGTCGGAGCCTCCGTTCCCCCCCGTGCCGGCGACGACGTAGCGGGGGCCGCTCGGGTCCGGGGATCCATCGACGAGCGGGGAGAAGCGCTGGTAGCTGTGGTCGTGGCCATTGATCACGAGGTCGACGCCTTGCTCCTCGAAGATCGGGACGAGGTAGATCTGGGCGACCAGGTTGTCCCCGTGGGAGCCGTCGGAGTACGGCGGATGGTGGAAGAAGACGACCTTCCAGCGCGCGTCGGAGGCGGCGAGGGTCGCCTCGAGCCAGTCGAGCTGCTCCGACACCACCCAGAAGGGCGAGCAGACGAAGCCACCCGGGTCGCAGAACTCCGAGTCGACGCTCACGATCAGGACATCCGCCGTCTCGAAGGCGTAGTAGCGCTCGCCGCCCGCAGAGCTCGGCGGCAGGCAGAAGTTGTCGAGGTAGGGCTGCCCGCAGTCCGTCTCGTAGTCGTGGTTCCCGAGGGCGAGGTAGAAGGGGATTCCGGGGAGGAGGGCCGCATAGGGGACGAAGTACTTGGGATCCATGTCGGAGGACTCCCCCTCCGGATAGATCACGTCCCCCGCGATGAGGACCATCTCGGGCTCGAGGGCCCCGAGGAGGGAGGCGACGGCGTACTGCTCCGAGTTGGCCTTCCCCGAGTCCCCGAACGCCGCGATCCGGGTGAAGGGGTGGAGCGGCTCGTGGGCGGTCCGGAAGGAGAAGGTGCCGCTCGCCGGGACGCCGTTCGCCAGGACCCGGTAGTAGTAAGTCGTGGACGGCGTCAGCCCGGGGACCAGGACCTCGTGGAGCTTGATCGCCCCGGTGGCCGGGGTCGTGTTTCCGAGGGCCGGGCTCGACCCCCACTCGACGGCGCCCGCGCTCGCGGGGTCCGTCTTCCACTGGATCTTCGCCTTCGTGGGACCCACCCGGCAGACCGCGGGGCCGCGGGTGAGGGCGACCTGGCCGAAGGCGGAGGAGACAACGACGCACAACACCAACCCTGCGCACAGCACTTTCATCGATCACACCTCCGTGGTAGGGCCCGCGAAGTAGATCAAGTCGAATCCCCGGGTTCACCGGGATTCTCCCGGGGCCGGCGAGGCGGCGATGAAGTCCTTCGCCGGGGGGCGCTGTAGACGCCGGTCTGGTTCCGCCAAATTCTGGTGGTGACCGGCGCCCTGGGGGCGAAGGGAAGCAGAGGGGATCGGGGGGAGCGGGATCTGGTTCGTCCC
>JAKEFM010000391.1 GCA_022616055.1 Planctomycetota bacterium
CGTTTTCCCCGGCAGGTGCTGCTGCGGCTGAGGCTGCCGGTTGCAACACCCAGTGAGGCGCCGGGTCACCGCGTCCCCGCGGGGCGCACGTCCGGGTCGAGCGCGAGGTAGGCGCGGGGGAGCGCCTCCACGATGTCCCCCGCGACGAGGGAGATCGTGCCTTTGTCATCGGCCGCGAGGTCCCCGGCGAGCCCGTGGACGAAGGCCGAGAGCGCCGAGGCATCGACCGCATCGAGCCCCTGCGCGAGCCACGCCGCCGCGATCCCCGCGAGGACGTCACCCGATCCTCCCGTGGCCATCCCGGGATTGCCGGTCGAGTTCACGCGGATCGACCCGTCCGGCGTGCCCGTCAGGCTGCGGAAGCCCTTGAGGAGGATCGTGGCGCCGCAGCGCGAAGCGAGGAGACGCACCGATCCGAGGCAGTCCCGCTGGACCTCGGGCGCCGCGCGGCCGAGGAGGCGGCCCGCCTCGCCGGGGTGGGGCGTGAGGATCACGCGCCGCTCCCCTCCGGCGATCGCGCCGCCGCCGGAGGGGAGGACGTTCAGGGCGTCGGCGTCGAGGACCATCGGCCGGAGCCCCTCGGCGGCCAGCGCGGAGACGACTGCGGCCGCTCCCGGACCCGTCCCCAGTCCCGGGCCCGCCGCGAGCACGTCGCGCTCCTCGATCAGCTTGCGGAGGATCGGAAGGGCCGCGGGCGCGAGGGATCCCTCTTGCGTCTCCGGCAGCGGCTCGGTCATGGCCTCGGGCACGCAGGAAGCGACGATCGCCTGGGCCGACCCGGGCGTCGCCACGGTGACGAGGCCCGCTCCGGATCGCAGGCAGGCCCGCGCCATCAGCGCCGCGGCGCCGCCGCGCCCGCGCGATCCCGCGAGGATCAGCACGTGCCCGAAGCTCCCCTTGTGGGATTCGGGCTCCCGGCGGGGGAGGAGGCTCGCGGCGTGCTGCGCGTCGACCCAGAGGAGATCCACCTTCTCGGCCTCCAGGGCGGCGGCGGGGATGCCGATGTCGAGGACCTCGATCCTCCCGGCGAAGCGGCAGGCCGGCGCGAAGGCGTGGGGGATCTTCAGCGCGGCGAGCGCCAGGGTGACGTCGGCTTCGACGCAGGGGCCGGGGACCTCCGCGCTCGATCCGGAGAGACCGCTCGGGATGTCGACGGACGTGACCGGGCAGCCCGAGGCGTTGACCGCGAGGATGGCCTCGAGGATCCGCCCCCTCGCGGCGCCGGTGGTTCCGGTGCCGAGCAAAGCGTCGAGGATCCGGTCGTGCTCCGGGAGCGACGCGCGCAGGGCCGACCAGCGGGCGTCGGTGGTGATCTCCTCGATCGCGATTCCCTCGGAGCGGGCGCGGGCGAGCGCGCCGGC
>JAKEFM010000392.1 GCA_022616055.1 Planctomycetota bacterium
CTGCAGGGTGACCCCAGCGAAATCGCGCACCACCATGCTCTCCCGGGCAGGGTCACCCCCACGCGAATGGCGCGTCGGTCCCTTCGGAATCTCGTATCCCGGTTGCCGCTTCGCGAACTGGTCCGCGAGCGACTTGCCCAATCCGCGAACTCCCCCGCTTGCGCGGAGGGCCCAAGGGTTCCTCAATCGGGGTCCAATCTACGGCAGCTGGCGAAACTCCCGCATCGTGGCGATCCGGTCCTCCGTCACCTCCTCCCCCCACCGTGCCGCGACGAGGAGGGGCAAGCGACGGGGCTCTGCCAGGGTGCCGATCGAGAATGCCGCCGCGGCGCGGAGGTCCGCTGCGCCGCGAGGGTCGGTCAGGATCGAGGCGAGCTCGTCGACCGCGGAGACGTCTCCCGCGTACCCGACGCCGTAGGCTCCGGCCACCCCGACGAGCCGATTGCGAGGCTCGAAGGCGAGCGTGAGCAGGGCCTTCGAGATGGACTGGTCGCCGGCCAGCCGGGCGAAGAGCCCGAGCGTGAGGGCGCGGGATAGCTCCGGGAAGAGCGAGAGGTCCGCCGCGACGTTCGGGACGAGGCGGTCCCTCCACTCGAGGAGGACCAGGGCGTCGTACACGTAGACCGTGGCGACCGGGTCTTGCCCGGCGTGGAGGAAGGCTCGCATCTCTCCCTCGGCCTCCCGGAGACCCGCGAGTCCCGCCGCCAGGGAGAGAGCGACGCGAAGCCTCGGGTCGCGGCCATGCTTCTCGAATGCCCCGAGCAGGACCTTCCGCGCTTCCGCGGAGGGCTCGTCGAGGAGGAGGAGACCGACGCCGAGCGCCGCCCAGGGCAGCGCGCGGGGGCGTCCCTGGGAGAGCTCCCGCAGCAGGGCCTGCTCGGCGGCCGGCCCGCCGACCTCGCCGAGGGCGATCGCCGCATAGCCTCGCGTCGTTCCGTCGCGATCGGAGGCGAGGAACTCCGCGAGCCGCGGGAGAACGCCCGGGTCCCGCGGTCCGGCGACCTCCCCGAGTGCGAGCGTGGCCGCCCGGCGGACCTCCTCGGATCTCGCGGAGGTCGCCGCGAGGAGGGCGGGCACAGCGCGGGGATCCCTCGACCGCCCGAGCGCGCTCGCGGCGTAGCCGCGGACGGCCGGAGAGGGGTCCTTCCGGAGGGCTTCCACGAGCGGGACGATCGCACCCTCGTCCTCGAGGAGGCCGAGGGCCCGCGCCGCTGCGCACCGGACCTCTTCCCTGTCGTCGGAGAGGGCGCGGACGAGGGACGCAACCGCGGAGGGCTCCGCGCTCATCGCGAGGCCGAGGGCGGCGAAGGCGCGGGCGTGGTCCCGGTCACCGGGGCGCGAGAGGTCGCGGGAGTTCTCGAGGACGTCCGCGAGGATCCCGGGGACCTCCTCTCCCCCGAGGAAGCCGAGGCCCAGAGCGGCGAGCTCGCGGACGCGGACGACCGGATCGGAGAGGAGCGGGCGAAGGTCCTCGAGGGCCCCCGGCCCGCCGATCTTTCCGCGCGTGTAGGCCGCCGCGCTCCGGACATACGGGGACTCGTCCGCGAGGGCGGCCCGGACTTCCTTGAGGGCGAAGCGCGCCGCGAGGGCCGGCCCGGGGTGCGAGGAGGTCCGCCAGTCGGCGAGGGACTCGGCTCGCCCGCCGGACGGGATCCCCTCTCCCGTGCGCGGGAGTCGCGGGAGCCGGGCTCGCTCGAGGTACCGCGCGCGGTTCACGTCCCACCACTCCGTCCACGGCTCCGGCCCGACCGGATCGAGGGAGAGACCGGTCTGCGGTCCCATGCCGCGGCCGACGGTGGGCCCGGGCGTGAACGGCCCGGGCGACCTGGGCCCCCCGAGGCTCGGCGGAGTCGTCGGACCCCCGCGTGAGGGCGTCCCCGGAGTTTCGGGGTGCGTCAGCGGCCCGGCCCCCTCCGCAGTCCCCGGGGCCGTCGGAGTCGGCGGCGGCGGAGCGAACCTCTGCGGAGGAGTCGGGGGAACCGGATTGGTCTTGGGCGGCGGACCGACCGGCCCGCCTCCGCCGCCCATGCCGGGGCACTGGGAGAAGGACCGGGGCGAGAGGAAGGCGAGCGCGAGGACGGGCGCGATTCGGATGGCGGTGCCGATGGCCATGGTCGGGTCTCCTGCCTTCATGGGGAATCGAACAGACCGGTGCCTCCGGTCGGATCGAACAGGCCTGCGGGGAACGCGAGGTAGTTCTGGTCGGCGGCGATCTCCGCCCTCCAGGGGAGAGGCCGTCGATCGCCGATGCGTCCGAGAGCGGTGGCGGCGGCGCGCCGGCTGATTCCCGGGAGGCTCCGGTCGAGGAGCCGCAAGACGAGAGGGCGAATCGCCTCCCCGTCTCCGACGTAACCCAGGGTGTCCAGGACCGGCGCGTCCGCGGCGGCGGGAGATCTCTGGAGGAGGCCCAGGATCTCCGGGACGCCGGCCGGGTCGCCGAGGAGGAGAGAGGCGATCGCGGCGTTCCGGAGGAGCCCGGGCTGGCGGGAGCTCTCGCGGACGAGGGCCGTCATCTCCGCCCTGGGAGCCTTCCCGCCCGCCAGCCCCAGGCCGAGGCAGACGAGGCCTCGCGGGCCTTCCTCCGCGATCCGGCGAGTGGCGTCGAGGAGGAGCGTCGAGGCTCCCTGGTCGCCGGCCAGGCCGAGCGCGACCGAGACCGCCGCGACGGTGGAGGGAGCCCTGGACCGGCGCAGGACCTCGCGGAGCGCCTCGACGGAGGTCTCGACCGAGGCCCCGGAACGGCGGGAGCCGTGACCGAGGACGCCGAGGCCGAGGGCTGCCCAGGGGCGAACGAGGGTCCGAGACGCCTGGAGCGCGCGCTCCAAGCGCAGCCGCGCGCGTTCGCCCCCGATCTCTCCGAGGGCGATGGCGGCGAAGCCGCGGGACGAGGATTCGCTCGACCGTAGCGCGTCGGAGAGGACGTCGACGGTCGAGGCGTACTCCGGGGAGGCCGGCGAGACGAGGAGACCGAGGGCGAGGATGCAGGACTGCCTCACCTCCCGCTCGGTCGACTTCTTTCCCACGACGGCGCGGAAGCCCCGAACGAATCCCTCGGCGAGGGGATCCCCGACCGCGAGGCGCGCGATCGCGAGAGGTGCGTGCGCGCGGACCAGGAGATCCTCCCTCGGATGCTCCCAGCGCCGCTGGAGGAGACCGAGAGAGAGCGCGCGCGTCTGCCCATCCGGGGGCGGAACGATCCCGAGCGCCAGGATCGCCGCGGCCCGGATCTCCCGCCGGACGCCGGGCGCCTCCACCGTCCGCCGCAGGATGGCGTGGACCTCGGCCCTCGTCGTCTCGCACGCTCTCCCCACGAGGCCGAGGGCGAGCGCGGCGACGACCTGGAGCCGGACCGAGGCCTCGCGCTGGGCCCTCCCGCCAGCGTCCCTCACGAGGAGGTCACGAAGAGGAGGGAGCGCCTCCGCGCTCCCCAGGATCCCGAGCCCGAGCGCAGCCGCCTCGCGGACAGCGAGGCGCCTGTCCGCGAGGCGCTCCTCGAGGCGCTCGCACAGTCCCGGGCCTTCGCCAATCTTCGCAAGGGCGAGAAGGCAGGCCTCGGCGGTCTCCGGGTCGGCCGCGCAGGCGAGGAGCGCGGGCACCACCTCGGCGCGCAACCGTTTGCGCGATGGGATCCCTCGCGCGGATCGAACCTCCCCTTCCCGGAGGAGGAATTCGTCGGAGCCGGTGACGACGGGGGGAGCGTCTCTCCGGCGGTTCCGGAGGTCGAGGAACCGGTCCTGGTTGATCTCCCACCAGAACTCCCACGCGTTCAGATCGGGGCCCAGGTCGATGCCGATTCCCCGGAGGGGCCCCGGAGCGAAGGGGCCGTTCCCGGCGCCCCCCATCAAGCCGCCTGACTCTGCCCCGGGAGCCGGGAAGCCAGGGCGGGCGGCTCCTAGTCCCCCCGTTCGCGGACCGTCGGCCGGAATAGTGAGCCCACCCGCGGGGGATGGGGAAGGAGCGAGATCTCCCGGCCCCCGATACGTCCCTCCGTGCCCCACGGACCTGGGAGACAGGAATAAGAGGGTAGAGCCGAGCCCGAGGAAGAAGAGCGCCGGCCTCGGGGGCAGGAACCCTCGCATGGACCTTCCTTCGGCGGGGAACCCGGGCGAAGGAGGAGCGCGCAAGGGTCGTGCCGGGGAGGGCGCTCCCGGGCTGGCTCGACGGAACTCACCAGGAATCAGGCGTCGAGGGCGGCTAGCCGGCTTCGGGAGGCTTGAGCTGCCCTCGGACGGAGGCAAGGCTCGCGTTTCTCTCTCGGAACACCGGAGCCGGCATGGGTCCGGGCCGAGTCCAACCGCCGGCGGGCCTTGGGAACTTCAGGGGTCGGAAGGGTGCGTCGATGCGCGGAGTCTCGTTCGAAACCGCACGACGATCTCGTAGTCGTCGGCCCCGTTCGGGTTGTCCGAAAAGTGGACCGAGAGTCCGTCGGCTCTCGTTTCGAGCGCGACGAGGTCGCGTCCAGACCTCGAGACGATCTCCGCCCCGGTGAAGTCGGCGCCGTCCGGGAGGAAGCGCGTCCGTCCGGAGTTCGGGAGGGGGCCTTCCTCCCGGGGCTGCCAGAGGACCCCGTTCACCCTCACCTGGCCCTCCGGCCAACTCCAGTGGCGGTGGACCCACTCGGCCCCGGACTCCGAGATCCGGAGCTCGTCGCTCCCGTCGATCCGGGCGGCGACGCGGAGCTCGACCGCAGGGCGGGGGGCATGGAAGAGGAGGTCGAACCGGTAGACGCCCGCCCCGAGCGGGGTGTCGTCCAGGTGGATCGTGACCGCGTCCGCCTCCCGCTCGAGGACGACGGCGTCGCGGCCCTCGATCCGGCGGAGCTCGGCGCTCTCGAAGTCGACGTCGGTCGAGAGGAATCGAGAGGGGCCATGGTTCGCCAGGCGCCGCGCCGCCTGCGGGTTCCAGGCGACGTCGTTCAGGAGGACCGGACCCTCCGGGTATCCCCAA
>JAKEFM010000393.1 GCA_022616055.1 Planctomycetota bacterium
GCCGTCGTCGTCCCGTCCCCGGCGACGTCGGAGGTCTTCGAGGCGACCTCGTTCAGGAGCTTCGCCCCCATGTTCTCGAAGGGGTCCTCGAGCTCGATCTCCTTCGCGATCGTCGCCCCGTCGTTGCTGACGAGCGGGCCCCCGAAGGAGCGCTGGAGGATGACGTGCTTGCCGGAGGGGCCGAGGGTGACCTTCACCGCGCGCGTCAGCTTGTCGACGCCCGCCCGCATCTTCGCGCGCGCGGCCTCGTCGTAGAGGATCTGCTTCGCCTGGGCCATGGGATGAAAAAGCCTTCCTTCCGGGCTCGCCCCTAGCGGGGGAGCGACGCCAGGATCTCGTTCCCGTGGAGGATCTTGTATTCCTCCCCTTCGATGCGCACGTCGGTCCCGGCGTACTTCCCGAAGAGGACCTGGTCCCCCGCGGAGAGGCCGAGGGCCTCGCGCTTGCCGGTCTTCAAGAGCCGGCCGGGGCCGACGGAGACGACCTTGCCCCGCTGGGGCTTCTCCCTCGCGGCGTCGGGGATGAGGATCCCCCCGGCCGTCTTCTCCTCGGCCTCGAGGACCTGGATGACGACGCGATCGTCGAGCGGACGGATGCGGACCATGGTCGATGTCCTCCGGAACTAGTCGAAGTCTTCGCCGCCGAAGTCGTCCATCCCCTCGTCCTCGCCCATCCCGCCTCCGGGGGGCCTCCCCCCCTTCTTCTTCTCCTTGGGCTTCTCCGTGATGATCGCGTCCGTCATGAGGAGGAGGCCGGACACGGAGACGGCGTTCTGGAGCGCCGCGCGGACGACCTTGACCGGGTCGACGACCCCCATCGCGAGGAGGTCGCCGTACTCGCCGGTGAGGGCGTTGTAGCCGAAGTTCGGGTCCTTCTCGCGGAGCACGCGGCGCACGACGATCGAGCCGTCGATCCCGGCGTTCTCCGCGATCGTCCGGATCGGGAGGGCGAGGGCCGTGCGCAGGATCGCGACCGCGAAGGCCTCGTCGCCGGGGAGCTTCAGGCGGTCGAGGGCGGGGAGCGCGCGGAGCAGGGCGACCCCGCCGCCCGGGACGATCCCCTCCTCGAGGGCCGCGCGCGTGGCGTGGTGGGCGTCCTCGTAGAGGGCCTTGCGCTCCTTCGCCTCCGTCTCGGTCGCCGCGCCGACCTGGATCTGGGCGATCCCGCCGGTCAGCTTCGCGAGGCGCTCGAGGAGCTTCTCCTTGTCGTAGTCGGAGGTCGTCTCCTCGACCTGCCGGCGGATCTGCTTCGCGCGGCCGGAGATCTCGGAGGCCGAGCCGGCCCCCTCGAGGACCGTCGTGTTGTCGGAGTCGATCCGGACCTTCTTCGCGCGGCCGAGGTCGGCGATCGCGAGGGTGGCGAGGTCGATCCCGAGGTCCTTGAAGACGGGGCGCTTCGCGCCGGTGAGGATCGCGATGTCCTCGAGCATGGCGCGGCGGCGGTCGCCGTAGCCGGGGGCCTTCACGGCGCAGCAGGAGAGGATCCCGCGCAGGCGGTTCACGACGAGGGTGGCGAGGGCCTCCCCCTCGACCTCCTCGGCGATCACGAGGAGGGGCTTGCCCGACTCCCGGATCTTCTCGAGGAGGGGGAGGAACTTCGTCACGTTCGAGAGCTTGTCCTCGTGGATGAGGATCAGGGCGTTCTCGAGGACGCACTCCATCGCCTCGGGGTCGGTGACGAAGTGGGGGGAGAGGAAGCCCCGGTCGAACTGCATCCCCTCGACGATCTTCACCTCGGTCTCCGTCGAGCGCCCCTCCTCGACGGTGAGGACGCCGTCCTTGCCGACCCGCGAGAACGCCTCGGCGATCTTCTTGCCGACCTCGGGGTCGTTGTTCGCCGAGATCGTCGCGACCTGCTCGACGCGCTCGGCGCGCCCCTCGACGGGCTTGGCGGCCTTCTTCAGCTCCTCGAGGACCACTTCGGCGGCCTTGTGGAGGCCGCGGTTCAGGTCGGCGGGGTTCGCCCCCGAGGTGAGGAAGCGCAGCCCCTCCGTGTAGATCGACTCGGCGAGGAGGGTCGCCGTCGTCGTGCCGTCGCCGGCCTGGTCGGAGGTCTTCGAGGCGACCTCCTTCACGAGCTGCGCCCCCATGTTCTCGAAGGGGTTCTCGAGGGAGATCTCCTCCGCGACGGTGACGCCGTCCTTCGTGATCGTGGGCCCGCCCCACCCCTTGTCGAGGACGGCGTTGCGCCCTCGGGGGCCGAGCGTGCTGACGACGGCCCGGGAGAGCTTGTGGACGCCGCGGCGGATCGCCTCCCGGGCTTCGGCGTCGAAGAGAAGTTGCTTGGCCATTTCGGGGAGTCCTCCCTCGGAACGCGCGGGGAGCGCGTCCGGAGCGAATCGATGGACGGGGACCATCCCCTGGAAGGCAAAACCGGTGCCGCCGGGTCGAGGTCGCAACCCGCGCGGGCGGAAGGAGGAAGGAAGCGGACGGCCGGCGTCGCGCTGTCACACTGGCAGGGGCGACTCGACCGCTCCGGAACCCGCTGCCGGTTTGACAGTTGCCGGAAGGCCGGGTCGGGGCTAGGGATTCCCGGCAATCGATGCTCCTCGCCCTCCTCCTCGCGTCCGGATCCGGCGCTCCCTCCTTCGAGGTCCGGACGATCCGGGACGCCGTCCACCGCGGGGAGCCCGCCGCCCTGGAGGGGACGAAGCTCGTCCTTCGCTCGGCGGGGGGAACGGTGGCGGTCGAGTGCGGGGACATGCTCTCCGCGATCGCGGTGCAGACGCCGCTCCGGGGGACGACCCCCTCCTCCCTCCTCGAGCTGGCGGACGGCGACCTCCTGTACGGGTCGGTCGAGTCGGGGAAGGGGGACCTCCTCCACTTCCGCGGCGCCGGGGAGGACCTCCTCGACGTGGGGGTGGGGAACCTGCGCCGCTGGATCCACCTCGGAAACGCCGGCTCGCGCCCTCCCGAGACGTTCGCCCCGGCGACGGACGGGGACCGGCTCTACGTCGCGACCGCCGGGGGGCTCGACCACCTCGACGGGACCCTCTCGGCCCTCGACGGGGACGGGTTCGTCTTCGAGAGCGCGCTCGGCAAGACCCGCAAGAGCTTCGCGGAGGCGGTGGCCCTCGTCCTCGCGCCGGAGGCCGAGCCGAAGCCGTCGACCGAGCTACTCGCCCTCGTCGAGCTCGGCGACGGAACCCGCGTGACGGGTCGCCTCGCCGGGCTCGAGGAGGGATCGCTCACTCTCGTGCCGAACTGGACGAAGGGCCTGCGCGTGCGGCTCGACCGGATCGCCTCGATCCGGTTCCGCAACGGCCGCTACGTCTACCTCTCCGAGCTGGAGCCGGCCGAGGCGGTGGAGACCCCCTTCTTCGGGGGATCGGACGCGCTCCGGTTCCCGTTCCAGAGGGACCGCAGCGTCGGCGGCGGGCCGCTGCGCTGCGGCGGGAGGACCTGGTCCCGCGGCCTCGGGCTCCACTCCCGCACCGTCCTGCGCTACGCCCTCGACGGGAAGTACGACCGCTTCCGCGCGCTCGCGGGGATCGACGACGAGGTCCTCTCCTTCGCCGCCTCGGGCTCGGCCCTCCTGCGCGTGGCCGTCGACGGCAAGCCCGCGTTCGAGTCCCCGCCGCTACGCGCCGGAGGGGAGCCCGTTCCCCTCCCGGAGATCGACGTCCGGGGGGCGAA
>JAKEFM010000394.1 GCA_022616055.1 Planctomycetota bacterium
ACCTTGTCGATCCTCGCCGCCTTGCTCGCCTCCTCGAACGTCCCGTCGCCCCGGTTGTGGTAGAGGCGCGGCTTCTCGGCGCGGTTGGCGATGCCGAGGTAGTCCGCCGCCACCTGACCGGCGTTGGCGAAGAACCCGGAGACGAAGAGGTCGTCCCAGCCGTCGTTGTCGTAGTCGAAGCACCAGGTGGGGAAGGACTTGGCCGGCTCCCGGACCCCGGCGGGCGCGCCCACCTCCCGGAACGTCCAGCGCCCGTCCGCGCCCCACCCCTCGTTGTGGAAGAGGAGGTTCCCCGGCTCCCTCGAGTGGGCCGTGAGGTAGAGGTCGAGGAGCCCGTCGCCGTCGATGTCGGTCCACGTCCCCCCCTTGAAGTACGCGACGGCGGCGACGCCGACCTCCGCCGCGACGTCGCGGAAGGTCCCGTCCCCCTCGTTCCGGAAGAGCTCGCAGGGGTGCGGCGGCTCGCCGACGTCCGACTCGTTGGCGACGAGGAGGTCGAGGTCGCCGTCGGCGTCGTAGTCGCCCCAGGCGCCGACCTGGGTCGGGTGGAAGGAGAGGAGCCCCGCCTCCTCCGTGACGTCGTCGAAGACGCCGTCCCCCCGGTTCCTCAGGAGGGAGTTCGGGAGGCGGCCGTCCTCGTGGAGCCAGGCGCCGCGGAGGACGAGGACGTCGGCGTCCCCGTCGTTGTCGGGGTCGGCCTGGACCGTATTCAGGCCCGACACGATCCCCGTCAGCCCCGCCTCCTCCGTGCGCTCCGTGAAGGAGCCGTCGCCGTCGTTCCGGAAGAACCGGATCGGGTCCTTCAGTCCCCAGGAGGACATCAGGAGGTCGAGGTCGCCGTCGCCGTCGAGGTCCTCCATGACCGCGCCCCCGGCGAGGCCGATCACGTCGAGCCCGAGCGGACCCGCGACGTTCGCGAACCGCAGGATGTCCCGGTCCGAGCGGAACGCCTCGGGAGGGATGAGCCAGGCGGGAGGCACGCGGTCGGGGTACTCGCCGAGGGTCATGTAGGCGAGGTTGAGGAGCCAGCGGGAGGCGAGGTCGCGGGAGTCCGCGCCGAGGAGGTCGCTCAGGACGGCGATCGCCCCGCGGGAGCCGCGCTGGACCTGGTGCACCCCCGTCCCCTGGATCGGGAGGAGGCAGGAGTCGGCGCCATGGTGGGAGACGCAGTTCTCCACCTCCCCGAGTCGGAGGTGGGAGACGGCGAGGAGGCTGTGCACCTCGTAGGCGAAGGGGGTGCTCCTCCGGGCGGGATCGGACCGGAGCTCGGTCCAGAGCCGCTCGAACGCCTCGACCGCGCCGGCGGCGTCCCCCGCGTGGAGGAGTTCGCGCGCGACCGCGAAGTCGTAGGAAACCCGGGCCTCCCCGCCGGCGGGACGGGGGAGCGAGCGGAAGAGGGCCAGCCGCTCCGCGCTCATGTAGATATTGCTCGAGGGGTTCGCGTGGGCGGCGAGCGTCGCGAGCCGATCCACCATGCGACGCGTACCCTCGGTCCGGACGGGGGTTCCGGAGGCCGGGAGGCCGCCGGGCGGCGGGAGGGAGGGGGGAAGGGGCCCGGGCGCGGGGACCGCTCCGACTAGGAAGAGGCCGAGGGGAAGGAGGGGGACGCGGCTCATTCGTGGATCCCTGCGACCGGGCCGCATCTCCCGTGCCGGCCGGCCTGCACCCACGCGGCGAACGGATCGCGCCCGGGAGTTGCACTGGGAGACCCGAGCGCGCGGAGGGCCGCGACGCGCGCAACCTATCCGGGTCGCTCGCTCGAGTAACGAGGCCGCGGCGAAGAGGGTCCGATTCCCCTTCCCTCGCGGAATATCCCGCGATCCGCTCGACCGATTCCGGCTCGGCGAGGAGCGGGGGATTCCCCTATAGCCCGAGGCAGCGAGCGATCAGCGCCTCCTGGATCTCGCTCGTGCCGGACGCGATCGTCGCCGGGACGGCGGCGGCGAGCTGGCGGGAGGCGTCGGCGTCGGCGAAGACTCCCGACGCCCCGAGGATCCCCACCGCGTCGAGGCTCGAGCGGACCCACGACTCGCTCAACCAGAGCTTCGCCAGGGAGGTCTCGAGGGGGGCGCGCCCCTCCACCTCGAGGGCCTGCGCGGCCCGGTAGAGCAGGAGGCGGCCCGCCTCCGTGCGGAGCTTCATCCGGACGATCCGCCCGGCGACGGACTGGAACTTCCCGATCGGCTGGCCGAACTGCTTGCGCGTCCGGGCGTGGGCGACGGAGGACTCGAGGAGCCGCTCCATCGCCCCGAGCGCGGCGGCGGGGAGAAACACCCGCTCCCACTCGATCGCGCGCTCGAAGATCGCCCGCCCCGAGCCCGGCTCCCCGAGCCGCAGCCCCCCCTGCACGAAGCAGCGCTCGAACCGGACCTTCGCCCAGGGGGAGGTCTTGAGGCCGCTCTTCCCCGGGAAGGGCTCGAGGTGGAGGCCGGGCGTGCCGCGCTCGACGAGGAAGGCGGTGATCTCGGGGGGCTTCCCCTCGGCCTCCGCCGTCACCGCGTAGACGAGGAGGAGGTCCGCGACGGGGGCGTTCGTGGCGCAGACCTTCGTGCCGTTCAACTCGTAGCCGTCCCCCTTCGCCATCGCCCGGGTCTTCATCGAGAAGAGGTCGGAGCCCGCCTCGGGCTCCGTCGCGGCGTTCGCCCCGATCCGCGTCCCGTCGAGGAGGGGGGGGAGGAAGCGACGCTGCTGATCCGGCAGCCCCGCCTTCCAGATCGGGACGACGACGCCGGCGAAGTTCGCGGCGAGGCTGAAGGGGAGGCCCGGGTCGGGGCAGCCCTGGCCGAGCGCCTCCCACGCGATCGCGGCGGTGACGGCGTCCGCGCCGGCTCCGCCGAGGCTCGAGGGGAGGGGGAGGCCGAGGAGCCCCTGGCGGCCTACCGCCGTCCAGGCGTCCCTCGGGAAGCACCCCTCCGAGTCCGCGCGCGCGAGGTCGTAGCGCAGCCTCCCGCGCGCGAACTCCGCCGTCTTGCGGCGAAGCTCTTCCTGCTCCGGCGTGAGTCGGAAGTCCAAGGTTCCTCCCTCTTCCTCGCTCGCGGGCGGCGCCCGCGGAGCGGTCAGCCGACGCGGTCCCAGTACTCGACGGGCATGTCGGCGGCGAGGCGGAGCGCCCCGTCCGCCCCCGCGAAGAGGGGGTCGGGGACGCAGCTGACCTTTCCACCCCCGAAGCCCGACAGCTTCGCCTCGATCCGGGAGGCGAGCCCCGGGACGAGGCTCCCGCCGCCGGAGAGGACGATGTTCCCGCGGAGGCGGTCCTGGAACTCGGGGTGGTAGGAGGAGATCAGGCCGCGGACCGCCTCGACGATCGGGTCGACGAGGATCCCGCAGGCGGCGCGGATCTCCTCCGTGACGTCGATCTCCGCCGGCACGCCGTCGACCGGGACGCGCGCGACGATCTTGTCCCTCCCGTCGACGAGGTTCGAGAGGCGCTCCTTGAGATCCTTCGCCATCGTGACCGTCACCTGCGCGCGCGGGTGGCGCGCGCGGATGCGCTTCAACAGTTCTTCGTCGACGGAGTCGCCCGCGATCCCGATCGTCACCTGGTCGCCGGCCGCCGGGAGGCTCCCGTGCATCCGGCAGAGGTCGGTCGTCCCCGCCCCGATGTCGACGATCAAGGCGCCGTCGAGCGCGCCGATCCCGTAGGCGACGGCGAAGGGCTGCGAGACGACGAGCACCCGGTCGAGGTACTCCGAGGCGAGGTCGAGGAGCGCCTTCTTGCTCTCGACGCTCGCCTGCGCGGGGACCGCGAGGACCCCGTGCAAACGCTCCTCCCGCCGCGGATCGGCGAGGGAGACGAGGTGGTGGAGCAGCTCCTTCGCGGCGCGCTGGTTCCCCTCGGGGTCGGAGAGGAACTCCTCGGCGAGGCTCGAGGATCCCCCCACCTCGGCCTTGAGCACCCCCTTCTCGAGGGGGCGGTAGACGCGGAGCGACAGGCGGTTCTCGAGCGCCGCGCGGCCGAAGAGGATCGGCGTCTGGTGGTACCGGGCCGCGAGCGCGTCCTTCGGCCACCCGACGAGGCTCTCGACGAACTTCCGCGAGCCGTTCCCCGCGCTGATCGCGGCGCGGGAGGTGCCGAGGTCGATCCCGATCGCGAGGGTCGAGCGGACCGACGCGTCGTCCCCGGCCACGCCGTCGATGCGCGGGCGGGACTCCAGAGCGGCCTTCCGGTTCATCGTCTTGTCCATCGCAGCCTCACGAACCTCCCGCGGCGGCGCCGGGGGAGGCGAGTTTCAGGTTCTCCTCGAGGATCGCGCGGAAGAGATCGAGGGGCGGAGCAGGGTCCTCGGCCGTGGCTCCCTTCGCCCCGGCCGAAGCGACCGGAGCCCCGCGCATCTTCTTCTCCGTCGCCTCGACGGCGGCGGCGAGCCGCTCGAGCTGGAAGAGGATGCGATCGAGCCGTTCGTCCCCCTGGGCCGAGCCGCCGAGCCCGCCCAGGAGCGCCTTTATCGGCTCGCCGACGGCCGAGGCCGTTGGCGCCTCGCCCCGCAGGAGCGAGGCCATCGCCGCGACCTGGCGGGAGAGGGCGTCCAGGTCGGGGACCGAGCCTCCGGCGCCCGCCTCCCCGATCCGCCGGGAGAGGTCGAGGAGCGACTCCTCGGCCTTCGACTTGAGGCTCAGGACCTCCCGGTGCCGGGCGAGCAGTTCCTCCAGCCGGCGCTTCGCGTCGGCCTCGATCTTCTGCACTTCGGCGGCGGAGGGGCCGTCCTTCCGGGAGGCGAGGGCCCGCTCGACCGCCTCGCGGACGAGCGCCTCGATCTTCCCCACCGAAAGGACGAGGGCGCTCCGGCCTCCGGCCTTGACCAGGGACTCGAGGTCGACCCGCTGGCCGGCGCTCGCGATGCGGGCGCGAAAGTCGGAGGGAACGGCGTTGGCCTCGGCGCTGGGCATCTTTCCGCGGTCCGCCGGGGCCCCCCCCGGAACGGTCGGGGAAGTCTACCCTGGGGGGCAAGCCATGCCGCCCCCGTCGCGCGCCCTCCCGCCCGCCTACCCCGGCGAACCGCCTCCGAGAGGGACCACCCTCTCGACGCGGAAGGGACCGTCCCCATCCCGCGCGATCAGCGCGACTTCGGCGACCTCGAAGGGGAGCGCCTGCCACTTCGCCTGCAGCCCGCGGGAGAGCAGTCGCGCCTCCTCGTCGCCCCTCGCCTGCCCGACGCTCAGATGGGGGACGAACCCCTCCGGGTGCTGCCGCACTTCGTCGCAGTCGGGGAACCGCTCCCCGACCGCGATCTGGAGATCCTTGAACGGGTCCGGGGGCTCCGGGTGGAGCCAGATCGTCGCGCTCCCGGTCCCGTGGCGGAACCAGCGGAACTCGGCGAGGGTGATCCGGAAGGGCCGGACTCCGGCGCAGGCCGCCTCCACTCCCCTCACCTCCCCGTCGTACTCCTCCTTCGGTCGGAACGGGTAGAGGAGGGTGACGTGGGGCATCCAGCGGTCGATGTGCCGGTCGTGGATGCGACGGATCGCCTGGATCGGCTCCCAGAGTTCCTCCGGGGGGATCGCGACGAGCGCGCTGTGGTGGGACTTCTTTTGCGTCACGCGGTGGGTCGTGTTGCGGGGGCCCATTCTCGCCTATCCTCCCCCCGGTTCAGCCTCTTCCCTGCGGGAGGGGCCCCATGAAAGGAGGCGCGCCATCCGGTTCCCGAGCATCGTCCTGGCCGGGCTCGCGGTCGGAAGCGCCGGCGGGAGCTGCCGGCTGAGCTCCGAGGAGGCGGACGCCTTCGTCTCCCCGAGGATGGCGGGCTTCGGGTCCGCCTCGCTGGGGGAGCGCCTCCTCCTCTACGTCCCGAATCGCCTGCTCGATCTCCTCGACGTCCTGCACCTGGGCTACGGCGTGGGACCTGGACTCGGGGTGGAGTTCCACTTCACTCGCCACGGCCGCCTCGGGGCGGTCGCCGGAGGCGACGTCGGGCTCGCCTGGCTCGGGAGGTGGACCTCGCCGGTCGAGTGCGCCGCGTACGCCCGCGCCTCGCTCGGCACTCGGGAGACGATCGCGGAGAGCTCGCTCGGGGAACGCTGGCGCTACCCGAGGTGGGACGTCGGGTACTCCGTGTTCGCGCTCGTCGGTGTCGCCTACGCCGCGATCGCGCCCGACGAGATCGTCGACTTCCTCGTCGGCTTCAGCACCTACGACACAAAGGGGGACGACCTGCCGCTCGGCCCGCCGCCGTGGGACGTGGGGGAGCCCACGCCCACGAGACCCCGGCCGAGGTAGTTCTCGCGTGGCACCCCCGGGTGATCGTACGGCAGAGCCCTCGGTAGCAGGACCGAGCGGGGGATCTTCCGACCCGGCCTTGGGCTAGACAGGGGGCTCGACGGGACGGGGGCGGGCGATGCCAGGCTCTCCTTGCTCGGGACGTGGTTCTCTCCGCCCGAGGTTTAGAGCGTGCGACCCGATTCCTCGGAATCGCCTCGGATCACCATTCGAGATGGTGAGAGTGGAGATCCCTCCTGTCGTCCTGCGAATGAACTCCCCCGGTGATGAAGACCGGGCCCAGGCAGAGCATCCAGTTCTCCCTTCGTCTCTCCCAGCCCACGAAGTAGAGGATCGTGCACCCAACCTCGTCGGGACCCACGCCGATGTTCAAGAGGGGCAGGAGGCCGACTCGATCTCCCGCCGAAAGGCCCGGTGGCGTGGCCAACGCGTACAGCGGTCCCGTGAAGAACTCCATCCCGAGCACCCGACTTGCGGGAAGGGTGCCCGTCACGACGGTTCTCACGCTCCCATCCTCCGATCGGACGGAAAGCTCCCCCCCCGATCCTGGCTCCAGCTCTTTCAGTAATCGGGACATCTCGCTCCAGCCTGCCACCCTTCTCCCATCAAGGCCGACGATTAGATCCCCGGGCCGGAGGCCTTCCTCTTCCAAGTCGGGGCCGACGCTGCGGATCAGCACGCCGCCCTCTCCCCCTCGGAAGGTCTCCCCCTCGAAGGGCGGAAGGGTGCTCACGGGCCTCCCGTACGGCAGGACGATTCCGCAGCCGCAGAGCAGGAATGCCGCGGTCACCGCGCCGGACCACACGCGTGTTCTCGACCGAGGCGCCGGGCCGGAGATCATGAACCGTGGCTTCGTCGCCTCGCAGGGGCCGATCGGGAAGCCTAAGTTCTCCCGTCGACGCCTCCGCGGCCAGTCGATCGCCTGCGGCTTGCCGAGTCGCGACGCCCGGGATGACCCTGGATGAGGACGTCGGGGCACAGGTCAGCGCCGTTCGGCCAGACGACGCTTCCGCCCTCGATTCGCACCTCGGCGAAGCGGGCGGGGTCCCCTCGCAGGGAGGCGAAGATGGGACCCACCATCAGGGATGAGACGTCGCGCTCGATGATCGAGCCGTCCGTCAGGGTCAGGCGGAGGCGAAGACCCCTAAGCGGGGTCGCGGCGACGATCCGCTTCACGTCCCTCAGCCGGCGACCGGACCGCATGGAGCGCGTCGCGGACGAACACGCGAGCCATCTTCTTGCGCCAGGCGTACTCGAAGTCTGTGTTGTCGAGCGGGCGGGCGACGGAGTAGGCGCGGTCCGCGGCGGCCGCGATCGACTCGTCCGTGAGAGCCTTGCCGACGAGGAGGGCCTCGGCTTCCGTCGCGCGGACGGGGCTGGAGGAGACGGCGCCGAGGAAGATCCGCGCCTCCCGGACGGTCTCCCCCTCGAATCGCAGCGCCGCGCCGACGCCGAGGACGGGGAAGTCGAACGCCTCCCGCCGGCGGAGCTTCTTGTAGGAGGCTCGCACGCCGTCGACGGGGGGGAGGAGGATGTCGGAGAGGAGCTCGTCGGGCTCCTTCTTCAGATAGCGGATCCCGTCCTCCTGGTAGAGATCCTCGAGCGGGATCTCCCTCTCGCTGCGCGGGCCCTTCAGGCGAACGCGCGCGCCGAGCGCGCAGAGGATCGGCGCGGAGTCGCTCGACTGGACGGCGAGGCAGCGCTCGGATCCGGGGGCGACCCAGCAGGTCTCCCCCTCGCACTTCATGCAGAAGTTGATCGCGCGCCGCCACTCGTAGGACTGGTCGTAATAGTTGCAGCGCGTGTCGAGGAGGAGGTTGCCGCCGATCGTCCCCATGTTCCGGAGAATGGGGGTCGAGATGGAACGGATCGCGTCGAAGAGCGCCGGCCGGTCGCGGCGGACCGGGGCCTCCGCCTCGAGGGAGGTGAGCGTGGCCATCGGGCCGATCCGGAGGCCTCCGCCGGGGAGGCGGCGCACGCCGCGAAGTTCCCGGAGACGCCGCAGCGCGACGAGCGTCTTCGGCGTCTGGTGGCGGCGCTTCATGTTCGGGTAGAGGTCGGTCCCGCCCGCGACGAAGGAGGCCTGCGGCCCCTCGCCGGCGATCATCGAGAGCGCCTCGCGGACGCTCCTCGGCGCGAGGTAGAGGAAGGGGGGGAGTCGCATCACGGGCGGGACCCTCCGCGCACGCCGCCCGCCGCCGTCTCGTGCTCGAGGGCGCGTCCGGTCCCTCCCTCCGCCGGCGTGGCGACGCGGGTGACCGGAGGCATCGGAATGTCGGGGAAGGAGGTCGGGCCGAACCGGCGGTCCTTCGCCGAGAGCGCCTTCAGGACCTTGGCGGGCGTGATCGGAACCTCGTCGATCCGCACGCGGAGCGCGTCGTGGATCGCGTTCGCGACGGCCGGGATGACGGGGAGGAGCGGCCCCTGGCCCACTTCCTTCGCCCCGAAGGGACCGGCCGGGTCGGGATCCTCGACGAGGTAGGTCTCGACGTCGGGCATCTCCATCGTCGTCGGACTCTTGTACTCGAGCATCGAGGGGAACTTGTGGACCCCGAAGCGACTGCCCCGGTAGGCCATGTCCTCCATCAGCGCCTCCCCGAGCGCCATGTAGACGGATCCCTCGACCTGCCCGATCGCCATCGTCCGGTGGATCGCCTGGCCGATGTCGTGCGCGATCCAGACCTTCCTCGGGACGACGATCCCGGTCTCCTCGCTCGCCTCGACCTCGACGACGGCGGCGCTGTAGGAGTAGGCGGGGGAGGGGCCGACCCCCGCGCCGCGGTAGCGACCCGCGGAAGGGGGAGGGGTGTAGGAGCCGGTCGTCGCGATCGTCCCGCACTTCGCCTCGGCGAGGACCGCCGCCTCGGGGAAGGAGACTCCCTTCGAAGGGTCCTCCCCGTCGAAGACGCGGCCTCCGGCGAAGAGGAGACGGGAGACGGGGATCCCGGTCTTCTCGGAGACCGCGTTCGCGAGGAGGTCCTTCGCGCGGCCCGCCGCCTGGATCGCGGCGTTCCCCATCATCAGGGTGACGCGGCTCGAGTAGGAGCCGAGGTCGACGGGCGTGAGATCGGTGTCGCCGGCGACGACGCGGATGTCTAGGAGGTCGAGGCCGAGGATCTCGGCGATGCACTGGGCGAGGACGGTGTCCGAGCCCTGCCCGATCTCCGTCTCCCCGCAGAAGACGCAGACCCCGCCGCCGCGGTCGATCTTGAGGAGGACGCCCGTCTGGGGCATCGCGTTCCAGTAGATGGGGAGGCCGGCGCCGCAGATGTAGGAGGAGCAGGCGATGCCGACGCCGCGGCCGCGGGGGAGCTTCCGGAACTTCTCCTTCCAGCCGGAGCCCTCGACGACGCGGCGAATGCACTCCCCGAGGCCCATCGAGCCGATCCGGAGGAAGTTCGCGGTGAGGGAGTTGCCCGGCTGGAGCGTCGCCAGACGCATCTCCGCGGGATCGAGGTGGAGGCGCTCGGCGATCTTGTCGAGCTGGACCTCGAGGGCGAAGCGCGGCTGCGGCGTTCCGTGGCCGCGCTTGGGTCCGCAGGGGGGCTTGTTCGTGAAGCAGCGCACCCCGTCGAACTTGTACCTCGGCACGCGGTAGGTGACGGTCTGGAGCGCGCCCGTGTAGTAGGTCGAGGCGACGCCGTAGGAGCCGTAGGCCCCGCCGTCGAGGAGGCTCTTGAAGTGCATCGCCGTGATCGAGCCGTCCTTCCGGACCCCGGTCCTCACCCGCATCAGGACGGGGTGTCGCCCGCGGTGGCAGTAGAAGACCTCCTCGCGCGTGAGGGTGATCTTGACGGGCCGGCCCGTCGCGAGGGCGAGCTTCGCGACGACGATCTCGTGGTTGAAGGGATCGCTCTTCCCCCCGAAGCCGCCACCGTTCGGGCAGGCGATCACGCGGATGCGGGAGGCGGGGAGGCCGAGGACCTTCGCGGCGGCCCGGTGGAGGTAGTGGGGGGTCTGCGTGCTCGACCAGATCGTCACGCGCCCGTCGAGCTCGACGGCGGCGAGGGCGGCGTGCTGCTCCATCGGGAGGTGGGTGTTCCCGCCGAAGAAGAAGGTGTCCTCGAAGGTCTCCTCGGCCTCCTGGAAGCCCGCCTCGAGGTCCCCGAACTCGAGGGCGACCTTCTTGTGGATGTTTCCCTCCTCCCCGTAGTCGTGGATGCGGGGCTCCGGCATCGCCAGCGCCTCCTCGGGGCCGTAGACGGCCGGGAGGGGCTCGTACTCGACGCGGATCGCGTTCGCCGCCTCGCAGGCGGCGTCCTCGTCGATAGCGGCGACGGCGGCGACCGGGTCGCCGACGAACCGGACCCGGTCGAGGGCGAGGGCGTGCTCGTCCTCGCTCACCGGCAGGATCCCGAAGGGGGTCGGGAGGTCCCGTCCGAGGAGAATCGCCTTCACGCCGGGGACCTTCTCGGCGGCGGAGACGTCGATCGAGACGATCCGCCCGTGCGCGAGGGATGAGCGGTGGAGCCTCGCGATCAGCATCCGGGGGAGGACGAGGTCATCGGCGAACTTCGTCGCCCCCGCGCACTTCGCGAGGCCGTCGACCTTGCGAGGGGAGCGGCCGATCTGCTGGAAGGCCCGCTTACCTGCCATTCCCTTCCTCTCGGGTCGCGAGGACCACCATCGTGCCGTCCTCCTCGAAGGGCTCCCGCTCGAAGCCGCCGAGGAACTCGACCCGCCCGAAGCCCGCCTCGGCGAGGAGCGGCTCGAGATCGGCCCGGGTCGTCCAGCGCTGGACCGCCTCCCAGACGTGGACGGCCTTCGTTTCTCCCGACGCATCCAGCTCCTCGATTTCCATGCGGGACCGTTGGATCCTGGCCGGGCGGTCGAAGAATCGGTTGTCCCAGACCCGGAGCCGGCCTCCCGTCCGGGCGTCTGCGACCTCGCCCTCGAGGACCCGGTTCCCGTCCGGCTGGGCGAGGTACTTCGGCCCGGCGGAGAAGGAGTCGAAGGCGAGGATCCCGCCGGGCCGCAGGTGGTCCCGGCAGGCCCGGAGACAGGAGAGTTCCTCTTCCGTCGTCAGGCAGTGGGCGAAGCCGTTGCACGGGATCACGACGAGGGCGTACCGGCGCGAGAGGCGAAAGCCGCGCATGTCTCCCTCGAAGACGCGCGCCTGGAGGCCCTTCGCCAGCGCCTTCGTCTTCAACCTCTCGAGCATCGGGGCATGGAGATCGAGCCCCTCGACGTCGATCCCCGCCTCGAGGCAGGGGAGGAGGATGCGACCCGTGCCGCAGCCGACCTCGAGGACGGGACCGCGGGCGTCCCGAGCGAGGCCGAGGTAGAAGTCGCGGCCGAAGGGATGGTCCCCGAGGACGCGGTCGAAGAGCTCCGGTTCCTCGAAGGGCGAGGCCGACATGCCCTCAGGGCCTCCCGTTCCCGTCGATCGGCCCGACCTCCTCCCCGCGGAGGATGGCCGAGGCGCGCTCGACCGCCTCGAAGATCTTGAGGTAGCCGGTGCAGCGGCAGAGGTTCCCGGAGAGGGCCTCGCGGATCTCCCCGCGGGTCGGCTTCTTCCTCCGGTCGAGGAGCGCCTTCGCCGCGCAGAGGAATCCCGGCGTGCAGTAGCCGCACTGCGCGGCGTTCAGGTCGGCGAACGCGGTCTGGAGCGGGTGGGGCCCGTCGGGCCCGGCCAGCCCCTCGACCGTCGTCACCTCCCGCCCCTCGCACTCCAGGGCGAGCGCCAGGCAAGAGAGGATCGGCTCCCCGTCGATCAGGACGGTGCAGGTTCCGCACTCGCCGAGTTCGCAGCCATGCTTCGTCCCGGTCAGGCCGAGCTCCTCTCGCAGGACCTCGAGGAGGGTCTTGTGGGGGGGGAAGGCGACCTCCTGGGCCTCCCCGTTCACCCGGAGTTCGACGTGGACCTTGCGGCGGGAGGGCTTCTTCCGCGAGACCGGGCTCAACGCTCCAGCCCTCCGACGAGGACCTCGGCGAAGGCGCCGGCGATCTCCGCCGGGCGCCGCGGTCCCTCGGGCTTCCACCAGAGGACGATCCCGTTCACCGCCCCGAGGATCGCGAGCGCGGCGAGCTTGGGATCCACGGGACGGAACGCCCCCGAGCGCACCCCCCTCGTGATCAGGCGCCGCAGCGTCGTCTCGTAGGCGTCGCGCTGGGCGAGGATCCACGGGCGCCGGCCGGAGGGCAGGGCGCGGACCTCGAGGTGCGCCGCCGAGCCTCCGGTCTCGTCGAGGAGGGTCTCGACGTGGGCGCGGATCAGGGTGCGCAACTTCTCTCCTTCCCCTCCGGGGCGGGAGAGGATCGCGCGCCCCTCCCCGAGGAGGCGCCGCAGCGAGTGCTGCTGGCAGAAGTAGAGGAGGTCCCCCTTGCTCCGGAAGTAGTAGTAGAGGGCACCCGGGGTCATCCCGAGGGAACGTGCGATGTCGCGCATGCCCGTCGCGTGGAACCCCCGGCGACGGAAGGCGTCCGCCGCGCGGCGGAGGATCTCCGCGCGTTTCTCCTGCGAGCGGGGGCCGGACCGGGCGACCGCGATTTGAACCACGGTTCAAGAGTGTAGCGGGCCCGGCGGGGAGGATCGATGCCCCCCCCGGCGCCCCCTCCCGCGCAATCCGCGGTATCCTCCGCCCGCGTCCCCGTTCCGGCAGGAGAGTCTCCATGGGGTTCCTGGCGCTCGAATGGGTGGGGATCGCGGCGGCCGTCGCACTAGTCGCCCCGGATCCCGTCCCCGCGCAGGCGGGCCCTGCCCGTCCCGCGCGCGACATGGTCAAGGAGGCGCGGATCTGGAAAGACCTCGAGGCAGTCGCGCCCGAGGCGCTCGCAACGTTCAAGGAGGCGACGGCCGCCTTCG
>JAKEFM010000064.1 GCA_022616055.1 Planctomycetota bacterium
ACCCGTCCACGTGCGTGACCGCCGGGATCACGCCGTGCTTCTCCTTCCGCACGGGGTAGACCTTGATCATGAACGGCTCCGGGTAGTCCCTCTCGAAGTACTCCGGCACCGCCTCCTCGAGGATGGAGGGGCAGAAGGGCCGGAAGTTCTCGCGCTTCTTGATGATCTCGTTGATGCGGTCCCGCATGTCGGTGCGCCGCGGGTCGGCGAGGATGCTCCGGTTGCCGAGCGCCCGGGGCCCCCACTCCATGCGGCCCTGGAACCAGCCCACGACCTTTCCGGCGGCGAGGTCGCGGGCCGTCTCGTGGCAGAGGTCCTCCTCGTCCTCGAACCGGCGCGCGGAGACTCCCGACTGCCGGAAGGGGTCCGCGTGCGAGGCGGCCGCGGCCTCCACCGCCGCGTCGTCGAAGGCCGGCCCCCAGTAGGCGTGCTCCATCACGAAGCCGCGCGGGTTCCCGAGGACGTGGTTCCAGACGTAGAACGCCGCCCCCAGCGCGGTCCCGGCGTCGCCCGCGGCGGGCTGGATGAAGAGGTCCGTGAACGGGGTCTCCCCGAGGATCTTCCCGTTGGCGACGGAGTTGAACCCGACGCCCCCGGCCAGGCAGAGCCGGGTCTCCTTCGTCCGGGCGTGGAGGCCCCGCAGGAGGCCGAAGATCACCTCCTCGCACACCGCCTGCACCGAGGCCGCCAGGTCCTCGTGGCGCTTCTCGAGGGGCTCGCCCTTCCCCCGCACCGTGCCGAACCGCTCGACGAACTTCTGCGAGAAGACGCGGCCGAGCGTCGGCTCGCCCCCGTCCCAGACCATGGGCACGCCGTCGGAGTGGTGGACGAACCAGTCGAGGTCGAGGTCGTAGCCCTCGGGCCCCCCGTGCACGATCTCCCGGAACTCCTCGAGGTACGTCGGCTTCCCGAAGGGGGCGAGGCCCATGACCTTGTACTCGTCCCCGTATTTCGGGAACCCGATGTACTGGGTCACGGCGGTGTAGAGGATCCCGAGGGAGTGCGGGAAGGCGACGTACCCGTCGCTCTCGACGCGGTTCCCCCGTCCCCGGCCCCACATGGCGCTCACGAAGTCGCCGAAGCCGTCCACGGAGAGGCAGGCCGACACCTCGAAGGGGGAGACGAGGAACGCGGAGGCCATGTGGGCGCGGTGGTGCTCCACCTTGTGGAACTTCGCCCGGATCGCGCCCTCCTCGACGCCGAGGCCCTCCGCGAGGGCGGTCTTGATGTCCCTCACGCGGGCGGCGTTGGCGAGCCGGTCCCGGACGAGGCCGAGGCTCGGGCGCCTGGACAGCGCGAAGAGGACCTTC
>JAKEFM010000065.1 GCA_022616055.1 Planctomycetota bacterium
CGGGGGAAAGAGGCGGAGCGTGCCGAGCGGAGGCAGCGAGATGCTGGCGTTGGCCGGCGACGCGGCGAGGAGCCAGGCGCCGTTCGCTGGACCCCGCACGTCGAGGGTTAGGGGCTTCCCGGCTCGCGGGATCCCCCGCCAGGCGAGCTGCCGGGTGAGGTTGGTCTGGATGCGACTCTGCCTCGCGTAGTTCCCCACGAAGGCGTCGAGGTCGCCGTCCCCGTCCAGGTCGCCGAGCGCGGCTGCGAGCGTGGTGTCGATCAGGACCGGCACGCTCGTCGCGGTCACGTCGGTGAAGACCCCGGTCCCCCCGTTGTCGAGGAGGCGGTTCTGCATGGGGATCCCCAGGAACGCGTCGAGGTCGCCGTCCCCGTCCACGTCCCCGAGGGACGCGGCCCGCATGAAACCGACCAGGGACGGCAGGTTCGTCGCGGTGAAATCCGTGAACACCCCCGTGCCGCCGTTGAGGTAGAGGCGACTCTGCTGCCCGTAGTTCCCCACGAAGGCGTCGAGGTCGCCGTCCCCGTCCACGTCCCCCAGCGCGACCGCCACCGTGGAGTCGGCCTGCGCCGGCAGGCTCGTCGCCGTTGCGTCCGCGAAGACCCCCGTCCCACCGTTGAGGTAGAGGCGGTTCTGTCCGCTGTTCCCAAGGAACGCATCGAGGTCGCCGTCCCCGTCCACGTCCCCGAGCGCGACCGCCACCGTGTCTCCGAACGCGATCGCCGGGAGATTCGTCGCGGTGACGTCCGCGAAGGCGCCCGTCCCACCGTTGAGGTAGAGCCGGTTCTGCTCCAGGAACCCGCCGTTCCCTAGGAGCGCGTCGAGGTCCCCATCCCCGTCCACGTCCCCCAGTGCGACCGCATACGTCTCGTTGTACACGGCGGGGAGGTTCGTCGCCGTGGCGTCCGTGAACACTCCCGTCCCCCCATTGAGGTGGAGTTGGTCCTGCCCCTCGGTCCCCAGGAGCGCGTCGAGGTCGCCGTCCCCGTCCACGTCCCCCAGCGCGACGGCATACGTCTCCTCGAGTGCGACTGGAACGTTCGTCGCCGTGACGTCCGCGAGAATCCCCGTCCCATCATTGAGGTAGAGCCGGTTCTGCCCTCCCTGCGGAGACCCCGTCACCCCCATGACCGCGTCGAGGTCCCCGTCCACGTCCACGTCCCCGAGCGCGACCGTCGTCGTGCCGGTGACGAGGGCCGGCACGCTCGTCGCGGTGGCGTCGGTGAAGACTCCCGTCCCGCCGTTGAGGTAGAGGCGTTTCTGCCCGATCTGCCCCGCGAACGCGTCGAGGTCGCCGTCCCCGTCCACGTCCCCGAGCGCGACCCCCAGCGTCGAGCCGGACAGCGCCGGCAGGTTCGTGCCGGTGGCATCGGTGAAGACCCCGGTTCCGCCGTTGAGGTAGAGGCGATTCGAGCCGCTCGCGCAGCCGCCGGGGCCGCAGGGGAACGAGGTCCCGACGAGAGCGTCGAGGTCGCCGTCCGCGTCCACGTCCCCGAGCGCGACCGCCCGCGTGGTCGCGGGCGGGACGGGGAGGTTCGTCGTCGTGAACACTCCCGTCCCGCCGTTGAGGTAGAGGCGGTTGGTCAGGGGAAGACTCGAAGCCGGGTCCCCGTTCCCCACGAGCGCGTCGAGGTCGCCGTCCCCCTCCACGTCCAGGAAGGCGACCGCCCGCGCGGGATCGATGTGCGCCGGCAGCATCTGATGGGTGAACCCCAGCCGCTGCCCCCGAGCCAGCGGCGCCATTCCCAGGAGGGCGGAGGCGAGGGCGATCTCGATCCTCATGACTCCTCCTCGCCGGAAACGCCGCTCCTCGGGCGGTCGCGAATCCCTCCTCCCGTCCTCAGAGACCGACGCCGCCGAGTTCCGGATGACCATGAATCCCTCCGGCAGTGGAAGGCGCATCCTAGCCCGTGTGTCTCGGACGGTCGAATCGAGCCGCGGGGGGGGTCCCCGCCTTGCTGCGATCCCCGATCCCGTGACGGGTCTCGCTCCGGGGACACGCGGCTCGTGGCCAGGCTCACTCCGTGTCGCCTCCTTGGCCCCGGAGAATCTCGGGCGGGACAGGAGGGAGTTCCTTCACCAGGTGGGCGAACTCGGGCGGGATCCCCGCCCCGCCAGCGACGCGGTCGGAGGTGAGGGGGACCCACTCGAGGAGGTCGCCCACCTCGAGCCTCCCGGCGGAGAACGATCCCTCTCTCGCGACGAGGACGGAGGTGGCGCCGGGTGGAGGAAGAGCGGGCCTCCGTGGTCGATGAGAGCGCACGAGCGCTACGACGCGCAGGCGGGCGTCGAGGAAGGCGACGTCGACCGGCGCGCGCGCGCCAAAAGAATGAAAGGAGGGCGTGGCGAAGAGGAGCGCGGTCCCATCGGGCGGAGCGCCCCGGCCGAGGAGGCCGCGGAGCCGGGAGAAGAACCCGCGCACCTCGACGACCTCGCGCGCCAGGAGCGCCCCGCGCGAGGCGTTCCCGAGGATCACCTCGGGGTCTCCTCCGCGGAGGCATGAAGTGCCCGGTGGACCGCCTCCGCGAGCGTGCGCGGGATCCCGGGAACGGAAGCGATCGCCTCCACGGAAGCCTCGCGGAGGGAGGTGAGGGAGCCAAAGTGCCGGAGGAGCGACCGGCGGCGCGTAGCGCCGACGCCGGGGACGTCGTCGAGCTCCGAGCCGATCCGGGAGCGCAGTTTCCGGTGATAGGTGACGGCGAAGCGGTGCGCCTCGTCCCGGATGCGAGAGAGGAGGTGGTGGGCCGGGGTCCCCTCGGGCACCGGGATCGGCTCTTCGGCCCCCGGGAGGAAGACGCGCTCCCCCTTGTGGAGCATCGCGTCGCCGGGGCCGGCCTCGGTCCGGTCCTTCGCGAGGCCGACGAGGTCGACGTCCCACGCCCCGACCTCGTCGCGGGCCTCGAGAGCGGCGGCGAGCTGGCCTCGACCGCCGTCGATGACGAGGAGGTCGGGGAGCGTGTCCTCCTCGAGGTCGCGCCGGAGCGCGCGGCCGACGACCTCCCGCATCGAGGCGAAGTCGTCCTGTCCCTCGAATCCCTTCACCCGGAAGCGCCTCCAGCCTCGTCTCTCGGGACGGCCGTCGACGAAGCGAACGCGCGAGGCGACGTTCGCGGAGCCCTGGAGGTTCGAGACGTCGAAGCCGTCGATCGTCTCGGGGACCTTCCGGAGGAGGAGGAGGTCGGCGAGCGAGTCGGCCGCCTCCCCCATCGCCGCCTCCCGGGTCTTCGCCGACTCGATCGCGCGCCGCGCGTTCTCGCAGGCGAGGGCCACCTGCCGCGCGCGCTCCCCGCGACGCGGGAGGAGGAGCGAGACCGCCCCGCTCCTCCGGCCGGCGAGCCAGGCCTGGAGCATCTCGGGGTCGTTCGCCGCGCGCGCGAGGACCACCTCGGGAGGGACCTCGGCCGTCGCGTAATAACGAGGAAGGAACGAGGCGAGCAGCTCCGGGTCCGGGAGGCGCGTGTCGAGGAGGTGGGTCCGCGTGTCGACGAGCAATCGGTTCCGGAACCGCAGGACGGCGATCGAGGCGCGCTCGCCGTCGCGGTGGAGACCGATCACGTCGCGATCTTCCTTCGCGGCGACCGAGAGGCGACCGGCGGCGGCCGTCTCCTCGAGCGCCGCGATCTGGTTCTTGATCACCTGGGCCCGCTCGAACCGCAGCGCGTCGGCCTCCTCCTTCATCCGCCGGCGGAGGTGCTCGCGGGCCCCGTCGATCCGCCCGCGCAGGAAGTCGAGCGCCCGATCGACGTGCTCGCGGTACTCCTCCCGCGTGGCGAGGCCGACGCAGGGGGCGCAGCAGCGGCCGATCGAGTGCTTGAGGCAGGGACGGGTGCGATTGCGCATCACCGCGTCCGAGCAGTCGCGCAGCGGCGCGACGGAATGGAGGAAGCGCAGCGTCCGGCGCAGAGCCCCCGTCGAGGGATACGGGCCGAAGGTCGGGACGCCGTCGTCCCGACCGAGGCGGCCGTGGGCCCGCACCGGCTCGGGCCGGGGGAACTCCTGGCGCGGGTCGAGGCGCACGAGGAGGAAGGACTTGTCGTCGCGCAGCCGGACGTTGCAGGAAGGGCGGTGCTTCTTGACGAGGGTGTCCTCGAGGAGGACCGCCTCCGACTCGCTCGCCGTGACGACGAAGTCGATCCCGGCCGCCTCCCGCTCGAGGAAGGGGATCTGGAGCCGGCCGTCGCCGCCCGGGCGGACGTAGGAGCGGATCCGGTCGCGCAGCGACTTCGCCTTCCCGACGTAGAGGACCTTCCCCGCCTCGTCCTTGAAGAGGTAGACCCCCGGCGCCTCGGGCAGGTCTTCGGGCGCGAAGGTGAGGGGGAGCGTCACGACGCCGCGCCTTCCATCTCGCGTCTCTCGAGGCGGAAGACCTCGTCGCGAAGCCGGGCGGCCTTCTCGAAGTCGAGGTCGGCGGCCGCCTTGGCCATCGCCCGGCGGAGGGCCCGGATGCGCCGGCGCAACTCCTCCGGGCCGAGGCGGGCGCGCTTCCCGCCGTAGCCGGGGGCCTCCTCCCGGACCTGCGGGATCTCGCCCCAGTCCCCCTCCTCGACCTCGTCGATCCCCGAGCGGATCGCCGTCTTCACCGACTCGGGAGTGATCCCGTGCTCCCGGTTGAAGGCCTCCTGCTTCGCCCGGCGCCGGTCGGTCTCCGCGATCGTCTCTCGCATCGAGTCGGTCCGGGAGTCGGCGTAGAGGAGGACGAGGCCGTTCAGGTTCCGCGCCGCCCTCCCGCAGGTCTGGATGAGGGAGGTCGTCGACCGGAGGAATCCCTCCTTGTCCGCGTCGAGGATGGCGACGAGGGAGACCTCCGGCAGGTCGAGCCCCTCCCGCAGGAGGTTGATCCCGATCAGGACGTCGTAGGCGCCGAGGCGCAGATCGCGGAGGAGCGCCGTGCGCTCGATCGTCTCGATGTCGGCGTGGAGGTACTTCGCCTTCACTCCGAGGTCCGTGTAGTACTCGGTCAGCTCCTCGGCCATCCGCTTCGTGAGGGTCGTCACGAGGACGCGCTCCCCCGCCTTCGCCCGCCGGCGGATCTCGTGGAGGAGGTCGTCGACCTGGGTCTTCGCCGGGCGAACCTCGATCCGGGGATCGAGGAGGCCCGTCGGCCGCACGACCTGCTCGACGATCCGGCCGGAGGCCTGCGTCTTCTCGTACGGGCCAGGCGTCGCCGACACGTAGACCGTCGGGCCGATGAGGCGCTCGAACTCCTCGAACTTGAGCGGGCGATTGTCGAGGGCGGAGGGGAGGCGGAAGCCGTACTCGACGAGGGTCTCCTTGCGGGACCGGTCCCCCCGGAACATCCCGCCGAGCTGCGGGATCGTGACGTGGCTCTCGTCGACGACCAGGAGGAAGCCGGGGGGGAAGTAATTGAGGAGGGTGAACGGGGGCTGCCCGGGCGCCCGCCCGTCGAGGTGGCGGGAGTAGTTCTCGATCCCCCGACACATCCCGGTCTCCCGGAGCATCGCGAGGTCGTCCCGGGTCCGGGTCTCGAGGCGTTCCGCCTCGGTCTCCTTCCCGGCCGCCCGGAGGCGGGGGAGGTGCTCCTCCAGCTCGCGCTCGATCCCGACGCAGGCGCGCTCGAGCCGGTCGGTGGGCGTCACGTAGTGCGTGGTCGGGTAGATCCGGACCGAGCGCTTGGTCGCGAGAACCTCGCCCGTCTTCGGGTCGACCTCGGCGATCGCCTCGATCTCCTCGCCGAGCATCTCGATCCGGACGACCCGTTCCTCCTCGTAGGCGGGGAAGACCTCGACGACGTCGCCTCGCACGCGGAAGACGCCCGGCACCAGCTCGAGGTGGTTGCGGGAGTACTGGATGCGGGCGAGGGCGCGCAGGAGGTCGTCGCGGTCGATCCGGTCGCCGACCTTCACGGAGACCGACATCCCCTCGTAGGACTCGGGGCTCCCGAGGCCGTAGATGCAGGAGACGCTCGCGACGATCAGGCAGTCGTTTCGATCGAGCAGCGAGCGCGTGGCGGAGTTCCGCATCCGCTCGATCCGCTCGTTGATCGAGGCGTCCTTCTCGATGTAGGTGTCGGTCGAGGGGACGTAGGCCTCGGGCTGGTAGTAGTCGTAGTAGGAGACGAAGTACTCGACGGCGTTCTTCGGGAACAGGGCGCGGAACTCCGCGTAGAGCTGCGCGGCGAGGGTCTTGTTCGGGGCGAGCACGAGCGTCGGCCGGTTCGCGCGCGCGACCGCGTTCGCGATCGTGAAGGTCTTCCCGCTCCCCGTCACCCCGAGGAGGCACAGGCGCTTCTCCCCCGCCGCCAGCCCCGAGGCGAGCGCCTCGATCGCCGCGGGCTGATCGCCCCGCGGGCGGAAGTCGGAGACGAGTTCGAAGGCTCCCTCGCGCGCGGGCACGGAGGAGATCGTAGACCGGAGACCCCCTCCTTCCACAGGAGGGGGACCTGAAGGAGGCCCCGGAACCCGTGGAACCGGTTCCGTTCCCGGCTACGATCGCCTCCGCGAATCGGGACTGCATGGCGAGCGAAGAGCGAACGGAACCCGCCGGGCTCGTTCCGGGGACTCTCCCCCCGGGATACCGGATGCAGTCGGAGGACACGACACCCGAGGCGGAAGCCCTCCTCGTCGGGATCTGGCGCGACGCGCCTGCCTGGCGGAAGGCCGAGATCGCGTCCGCGCTCTGCCGCGCGACGGGGGAACTCGCGCTCGTCGGGCTGCGCTCGTGCTACCCGGCCTCTTCGCGGGAGGAACTCCGGCTGAGGCTCGCCGCCCTCCGGCTCGACCGCGAGACGATGATCCGCGTCTACCGCTGGGATCCCGCGGAGAGGGGCGCCTGACCACGGTCGACCCGATCGAGGTCGCGCTCGTCGTCTCCGGCGCGTGCGAGCGCCTCGGGATCGCCTTTCTCCACGGTCGCGCGCACCTCCGCCGAGAGCGCGAAGGGGCGCGCAGGCGCGGGATGTAACCTTTTCGCGTCTCGTTCGTCATTAGAGGTGGGAATGCGGTGGTCGGCAGGCGCGGACGCCAGACGCGTGCCTGGCGCCGAGGCCGTGGGCCTTGACGGACCTTCGGAGACGGGCTACGTAGGTCGCGTTCGAATTGCCGGCCCGTTCGATACGCCGACTGGCGCCTCGGGCGGGTTATTTCATTCCGGGAGCGAGGGGAGATGGGGGGAGATACCGGAGCGAGAAGGACGGTCGCCTTCGTGGATGGGCAGAACCTCTTCCACGCAGCCCGGAGGTGCTTCGGGTACCGCCTTCCCAACTTCGACGTCCGCCGGCTCGCGCAGGCCGTCTGCTCCTCCCGCGGCTGGACCCTGGAGGAGGTGCGCTTCTACACGGGCGTACGCGCCCCGGATGACGAACCCTTCTGGGGTACTTTGTGGGCGGCCAAGCTCGCCGCGATGGGGTGGGACGGAATCAGGATCTTCGCGCGCCCCCTCGTGTACCGCCGCGTGAGCGTGCGCCTCCCGGCGGGAGGCTCGCACACTTTCTTCACCCGCCAGGAGAAGGGGATCGACGTCCGGATCGCGATCGACGTGATCCGCATGGCCTACGAGCGGGAGTACGACGTGGCGCTCCTCTTCAGCCAGGACCAGGACCTCTCGGAGGTCGCGCGGGTGATCCGGGTGATCGCGCGGAAGCAGGCCCGGTGGATCAAGATCGCCTCCCCCTACCCCCGGGGCGAGGGCTTTGGCAAGCGCCCCGGGATCGACCTCACCGACTGGATCCCGATCGACCGGGCGACGTACGACGCCTGCGTGGACCCTCGCGACTACCGGCCCAAGTGAAGCGGGGAGCCGCCCGCTCGAGCCCCTCCTCCGACCGCTCGCGCCTCGTCCGCGCGGAAGACGGGTCGGGACCCCTACTCCCCGGCCGCCGTCCCCCCCCGCCGCGGGTCGCTGAACCCTACGCGCGTCCCGTC